>JBBKWS010000057.1:0-4800 GCA_037969075.1 Bdellovibrionales bacterium | reverse complement strand
AGGGTATGAATATGAGATTGATTTTAGCTGCTTGTTTACTAATAGGCGGAGGACTTGCGATTGTAATTTTACAAAAATCAAAGTCTAAAAAAATCAATATCGGTGAGACGCAAATCTAAAAATAAGTTTAAATACATAAAGAGGTCAGCGCCAAGCTGGCCTTTTTTTATTTTTGTGATACTTTGCCTGCATGGACAGCGACCTGAAGGTTAAAGACGTATTAGAAAATTTCTACAAGGCACAGGCATTTCCTGAAGACGGTAGTACAGCCAAATGGTTTCAGGTGAGCTATGGGCCGCTGAAAGTATTCTATCCAAACCCTAAAAAAAGACGCGACCTCATTAAGTATCACGATCTAACTCATATACTTACTGGTTATAAAACTACGTGGACTGGGGAGGGCGAGATCGCCGCATGGGAGCTTGCTTCTGGTTTTACCGCTAAGCACTGGGCAGGATATTTATATTCGCCACTGACTTTAATCGTTGGGATTTTTATTTCTCCACGCCGAGTGTATAAAGCGTTCCGGCGAGGCCTTGGGCAAAAAAATATTTATAAGCTTACAATGAGTATTTCTGAAATCGAAGACATGCAGTGGGCAGATTTTAAATCTTTAATGAATTAAATAAATGCGCCTAGAGCATAAGGTGTCGACTTTTTGCAGGGTGGTTGCTTTGAGCGCTACTAGTGTTTGAGTTTTCTATCTTAAATCAAAAAGCCAGTGTTTTAATATGTAGTTTTAGGTCATCAAACATTTCTTTGTTGATCCGAAAAAAAAATAACTTGATGATAAATAGCTATGAGTCTTAATTTTGAGGATTTCTTATCATTTATTGCGTTTGTTATAGCTGTAGCTGTTTGGTCTATTTTGGATCGAAGTAACCTAGAGAAACATTTAAAAGTTCATCTTTGGGCGTTAGCGTTTATTGCTTTAGATTGTCTTTTGGTGTTTGGGTTTTTCTTTGTTTTTAAAGAAGGTGATAGCTATGGATATATCTCACTGTTTTTTGGCTCTTTAATTACAGTTATTATCTGGCTTTTCTTTCTAAAGAAGTATTTAAAAATCCGCATAAGAGCTCTGCCTTTTGTACTCTTATTACCTTTTCTATATGTTTGTATGTATCTTCAAGCTATGCACATTTTTAACAATTTAGATTTAATACTCAAATAACACTTGTTACATGTCCATGCATCATTCTAGAAAGTACTGACTTAAAAATCAGTGCTTAGTTCATCTAAAGAATTTTTGAATGTTCTCAATCAACAGCTCAGAGCGTTCATATATACTTTATTGCCGTTAATGATTTGTTTATTTTACAAAAAACAAATCGATATTCAAACAAGCTAATCGTTCACCTGTTGTTTTTTCTGCTGTTTTAATTAGTTTTTGAATGAGTTTAACAACTTCTTCTCTGAAAGTTTCAAAATCTTTGTTGGAGATAGTAAATGGTGCCGTATACATCAGTTCTTCTGGTAAAAGGTTGTTATGTTTCTCAAATGCTTTTATTCGCCAGTTTTTATGATGCTGAAACACAAAAGGCGACTTAGAATTAATGTGTGTATTGGAGGGGCCAATTTTTATTTTCCCATTTTTTTCAATGCATAAATCTGACTCTATCAAAAACTTTAAAACCCTATGAAATTCGTCTTTTTTGACATTAAAAGCCTGTAAAAGTTCAATTGCATTTTGATAATTTGGTAAGCTGCTTAGCTGTCTTATGGCTGGATATAACCAAGATGAGTAAAACTGTGCCTGTTGAACATCCGTGAGCTCAACATTAGAAACCACTCTTTTTGACACCTCCTGCGAATCGGATTTAATTTTACGAATGTCATTTTCGTATTTTTGTTTAAGTTTTAAATTTCCAGCTCGATCTCTTTGTACTAATAACAAAAAAAAGTCGGTTTCAAGTTGTTGCAACCCTATAAATTCTGCAAGAAGTATGGCTTGCTCACTTGTAAGATTTTTGTCTCCTCTTAGCGTGTGGCTTAGTAGTGTTGTGTGAATACTTAACTCACGAGCGATTTGACTTAATAAGCCTCTACCGCCTTTGGGTTGTAACTCAAGCCATTCATTCGCAAATTCTTTATAATCATTAAATTCAAATATTGCTTTCATGGCCTCTGATTATGATTATAAATCACAATATTCAATGATTATTTATAAAAATGATCTATTTTACTTTGGAAAGATATGAAATAAGTATATTCAAGCCGGAGAGTAACTTCAGGCAATTACCTAGAGTCCAAATACGCATTTAGATTCTGGGTAAGAAAGTTTCAAGGAGATTGAATGAAAAATAAATACCTTATCCCATTATTATGCCTATTTCTGCTTACCGGCTATAATTCTATGGCACAAAACAAATCTAACTCATTTAGTTCAGATACTATTTTTGAAAAAAATCACGGAAAAGAGCAAGTACTATTACAGAGGCTATTGACCCGCCCCGAATTTTCTATGGCCGTGGAGAGTGTCCTTAAACAGTTATCTGATAAAGAGGATTCTACTCACATTAATCCTCAAGCTGTTTACATTGGGACTGTTACAACGGTTGACTTATCCGATGGTTCACAGAGAACACAAATAGAGATGCGTTACTACCACTACGCAGATCCACGGGGAGACATTCTTATTGGCAGTATGACTTTTTTATTACCGCTTACGTTCGGTGGATCTGGCGACTTTATTTATCAAGGATTTGATTTTAAAATTTGATCACCAGGTTCATTCTTTATAAGAAGGATCTGTTTTGTTTTGAAGATTTATGAATTTGATGTATATAAGCCTGAATGTAATCTCAGGCAATTCTCCGGAGGGAAAATGAAATTAGTATTTGTACAAATAATATTTTTATTAAATTTAAATGCTTGGGCTGGTGTAGATGGCGGCGGAGGCATGGCTGTAGTCTGTAAATCATCCGACAGTACAGAGACGGTAGAATTGTTAGATATCTTTGAAGCAAAACTAAATCCAAAGTTAAAAATTTTTACTGCGAGCGGAAATCTCTTTGAAGATTATTCAAAATTAAATAACAATATTATAAGATTGCAAGGCGGTGTTAATGCAGATTTCCCTACGTCTGCTCAAAACGAAGAAGCTCTTAGAAGGATACTGAGTTTAATAGACTGGCATACCGCAACAGAACCGCTACCACAAGTACATGATTATAAGCAATTACCGGAGATCCCTTCAAATTGTAAGTTCCAACAGTTAGCCATATTTTATGATATTACATTTAGAGTCGAGGTAGATGAAAAACTTTGGAAGCAGTTGGATACACTTAACCAAGCTGCGCTATTAAAACATGAGGCTCTTTACCGTAGGGAGCGTGAGTTAGATGAGGTTACATCAGAGTCGACTCGATCCTTGGTGGCACAAATCATATCTTCAGGATATACACCCGTAAGAGAGGGTTTTAAAAATGCCGAATTGATTTGTTCTGGAGCTGGCAGAAACCAAGTGACTTACTTGTACGTGCATAAAGATCCTAATGAAATGAATACCGAAGACACGTTGCTACAATTCTATCAAATATTTGGTCATCAGATGTTGGTTAAAACAGAGGTTAAATTTGAAAAGCTATTTTTTGATGTGGAGATGCGAACGAATAGCCTTGGGGACGTGGGGATGTATCCGACATCTTCTTCTGTAAACAAAATCTTAAAGAGCAAGGTGGTTACGGAGCACAGAAGTGACTGGGAGGTAGAGTTGACGTTTATTGCCAACCAACCCGTAAAACTTCGCTTATTACGTGATGGAAAAATAGTGTCTCACTCAGTATTAACTGCTTGTAGCAAGAACGAATAAGGAAGGCATATGAAAAAGTTTATTTCAGTTATCTTAATGGCGCTAATGTGTTTTGCTCATGTTCAAGCTGATGATTTAGAAAATGAGGTTAATATTGTTTGTGAATACGGCCGTCATTTAAAACTTACATTACTCTCTAACGAGGAGCTAGGAGATGCTCTTCACGGTCAATTAGTGGATAATTACAATGGCGCGGGAATCGTTTGTCGTAATAGAGGATGGGATCAGCTGAAGCGTCTAAATATTCCTCTGGCATGCACTGGCATATGGAATCACGCAATGAGGGTGGGCGCAGATGGAAATCCAACCTCTCTTAATAATCACGCTGTATCCATAACAATTTTAAAGGACAATGGTGATAAATATGTCGCGCGGTACGTGAATGATGCCTACGAAACATTTAATAGGGACTTGCCCTGCTCAATTCAATAAAATACCAACGGTAAATAGTCCGACCTAAAGATTATCCATAATTGGCATAAACTCTTAGATTTTATAGAGCTGAGGTATTAACTTCACTATCCTTCAGAATAACTTTTACAAATAACTCTATCATCGTTTAACATGCAACTGCCCCTTGCTATAAACACGCCAACAGATGGGGGCCCAATGAAAGCATTCTTAATTCTGGCATATTCTTTTTGTTTTCTTGCAACAGCGCAAGCGGAAGTGCAGCTGCCGCTAGATTTTTTAACCACTAATGAGGAACTATTAACAATAAGCTGCACTGATGCTTACCAAGAAATCTATGTTGGTTATAAAATGATTAACGTGAAAGATAACTATGAGGGACGAAGTGTAGTATCTATTAAGCACAGACAATGGAACCCAGGTCTACGTTTGATGTTAGGTGGCGTTGAAACGATGCACTTTGTAGTCGATGTAAATGTAACTGCGCCTAAAGCTACAGTTCTAAAGATGAATGTACCTCGCTGTAATGGTGATGAAAATTTAAAAATGGGCAAATATATTTTATATTATGATGCCAC
>JBBKWS010000056.1:0-5108 GCA_037969075.1 Bdellovibrionales bacterium | reverse complement strand
TAGTGTGAAAAAGTATAATTTAAAATCACTACGAGTGCTAAAGGCAAAAAAGATAAAACTGTAGAGGGAGATGAAACGGGCTTTATGACCTTACTTAATGTAGTATCATTAAGCTCATTGGGCTTTGCCTTTTTAGCCTGTCTTAGTAGCCACCACATACCAAAACTAAACATAACGAAGGCTGCAATAATTCCAAGTAGAGGTGCTGCAAATGCTGTGGTTCCGAAGATCGGCATTGGGATTGCATTTTGGATAGATGGAGTACCAGGAAGCGCGGTCATGGTAAAAGTAAACGATCCCAATGCAATGGCACCTGGTATGAGGCGCGTAGGAATTTTTGCTTTAGAAAATAAAGTTAGAGCTACTGGGTAAATGGTAAAAGCCACTACAAAAAGTGATACCCCGCCGTAAGTTAAGAGACCGCAGGATAAAACCACTGCAAGTATTGCATGCTTGGGACCTAATTTTTTTGTAATAAAATTTGAAATTGAGAATGCGGCGCCCGAATCACTCATCATTTTACCGAAGATGGAGCCTAAAATAAAAATAGGAAAATATTGTAAGAGATAATTACCAAGGGCTGGCATAAAAACTTGGGTGTAAGAGGCTAAAAGCGGAGTGTCTGGATGTAACAGACAAGCAAAGAGGGCCATAATTGGTGCCAAGATGAGAACGTTGATACCCCTATAGGCTAAATACATTAGACCAAATAGAGCGAGTAAAATCCCAAGTATTCCCATGCCACAACCTCTAGTAAAATTCTTGCTACCTTAAAAGGCTAAAGCGGATTGGACAAGGATAAAAAAAACAAAAAAGAATCTAGTTCTTGCGATGTGTAATATAGGGGCAGCTATATGGAAAGAGTGTTTATATTAAACTAGGCCCACGGAACTATAAACCTTTTTTAAAGTTGCTTGGGCCTTCGCGCGCGCTCTCTCAGCCCCAGACTTCATTAAATTTTCGAGGTGGTCTTTGTTTTTCATAAGGTCATGATACTTTTCTTGAACAGGTTTTAGCGTTTCTACCACAAGGTCGGCTAAATCCACTTTTAGGTGACCGTACATTTTACCTTCGTAATTTGCTTCTAATTCAACCATGGTTTTATCGCTTAATACAGAATAAATAGTTAGTAAGTTAGCAAGGCCGGGTTTATTAACTGGGTCAAACGTAATGGTGGTATCAGAGTCCGTAGTTGCAGATTTAATTTTCTTTTCGATTTTTTTAGGATCATCAATGATAGAAACAAAGTTCTTTTCATTTTCATCGGATTTAGACATTTTTTTATCAGGATCTTGCAGGGACATAATTCTTGCGCCAGTCTTTCCGATATAGGGCTCTGGCATTTTTAAAATACCACTGCCATATCTATTTTCAAAGAAACCTACAAGATCCCGGCACAGCTCTAAGTGCTGCTTTTGGTCTTCGCCTACGGGTACAAGGTCTGCTTGGTACAGCAAGATATCTGCAGCCATTAAAATCGGGTAAGTATAAAGGCCTGCGTTGATATTTTTAACATGCTTTTCAGATTTTTCTTTAAACTGAGTCATTCGATTTAAGTAACCCATAGGAGTTAAGCAGGTAAGAATCCAAGCAAGTTCTGCGTGCTGATGAACTTGTGATTGTACAAATATAATGTTTTTTTGTGGATCTAAACCAAGTGCCAAATATTGAGCGAAAAAACTATAGGTACGCTCTTTTAAAACTTTTGGATCTTGTTGAACCGTAAGGGCGTGCAAGTCAGCTAAAAAGTACAGACACTCGTACTGGTCTTGCAGTTGACGCCAGTTATTAATGGCCCCAATGTAATTACCCAAAGTTAGATCGCCTGTGACTGTGCTGCCGCTTAAAATGGTTTTTCTCATACAGCTCATCATACCTATAAACTGGGGTAAAAATTAAGAGAAATTTATTGAGATCAGGGGTTTTGCGTTTAATGTGCTAAAAAAAGGCAATCGTTGGCTTTTCTGATACGTGAATTTAAAAAAAAGGGCCCGACAAAGGAATTAAGCGGGCCCCAAAAACTACTTTCGTTTTTGCTTTATACAACTTTGAAGCGTTTTGCCTTCTAGGGAGGGGTCATCTTTTAAACATTCTCTTTTAGCTTGTGCGTAAGTCACCTTTACCGTCTTCTTTTTAGCAGCAGCAAATGTCGGGGTAGCTGCTATTAGAAGGCAGCTAGATAGCATTATATTAATTAGTAACTTCATCGTTTCTCCTAGTCATTTTGTTTTGTGTTATTGATACGTTTTGTGCACTGATATATGGACTCATTTATTTTCTTCTCACCACTTTCACATATGGATTTTAGCTCCGCATATGTTACTGTCTTGCGTCTACTCTCTGAGCTACAAGATAGCAAAATTACGGTGCTAGTTAAAATTAGGCCTACTATCAAATGTACCGACTTCATACGTATTTATTTAATAGTTTTCTTTTTAGATTTTTTCTTAGCCATTTTTTTCTTTGGTAGTGCTTTTTTGCCTGTATCAACAACCGCATCATCAGAGCTTTCAGCATCTGTGTAAGCAGCGTCGGTTGATTCCTGCATTTTCATATTCTTTGCATCGGCCTTTTTGCCGTGATTGGCACATCCGGTAGCTAGGGCCGCAATAAGTAAACAAGTAAGTAGTGTGTAGTGTTTCATGGATCCTCCTACCAATAAGGTTACCAAATGCCACTAAGTATGTATTAGGTAGAGATCAAATAAATTTGATTTTCAAAATGCTCTTATGCGGTGCTTATCTGTTGATGTTATATAACTTATAGTCATAATCACCTTATGACAAAGGTATTGCTACTTGAAGATGACATAAAACTATCAAAATCCCTGCTAAAATTATTTCATTTAGAGGGCATTCATGTGACTCATATCGATAACCTGGAGGATTTAGAGTCTCAAGTCAGTCAGCCAGAGGAATTCGATGTTGTTATACTTGATCGGCTAGTGCATGGTTTTGACTCAAAAATATACGTAGAAAAATTAAGAAAAAAATCACCTAGAACCTCTATACTAATTTTATCTGCCGTTAATACGCCAGGAGAAAGAACAGAGCTAATCAATTTAGGGGCTGATGATTATGTCGGGAAGCCATTTTCTAGTAGTGAGTTATTAGCCAGAATCAAATCACTATCCAGAAAATATGCCCATGCAGTAAGTGACTTTACAGTGATTGGCAATACTACCGTGGATTATATGCGAAGACTGGTATCAGTAGATGCAAAACATGAACTACTTCCTGCTAAAGAATTTTTATTATTTAAAGCACTCGGCAGCCAAAATGGTAAGGTGTGTACAAGAACACACTTATTAGAATCAGTTTGGGGCTATGACTTTCAAGCGGAAACAAATGTTGTTGAGTCGACAATTGCTAACTTAAGAAAAAAATTAACTGGAATAGGTTCTACTATAAAAATAAAAAATTCACGTAATACTGGCTACTGGCTTGAGACTTAGATTTTTTAGTGCTTTATTTTTTGTGTTATTAACGGTCGGCATTGCGTCCTCACTTCTCTATAACCACTTTTTACACCAAGATCGTATGCAACTCATTGATCAACAAGTAAGAGAAACTGCAACAGCCTTGTTGGGATCAGAGCTTGGTGAGTTATCAAAAGTTGATTTTAACACGGCTGAAGAAATCATCTCTGAAGAATTAGGCGAAAACCGCATTGGTAAATTTTTTATTTTAAGAAAAAGCAATGGCTCTATACTATATGAAAGTTTGGGAGCTAAGGTATTACCAATTAGGGATGTGCCGCAAACTCCGCAGTGGGTAACAATTAGAGAAAAAGGACAATACATTAGAACCCTAAATCTTGAACTTCCAAGGTTTTCTAATCGTACATTACAAGTGGGATTAGTGATTGGTGAAGATATTTTATCGCCTCCTTATTTATCAAAAAACACACTGATTTATATTGCAGCAACCGTTCTTATTGGGCTATTGGTTTCATTTTTCTTAACTTCACTTTTATTACGACCACTTAGGTCACTGTCTGATTTTCTGCGAGATGTAACAGCTAAAAAAGGGGCTCATACCTTGTTAGCAAGGCTTCCTAAGGATTTATTCTCCCACACTAAGCTTGGTCATAAGGATGAGTATAATATGCTTTTAAATTGTCTAGATGATTTAATTGATAGGGTTAACAAGGGTTATAAAACATCAAGATCTTGGTCCTATCAAATGGCCCATGAGTTAAAAACGCCACTAACAATAATGGAAACAGACCTTGAGGTGGCGAGTAGGAAAGGACAGGTGCAGCCTCAGTTGGTAGAAGATTTACGAACAGAGATAAAAATTGTTTCAAATACAATCTCTGCATTTTTGAACTGGGCAGAGATTGAAAACATCAATGAAATTAAGAGTCATGGGGATGTATCTGTTGCTAGTAGTATTGAAGATATGTTTAAGCGTCTAGATAAAACATACCCAGGACGCATTCGATTAAATATAGTTAGTGACTGCAATTTAAAATGTAATACGCATTATTTTGAACTCTTTGTACAAAATATTTTGTCTAATTCTTTAAAGTACTCTTTTGGCTCGGGCTGGATTGATATCACTATTGATAGAGAGACGTTAACCATTACTGACCATGGGCCCGGTATACCCAAGACTGTGGTAGATCGATTAGGTGAGCCATTTAACTTTGATGGCAGAAATGCTAAGGTAGGGCATGGTAGTGGGCTTGGTTTGGCTTTTGTGTACTCCATAGCAAATCTATACAAGTGGGATTTGAGTTTACAAACAGATACCAATGGAACAAAGTTTATAACAACCTTTCATCCGTAACGATACGGTGCACTGCTTTTGCTTCTTGTTTACAGATCGAGCTAGTTCTGTATACTCACTGAAATGATTGATAACCCCTTTAGGCGCATTCTACCAGACTACACACTACGCTTTTTGCGATTTTTTAAAGTTCTGCATGCTAAACCTAACCACATAAGTGCGTTTGCCTTTTTGCTATCTCTCGTTGCCGGATTCCTAATTATCAAGGATCATTTTTACTGGGCTATTGCCATCTGGTGGCTCTCTCGCTTGTTTGATGGGATTGATGGGATATATGCCAGGCATTACGGGATGCAGTCTGCTTTTGGGGCCTAT
>JBBKWS010000055.1:0-14057 GCA_037969075.1 Bdellovibrionales bacterium | reverse complement strand
TAAGCTAGGAGGAACCTAACCATAGTATAATCGGTAATAAAATAACCAACAAATCATTTTCAAAAAAGACTAGTTTTTTTAATTTTTTAGACGCTGCGAAGAGTAGGAATCATTGGTTCGATCTAATAAACGATACAGTCTGACCAGTGCTTTCTTGAACAGCAATTTCGATGCTCTGATAAGAAAAAGAAATAAAAGAGATCAATTTTTCACATAGATATTTCGCCAATGCCTCAGCCGTAATATTACTAATCGGCAGTAATTGGCAATCTTCAGCGGGAAAAGAATAAAATTTACTTTGAAAGCTCACTTCAATATTGGCTTTATTTTTTTGGATTTTCACAAAGGGACTGGATTCAGGCAAAAGCACTTTTTCGTCAAGCCCTTTACACAAAAAATCAATTTTATCTTTTAATTCCGAAAAAACAAAAGCCATAGATAAATCTTTATCTACATCATTGGTAATTACTTCGCAGCGGACAAAGTAATTGTGCCCGTGTAAACTCTCGGCTTTATCTGCAGAAAAGATCGTAAAATGAGAGGCGCTAAATTTAAAGCGCTCCTTACTTAGATTGATTTTGTAAGACATATCGCTCTTCTTTCGGGGTACGTATGTTCATCAACAGGAGGAAAATGCCGGGTAGAATCATTATAAAGCAAAGAATTTGCCCCATAGAGAAATACTTAAAATAAAACCCTAGCTGAGCATCGGGCTCTCTAAAGAATTCAACAATGAACCTGCCAACACCATAAAATATTAAAAAGCATGGAGCTAAAATCCCGGTGCGCTTCCACGTAACGTCAGTTTTTGCTTTTTTAACATCCATAACTAAATATTTTTTTCTCTCTCTTGAGTCAATCCATATAAGCAGAAGAAATACCAATAGGCCCTCGGTAAGGGACTGATACAGTTGTGATGGATGGCGTGGTTGCATGTCAGCGTGTGGAAATACTACGGCCCACGGAACATCAGTAGGACGACCAAATAATTCGCCGTTAGCAAAGTTACCAAGTCTTCCAAAAAATATTCCTAGAGCAGAACCTGTGGCTACGTGGTCAGCCAAATGCCAGAAGCCAATGTCGTTTTTGCGACTAAATAAGACCATAGCGACAATAAAGCCAACAGCTGCACCGTGAAATGAAAGTCCACCTTGCCAAATATAAAGTGCCTGTATGGGGTCGTGCTTATAGGAATCCCAATTGTAGATAAAGACATAAAATATTCTCGCGCCAAGCATCATAGAAACCATTAGATAAGTATATAGGTCTTGTACTTGAATGGACTGTAATTTAAACCAACCACGCTTAAAACGGTATTTGAGTAGGTAATACGCTGTAATAAACCCAGCTAAATACATTAAACCATAGTAGCGAATTTGAATGTCACCAATATGTATTAGAGCAGGGTCAATGTCGTGAACATAGTAACTCATGATGCCACCGTAGCATTATCTTTTTTCGGCTCATTTTTTATCAGTAAAGCTAAAATTCCGATTCCGATCACAATAGACATGTCGGCTACATTAAATGCGGGCCATGAGTACTTACCTTGAAAGTGAAAGTCCAAAAAGTCCACAACATAGCCAAAGCGAAGACGATCAATGTAATTTCCTAGGGCACCACCAAATATTAGGGATAGTGCGATGGTCTGTAATTTATCACTGAGAGCTACGCCTCTTAAAATACCCACAACTAAAACCATGGCAAGAGGTGGAATTAAAAGAAAAAAGTAAGTTCTAAACTCAGGGTGCGAATCAGCTAAAAAACCAAAGGCGGCGCCAAAGTTTCTGACAAAAGTAATATTAAAATAATTTTCTAATACTGTTAAACTCTCACCCAAAGAGAACTCGGTGTAAATTAATAATTTTGACCATTGATCAAGTGCTATGATCGCTCCTGCTAAAGTTGTGAATATTAAATATTTTTTCATGTTAACGCCTCCGTACAGCGCGGACATAGTCCTGGTAATTTTTTATTGGCGCCAATAATTTTGTCGTAGCGCCAGCAACGAACACATTTTTCACCATCTGCTTTTTCTGCTACAATCTTCTCATCCCCTTCACTAAATTCAACTTGTGAAACTATAAAATAGGTAGGAAGCTCCGTTTTGTAAGCATTTAGATATTCTAAAGTCTTACCCTTTGTTTTAATATTTATTTTGGCTTCTAAGCTCGCGCCAATCGTTTTGTTTCTGCGTAAATCCTCTAAATCTTTAGATACTTTTGAGCGTAGTTCATTTAACAATTCAAATTTTTCTAAGATACCATCTTTTTTCCAATCTTTATTTGGCTTCGGAAATGGCAATGAGAATATGGATTCTACCTCTGGTTGCAAATGTGTATAAACCTCATCACTCAAAAATGACAAGATAGGTGCTAGCATTTTGCAAAGGTGATCAGTAAGTTCAAACACAACGGTTTGTGCACTTCTGCGAGATAGACCATCTTTTTTATCAACATAGAGGCGATCTTTTAGAACATCCAAATACAATGCTGATAAATCTACAGTAATAAAATTATTGATGGCGTGATAGATTTTATAAAATTCATATGCTTCATAATGTGCGTTTACATCGGTAATCAATTGGTTTAATCGTAAAAGTGCCCATTGATCTAATTCAAGCATGTCTTTAAATGCTACGGCATCTTTTTTGTGATCATAATCAAAGAGGTTTCCTAATAAAAACCGCATCGTATTTCTGATTCGTCTATAGGCCTCAGACATTCTTTTGAACTGCTCTTCACCGCAAGCTAAATCTTGACTGTAATCACCTGAAGAAACCCACAGGCGTAAAATTTCTGCCCCGTAGCGTTTAATAATATCAAGAGGATCTACAACGTTGCCCAAGCTCTTGCTCATCTTTCTACCTTGTAAATCATTTACAAAGCCATGAGTTAAGACTGTTTTATAAGGAGCTACACCATGTGCAGCAATTGAGGTAAGTAAGCTAGTCTGAAACCAACCTCTGTGTTGATCGCTTCCCTCTAAGTATAGGTCAGCTGTGGCTTTCATACCCTTGCGTTTTCGTTGTACTGCCGAATGTGATGTCCCACTGTCAAACCAAACATCTAAAATGTCTTTTGATTTTTCAAAGGATGTGCCCTTGCATTTTGCACAAGCCTCACCCGTAGTAAATCGTTCTGCCGGACTTTCAAAGTATTCATTGATGCCGTCGCCTGCTTCCATTGCGTCAGCCACTCGGTTCATCGCACTTGAAGACACAAGATGTTCACCACAAGAGTTGCAGGTGAACACGGGGATTGGTACACCCCATAGACGTTGTCTGGATAGACACCAATCTGGTCTGTTTTCAATCATTGCATTGATGCGATTTTCACCCCAATTAGGAATCCATTTTACTTCTTTGATGGCTTTTAAAGTTTTCTCACGAATAGATTTTTCTGGGTTATCCATACGCAAAAACCACTGGCTGGTAGCACGGTAGATAAGAGGTTTTTTTGTGCGCCAACAATGTGGATAAGAGTGTGTAAGAGTGTAATGAAATAGTAAACTGCCATCATTTTTTAAGCGTTCAACAATCAGTGGGTTGGCTTCAAACACATTGATGCCTTTGTATTCAGGTACTTCAGCAGTAAACTTACCCATTTCATCAACTGGACTGTAAGTTGCTAAGCCGTATTTTAAACCAATGATATAGTCGTCCGGCCCATGCCCTGGTGCTGTGTGTACTAAGCCAGTACCACCTTCTAAAGTAACATGATCTCCTAATACAAACTTGGATTCTCTATCAATAAATGGGTGAGTAGTCGATACACCCTCTAAAGTAGATCCTTTTACGGTAGTGCCGCTTACTTTTTCAAATTGTAATTGCGTAGTAGCAGTCATTTGTTCGATCAGGCCGTCTGCAAGTAAAAGCAGTTCGCCGCTAGACTTATAAATCGAATACTCAAAATCAGGATGTACAGCAATGGCAAGGTTTGCTGGTAAGGTCCAAGGAGTTGTCGTCCAGATAACGGCAGACACAGATCCATTTTTGTAAAACGAAGGATCCATCTTAAACTTTACATAAACCGCTGGGGATTTATGTTCGTGGTATTCTACTTCTGTATCAGCAAGGGCAGTTTGTAGAGGCCAGCACCAATACACAGGTTTATCTCCACGATAAAAGTTACCACTGTCGGCAAGTAGTGCCAGTTGTCTTACTTCCTCGGCTTCGTATTCGGCTTGCAAAGTCATGTAGGGATTTTCCCAATCTGCAAGGATGCCTAAACGAATAAATTGCTCTCTTTGTTTATGGATCCACTTCATAGCGTATTCACGACAAAGATTTCTAAAGTCTTTATCGGTGATTTGCTTTCTCTTTTCTCCTAAATCTTTTGAAACCCCTAATTCGATAGGAAGACCGTGGCAATCCCAACCTGGTATAAATACTGTGGACTCACCATTCATATTTTTAAATTTAACAACGATATCTTTTAAAATTTTATTTAGCGCATGCCCTACATGAATATTGCCGTTGGCATAGGGAGGGCCATCTTGAAAACAGAAAGTTTTAGCCTTACCAGATAGCATTTTTTCATATACATTTTTATCGGTCCATTTTTTGATCGCATTGGGCTCATTGATAGGAAGATCACCCTTCATAGGAAAGGTTGTTTGAGGTAAAAGCAGGCTTTCTTTATAGTTTGGAACTTGGCTCGACACACTGACTCCTAAGGCGGCATATTTACGAACTTATCGCTTAAATTAACTGCCTTTTTATAGAGGGTCAAGGCTGATAGAACTTGTGCCTATGTGTCTGATCTTTTTTAAATATTTTGTAATTTTTCATAGCCCACTGTGACTAGCATACGTATGGCTTCTTCATCGCGAGAGAGATTAAATCTAGTGCGAATTTCTTTAACCCTAGATTGGGTTAAAGAATCTAGAGCTTGGATATTAAAACCTTCTTCTTTAGTGGTTTGCTGTAGCTGCCGCTGGATAGAAATTTTAATATTTTCTTTTTGGACCACATCATGTGCTTGTTGACGCGGTTCTTCTGCTTCGACTTGGTAACTCAAGGGGGAAACCTGTGAGACTTTCTTCGTTTGCGTGCTTACAGTGGGGCTTGCATCAAATGACCCTAATCTTTCGGCAATGTCTCTTAATTCTGACCTAAATGAGTCACCGCTTACAGGGGCCTGCTTGTCGACAAACGTATCTCCGTAAATGAGTGCTTTTTTATAAAGTCCCATTAAGGCGTCGGCATTTGTGGCTTGCGATTTTACTGGTTCAGATTGTTTTTCTAACCATTCCATCGCCTTCAAAATGTCTTGTTTCGAATAGGCTTGTGGCGGCATTCCCCTCATAGGTGGGTGAGAGTCATAGACTTCGCACTATTTATCAAAGAAATTGTGGTTTTTGCCTAAAATCTAAGCTTAAGCTAGGTGCTTAAGCGAAATGGGATATTTGCTTTTTAAATAGCCAGCTGGTTTAGATCTGATATTTAAAAAATACTTCCGAACGTGTTGTCCGGTCGGTCGAATTTAGATTACTGAATGTCTAATATAATTATCTCTGGTTATGGCATTTTCTTTGCTCTAGGAAATATATATTTTTACTATAGCAGATTGGAGTTTTTCACGATGTATACAATAGAAGATATTAGAGCATTTGAAGAGGCAGGGTTTAGTCGTAGACAAGCAGAGATGCAGGTGAAGATAGTGACTACTTTTAAGCATGAGTTTAGAATCGCAATGAAAGAATTAAGCGACAAGCTTGATGCTAATTTTAAAGCGATAGATAAGCGGTTTGATCTACAGGATCAAAAATTTGAGATGCATGAGAAGCACCTCAGTGCTCAAGATAAGAGGATCGATGCGCAAGATAGAAAGCTTGATGCACAAGATAGAAAGCTGGAAGCAATCCCTTTTAAAACAACCATATATTTAGTGGCAGCCATACTGAGCATTGCTAGTTTCATTGCAGTATTACCAGTTATTAAGACTTGGTTAGAGTACCTAATAGTTAAGTAGTTTTATTTATAATCTCTTGGTATCAAACCATACTTTTCAATCTTTCTAAGAAGCGTCTTCTTAGGAATATTTGCATGCAAAGCTGTTTGATTGATTCTTCCGCCAAACGTCTTTAATGCCTTAATGATAAATTCCTTTTCAAACATTTCTTTGTGTTTATTGAAGTCTAGCTTGTCATCTGTAATTAAAATGCCAACGTTAGATGTAACCGACTCCTCTTGTCCATCAACATTCTCAACAGTGACAGTGTTACTGCGAATGCCAAGCGCTGAAAGTAGTTTTTCAGGAAGTGATTGAATATTAATTCTATGGCCAGTTTCCATAATAAAACAATGTTCAATTACATTCTCTAGCTCTCTGATGTTTCCTGGCCAGTCATATTTTTTTAATATGGCCATGGCTTCAGGGCTCAAACCAGTCACCTTTCGGTTGTGCTGTTGATTGAACTTAGTTAAAAAATGATTGGTTAAAAGATCGATATCATTTTTTCTGTCTTTTAGTTCTGGAAGATATATAGGGATCACATTCAATCTATAAAATAGATCTTCTCTAAAGCGTTGTTCTTGTATCATTTGCTCTAGTGGTCTGTTAGTAGCAGCAATGATTCTTACATTCATTCCTTGTTCACGGTTCGATCCAACAGGAGTAAACTTTTTCTCCTGCAGTACTCGTAGTAGTTTAACTTGCATCAATACAGGTAGATCGCCCAATTCATCTAAAAATAGAGTTCCGCCTTCAGCGTATTGCAGTTTACCAATTTTTCTGGCGTCAGCGCTAGTAAATGCACCTTTTTCATGGCCAAAAAGTTCAGATTCAAATAAATTTTCAGGAATGGCAGAGCAGTTAATCGCCACAAACTTTTCATTTTTTCTAACCGAGTTCATATGAATAGCTCTAGCAACTAATTCTTTACCGGTACCTGAAGCTCCTCGAATCATCACTGGAGTATCTACTTTTGAAAGTCGGTGAATCAAGTGAAAGACTTTTTGCATTTCAACCGTTTTACCAATAAATCTAGACGATCCGTCCATTAGGGTCGGTGCAGAAAAGATTAAATTACTAATCATTTGATGCGCATGAAGGGCACGATCGATCATTTCAATCAAAGCTACTGTCTGAACAGGCTTTGAGATGTAATCATACGCACCTTCTTTTACTGCTCGTACAGCATCTTCAATATTGGCATGAGCCGTAAGAATAATGATCACAAGGCTAGGATCATGTTCTTTTAATTTTTGCAGAGCTTCTAGGCCATTCATTCTTGGCATATCTACGTCTAAAACCACTACATTAAAATTCGAATCCGCTGTCGTAACTTTTTCGACAGCGTCGACGCCATCCACAGCTTCTTCAACCTGAAACCTTCCTGTTTGATGTAAACTAGAGGCTAAGCTTAATCGTAAGCCCGCATCATCATCTACCACTAATAACTTCAACATAAATCCCCCCAAAACTAAAACGGCAAACTAACTGTGAAAGTAGAGCCTTGATCTGGCACGCTTTCAACTTGAATTTTACCATTGTGCAATTTTACAAAATAGTCGGATAAATATAATCCAAGGCCGCTCCCTCTAATGGGTGAAGACTTGGCATTTTTTGAACGATAAAATTTGTAAAAAATTTTATCTATGTCGTCTGTAGAAATTCCCATACCCTGATCAGAAATTTGTAAAAGAATTTCACCATTCACTTCTTCGGTTGTGATCAATACTTTAGAGTTGTCAGAACTGTATTTGACAGCGTTTTCAACTACGTTGTGAATCACTTGTCTCATTAGATCCACATCCACTTTGATTGAAAACAAAGGTTCAGGTTCGAAGAGTATTTGAATACCCCTTTTCTCGGCCTGAAATTGGTTTTTAGCCACTACTTCTTTGATCAGGGCATTAATATCTCTACTCTCTAAATGTAATTTTACGCCCTTACTCTCAACGCGACTTAAATTTAAAATAGAGTTTATAAATAAAGTTAATTCTTCCGTAGAGCTGCAGATGCTCTCTAAAGCATGTTTTGGCTTATCGTTTTCTTGCTGTAGACTATGCAAGGCCATCTCAGCCATTCCTTGGATTCTTGCTATAGGAGTTTTTAGGTCATGTGACATCATGCTGATAAAATTATTTTTAAGTTCTTCTACTTGAGTTAGTAATACGTTTTTTTGTTGGTACTCCCAAGATTTCTTACTCTCACTAATAAGTCGATAAGGAATAAAAAAGTAATAAGTGATAAAAACAGCAAGGAGTGGGTGAGCTAAATTCATCCAAAAATCAAACATCCAAAAAGCCCCGAAAGTTAAGGCTGAGTAGACTGCGGCAGTGGACATTATAAAAACAAGCCCTTTAAGTGGGCTAAGTTTAAAAGTAAAAAAAACTGCCATTAAAGAAACAAGAATTGTCATTAGTAAATTCCACCAACTAGGAGCTTGCGTAATGCCGTTGTTAGCAATCAAGGTATCGATGATATTTGCATGGTATTCAACGGTAGGTAGGGCCGTTATATCTCTTGAGTATACACTTCTTACAAAATCAGGCGAGTCGTAATCCGAAGCCCTACCAATTAGTACGATCTTGTTGGTGAACTCACCAAAGGCAAAGCGACCTTGCATAACATCAAAAAAACTCACTTTAGGAAAAGAGTTTTTTTGATGCATATTAACTAAAACTTGCTTAGAGCCTTTGAAGTCAAATGTGCCCTTGTAGTCTTGAGGACGCATCGGGCCGGTAACAGTTTGAGCAGCTAAAGGATGTATGAACCATTTTCCTTCATAAGAAATAATTCCTCGCCTTGATACCCCATCACCGCCAAAGTTAACTTTGTCTTCACTTAAAATACCTTGGTGTGTAGGTAGGATATCTAACGGATAAGGAAGTTGAAATTTTTCGGTGTTACCATCAACTTCAAGGTCGGGTATGGACACAGAGAAAAAAGGAAAAGAAGTGGCAATACGAGCAAAGTCTTTTCGTGTTGAAAAACTTCCTTTTAAGGTGCTTGGATCTTCTAAATAAACGACAGCTCGAGGTCTTTCTAAATAAATATTTCGTAAGGCCTCGGTATGCTCTAGTAGATCAGGGGCACGATTTAATTGTCCAAGGGTTCGGCTATCAATGGCAACTATAGCTATCGCATTGGTGGTCTGGGTGGCGGGGCGGAGCCTCTGCATAAGATCATAGCCAAAAAACTCAAGATAATAGAGTGGAAATTGGCATAAAATAAAAGCAATTACTAAACCTAATGATACCTTTAGGATTTGATAAAAGTAGTCGCGTTTACGAAATTTAGCCAAAAAATTTCCCCCGAAAGTCCAAATGAGTTTCATTTGGCACCACTTAGGAGATAACATTGAAAAAAATTAGGGTCAAAAAGCCACCCATAATTTCGATATAATAACAAAAATTTCATTTTTTAGTTGAGGATGTAAAAGATGTTTTTACAATTCCTACTGCTCCTCAGAACAGATTACACAACCTCTAGACTTATCTTTCTCAATTTTGCTTTTATCTAGTGTTTCTGATGCGCTAAGTGTAATGGCTACAACTGCTAAAACTAAAATGCTCAGTATCTGAAGTGATTTCATTTTGTCCCCTTTTTTGAGTATCAAGCTCATATAGAGCAAAGGGGGTGCCAACTTAGTTATTCAGACTGATTCTTTTCTAAAATTATTTGGATATCACCCATTTTTGCAGTTTCTTCAGCACTGATGCCTAAGTCTTCTAATTGTGATTCACTGAGATCTAACGGGTAAACCTCATCAGGCCAATTAAAATCAGTATCAGGAAACTGCTGGCCATAGGTTTTCATATATTGAGCCCAAATTGGTAGGGCGCCACTTGCGCCTGTTAAATTATGGGTAGTGTTATCATCATAGCCCACCCAGGTAATCGCTACGTGATTAGGAGTAAAGCCAGCAAACCATGAGTCTCTAGAATCAGAAGTTGTTCCCGTCTTACCGGCAGCAGGAGATTTGAATCCAAGTAGTCTGGCGAGTTTTCCTGTACCATTTTCAACAGTTTGTTTCATCATGCCAATTAGTACTGCTACTTTTGATTTACTAAAAACTTGTTCGACTCTAGGTATTTGTTCAAACAAGGTGTCATCATCCAGATCTGTAACATACCTGATGTACGTGATTGGAATGTAGGAGCCCATCCTGGCTATGGTTAAGTAAGCTTGCAAAAGTTCCCATGGATATAATTCGAAAGCTCCTAAGCTAAGCGCTGGCACCGGTTGCATAGGTGAAGTAATGCCGAAGCTTCTTGCTACGGTCACAATAGACTCTAAACCCGTATCTATTGCTAGTTTTGAGGTAGCGCAATTTAATGAGTTTTTGAGAGCAAAAAACATTGGAACATCACCGAAATATTTATTTTCAAAATTCTTAGGGCTCCAGCTAGTGTTGTCATAGTTTGTGGTAAATCTTTCGTCATGAATTACGGTTAATGGAGTAAAAGGATTTCCTTCTTCCGTAAAACTTTCTAGGGCTGATAAAAATACAAAGGCTTTCATTGTAGAGCCAATTTGTCTGTGAGCTTTTAAAGCTCTATTGTATGGATAATATTTATAACTAGCTCCACCAATTAATGATTGTACATAACCTGTTACAGGATCTGCTGAAATTAAGACTGCCTGTAAAGGTTTATCACCCTTAGGAAGACGATCTTTGTAAACAGTGCGAATACGATCTAATCCATACTTTACAGCATCTTCGGCCGCTTTTTGCGCTCTTAAATTTAAAGTAGTATAGATGCGAAGTCCCTGCTCTTTCTTGATACCTAGGCTATCTATTTGCTCCATCACAGCTTCCATAAAATATGGAGCAGGGCTTTCTAATTTTTGCTCAGAAAAAGAGGGTAGTTCTGCTTGGTTGGCAGCGCTAAAATCATCACTACTAATGATGTTGTTATCTCTAAGTTTTTCTAAGACCAATTGTCTTCTGGTTGTAGCATTATCAGGTTTTGTAAATGGATCATATCTACCGGGGCTATTAATAATAGCAGCTAGCAATGCGCATTCAGATAGATTGAGTTCTTGTAATTTTTTGCGAAAATAGAATTCGCTGGCAGAACCAAAACCACGAATTTCAAAAGTTCCGTTTTGGCCCATATAAATTTCATTAATGTAGGCTTCTAGGATTTGGTCTTTAGAAAATTGTGTTTCTAACAGAACTGCCATAATAAGTTCTTTTAATTTTCTAATATAGGTCTTCTCATGGGTTAGAAAATAATTTTTTACCAACTGTTGTGTGATCGTACTGCCGCCCTGAGCTTTCCTTCCTTCGATGACATTTTTAATGAGGGCACGAAAGATGGATTTTACGCTAAAGCCGCTATGCTCTAAGAACTCATTATCTTCTATGGCTAATAAAGAATTTAAACAAAGAGCGGGTGTGTCGCCGAGTTGTACTGGTGTTTTTAATATGGGGCGATTTCCATAATACTGCGCAAACAGATGTGGCAAGAGCTCTATGTTGTATTTAGGACGTTTTTCTTCTAATGAATAGATCCAAGCGACATCAGTGGCTGTAGCGCCTATCAAATATCTACCGGGATTCTCGGCCTCATCTGTCAGATTAATATAAATACAAAAAGAAATATCGCCTTGAATTCCTGATTGTTGCTTACAAGAAGTAGTATCACGTGTTCCATACTGATCATCAGGCAGAACTTTTTTGATGGTATCTAGTAAATCGGCGTTGTTGATACGTTGAAATGTAAAGATAGTGTCTGGGGCAGAGTAAAATTCTATGGGAGTAATTAGTTGCTTATTTTGCAATGAGGTTTGCATTGTTTCTTGCAGTTTATAGATAGAATAAAAACTAAATATAACTACTATAGCTAGTAATAAACCGGCTACGCCAAAATATGCCTGACGGGGTATCTGCTTTACATTTTTTAAGAAATCATGCCATGCTTTCATGCAGATTTACCTTACCTTTGAACCTAGTAAAATACCACGACAATCTTAGCCTTGCGTCAAGTTCTGTAAGATGCCTTTTTCTTGACATTAAAATACTAGGACTCATAGTCTAAGCCAATCAATTTTTAGGAGCTACCGAGTGGCAAAAAAAGCAAAAGCTAAGAAGACAAAAGTTAAAACCAAAGCCAGTAAAAAAACAGCAGCAAAAAAGCCTGTTAAAAAAACTGCTAAAAAAGTTATGAAGGTTAAAAAAAAGGTAGCAAAACCCACGGCAAAAAAAACGGCCGCAAAAAAAACTCTCAACAAAAAGAAGCCGAGCAAAACAACTAAAAAAGTAAAAGTGGCTAAGGCAACAAAAGTAATTAAGACTGCAAAGCCCGTGGCAACTACGGCAAAGCTTGTTAAAAATTGGCAAAAATATTTATCACCTCTTTATGACAGAGTATTGATCGAAAAAATAAAACAAGAAGTAGTTACAAAAAGCGGGTTATATTTAGGTGAAGAAGCTAGTAGCACGACATACGCAAAGGCGAAAGTTTTGGCAGTAGGTAAGGGCTTAGTTACTAAAAAGGGTAGCTTGCAACCGCTAGATGTAAAAGAGGGCGACGTTATTTTTTTAAGTGCATACTCGGGAAGTAATATAAAAGTAGAGAATCAAGAGCTTACAATTGTTAGAGAAGAAGAAATTTTAGGGATTATGGAGTAGAAATGAAATTATTTAGTGTTTTAATAGTATTGGCTGCTGCAAGTGCTTCTGCTAATTCAGTGGATTGGTCAGGGGTTTATCGTTTTGAAAGTGTTTATGTTAAAAATATAAATGCTGATGATGATTCTAAAAACTACTTTTTACATCACTTGGTTTTAAAGCCAAAGATTATCGCTGCTGATGGTCTTCATATTCAAGGCAGATTTGATATTTTAAATAATGAAGATAGCCCATATTCGAACTATTCAAATGCGCTGGGCAGTTATTTAGGAAGTGCCGCTGACACCGATGCAACAAAAGCGGCGAGTGAAGATAATTCTAGAACTATCGGAAACAATCAAAAGGTATCGTATTTAAATGTGAGTCAGTTGTACTTAACTTGGGCGCAAGAATACGGCGCGCTTATTGTTGGCCGAGCACCAAAAGGCTTTGGACTAGGACTTACTTATAGTGCTGGCGATGGTTTGTTTGATCACTGGATGGATACACATGATTTAGTAGGGTACCGTTTTGCTGTAGGCAATATGAGCATTATGCCATATTACGCAAAATTAGATGAGGGTGCAGTTAATAAAAATAATACTGACACACAAGAGTACGGCTTAAAGGTTGAGTACACAAACCCAGAAACTGACTTAAAGTTAGGGGCCTATTATGAGGAACGAAAAAACTCTAGTGGCCTAGAAAAAACGGGAGCTGCCTATGGTTCTGGTGATGTATCGAAAGACTGGGAAGGCTATAAACACCAAAACTGGAATTTATTTGCGCAAAAAGATTATGAAAATTTTGGCTTTGGGATAGAGATTGCTTTTAATAGTGGAGACACTGGGGTCTTAAATAGCGTTGGCGAGAAGATCGATATCGATGCCTATGCGATTGCAACTGAACTTCACTATAAGGCTAACGCTAAATGGGTTGTAGATCTAAAAGCGGGTATGATAACAGGTGATGATCAATCTACTGATAGCGTATACGAAGGCTTTGTTGCGGATCGAAATTATCAAGTCGGAATGTTATTATTTAATCATCCGTTGGGTAAGTTAAATGTTCTTAACTCGGATACAGCCGGTGAATTTAAATCAGCAGATGTGGATAGTGCTGTTCTAAGTAATGCTATGTATTTTGCGCCAGGTCTTCGTTATACAATGAATGATCGTTGGGCCATACACTCTAGATTTATTTATGCAAAATTGATAGAAGAGCCTTATACCGCAACGGACGCCAAAAAGGATCTAGGATATGAGATTGATTTAGGTTTTGCATATACCCCGTTTGATCGTTTTGAGTTTCGTTTTGATTCGGCTTATCTAATGCCAGGCGAGGCGTTTAAAGGCGGAGCAAATAACTTTGATGATTCATCGATTTATGGTTTTCAACTTGGAATGGCTGTTAAATTCTAAAGCTCTCTAAAAAAGTGATGAGCTGGCAAATTCCAGCTCATCAAGGAGAGAGAACGAACTAAAAAA
>JBBKWS010000054.1:0-7867 GCA_037969075.1 Bdellovibrionales bacterium | reverse complement strand
GTTTTTTGGGGAAAGAGCGATAGTTTTGAAGCTCTATTGCATTCAAAAGACTTTGTATTCTTAACTCCTCTTAAGACTAATAAAAAAAATCGCTCAAAAGCTCTGCTAGCAATTCTAATCATGGTGGGCTCAATTCTTACGGCAAGCTTTGAGATTTTAGATACACATATTGCTTTTTTAACTGGCGCTATCGCAATGTGTATAACAAAATGTATTTCCTTAGAAAGAGCGTATAAATCTATCGAAGTTAAAATATTTGTGTTGATTGCTGGCGTAATCCCACTAGGCATCGCCATGGAAAAGACGGGCCTCGCTAAAATATTGGCAAACAACATCTCATCATTAATGTACGGATGGGATCCGTTTACAGTATTACTAGTTCTTTTTTCAGTGGCAGCCATACTGACGCAAGTCTTATCTGATGCAGCCACAACCGTACTGCTTGCACCAATCGCAATACTGATAGCAGTATCTTTAAAAATATCTCCCACTGCAGCGGTAGTATGTACTACCGTGGGTGCAGTGGCTTCATTTTTAACCCCTATAGGTCATCACGGAAATTTATTAATATTAAGTCCAGGTAACTATCGATTCGCTGATTTTTTAAAAATAGGATTACCTTTAACTATATTTATAGCAATCACAACCACCTACCTATGTCTTAGGATTTGGCACTAATACGAAGTCTACTTCGTAAAATGGGGTAGACGTAAATTATGATCGCAGTCCAAATGCAGATAAAACCTACTAGGTGTGAATGAGTAAACGGTTCGTTATAATATAAAACGGCAGCTAAAAACGATAGAGTAGGCGCTGTAAATTGTAAAACGCCTGTAAGGCTTAAAGGTATTTTCTTTACTCCCATGGAGTAAAGTAAAAGTGGAATGACGGTTACAACGCCGCCTAGTACCAACAATAAGACATTATAACTTTCTAAATAAATTCCCTGCCAATTGGGATAAAAGAACGTTGCTACTAAAAAAACAGGTGTCAAAATTCCAGTTTCTACCCATAAACTAATCAGAGCACTAATTTTTAATGTTTTATGAATGAATCCATAAAAGCCAAAACTTACTGCTAAAACAATAGATATCCAAGGAAAGGATGCGTAGGACAAGCTGATGGCAACGACCCCAATAAAAGCAAGGCTGACTGCGAGCTTTTGTCTTAAATTTAAAATCTCTGCCAATAGAAAATAACCCAGCAACATACTGAAAAATGGATTTAAGTAGTAGCCTAAGCTAGTCTCCATAATACGGTCATTGATTACAGCCCAAACAAATATAAACCAATTTAAACAAATGATAGTTGAACTAATTAAAAGCTTATAACGATTTTGCCAAATTTCATTCCAAGGGATTTTTATTTTTTTAAATTTGAACCAAATAAGTAGCAGTAAAAATGAAGCGGTATAGCGGTGGTATAATAAAAACGGAGCCGGTATGTGGGCAGCAGCTTTCCAAAAAAAAGGTGCTAGGCCCCATAAGATATATGCACTTAGCGAAAGTGCTATGCCGTTACTGTACATTTGTTGGGGACCTTAGGTAATCCGCCTCAATCTTTAAAAGAGAGTTTAAATTCTTTGCAAAATCCTTAAAGCACTCTTTTTGCGGTAGATGACCACAGTCCTTTAGTATTTCAAGGCTTGCATTTGGATTTAGTTCTTTCATTTTATTGGCATATTCAATCGGACATACTTGATCTTTATCGCCCCAAACTAATGCCGTTGGTATTTTTAAAGTTTTGAACTCTATATCAATAAAGTCCTCTTTTGTTTGTGCATGGATCATCTCTTTTACGGGCATTTTTTTAAGACGCTTTGATAACGAAGAAAACACAAAGCTAGGAACATATTTTGGTTTGGCATAAGCTAATTTTTGAAATTCTTTTAAATTTTCTGGGCTAGGGTCCTCAAACAATGAAGCCACATGACTGTAGTCAGCATCGATCCCGGCTGAGCCTAGAAGCAAAAGACCTTTTATCCTGTCTGGATGTTTTAACGCCATTTTTATACTTAGCCATCCTCCAAAACTATTGCCAACTAAGGTCCACTTTTCGCAGCGTGCAGGTAGGTTGTTAGCAATTAGATCGGCAAGTAAAGAGACTCTGTAGCTGGCAGGGTCCTCTAAAGCTTTGCTTTCGTTTGAACCTGGTAAATTTACTGCGTAAAAATAAATAGGAGTTTCCCAAGTTTTTTTGCTAGCGGTCAGGGTTTTTGTCCAAGTATAAGCCGAATCGCCCAGTCCGTGAATCAAGGCCACACATTCGCATGGCTCATCTTTTTCGCAACCATCATATTCAAAGGATTCAATTCCATTAGAATTTTTAGTAGAGACTGAATTCAAAGCGAGCTTTGTATTTTCAACCGTAGTGTATACGCTAATAGGAGCTGATAAAAACCATGCTAAAACTATGCTCGCGGCGATAAAAACCATACAGACCTCACTATTTAATGTGACCGTAAACTATAGGACGAGATCCTAAAAGTGAAGAAGTTTCAATTTAATTGCATATTTTTTAATTATCGATATTCTGCCCTCAAGTGGTTGAGGTTAATATGAGTAAAAATAGAGTTTTATCAAAATTTGGTGGTTCTTCTATGGCGGATGCCATAGCAATTAGAAGAAGTGCTGCTTTAGCAAAAAAGCAAGGCTCTGTTGTCGTTGTTGTGTCAGCCACTCATGGTACAACCAATCAAATCATTGCACTTATCGATTTAGCTCTAAAATCATCATGGGAAGAAGCAGAAAAGCACTACCAAGAGATTAAGATCAAACATCTTCATATTATTGAAGACATGAAATCCTCCCAAGAAATGAAAACTACAGTACTCTCGCTTTTACAAGAGATGGAGACCATTGCTAAAGGCGTGAACCTATTAAAAGACTGCTCTCTGAAAGCAATGGACACCGTACTAAGCCTTGGAGAGAGGATTTCATCGGCGTTTATGACGGATGCTATGAACGAAGTGGGGACTAAGGCGGTTTACTTTGATATTCGTAAAGTTTTAAAAACCAATGATCAATTTGGACAAGCCTTGCCTAACATTCAAGACACAAAGACTGCTGCAGACATGCATATGAAAAGTCTTTTAGAAAATGGTAATGTTTTAGTAACCCAAGGATTTATCGGAGCCACAGAAGAAGGCTTAACCACTACTTTAGGCAGAGGTGGTAGTGATTACAGCGCTGCTTTAATAGCTGAAGCCATCGATGCTGACGTTATAGAGATTTGGACAGATGTGGCAGGGGTTGCCACAACCGACCCAAGAATCTGTGAAAATGCGAAGCCAATTGACGAGATCACCTATCAAGAGGCGGCAGAGTTAGCCACTTTTGGAGCAAAAGTTTTACATCCCACAACCCTGTGGCCAGCAATGCGAAAAAATATTCCTGTTTTTGTAGGTAGTAGTATCAACTCTGAAGAGAGAGGTACATGGATACAAAAAACCACAAAAGAGAATCCGCTTGTTCGCGCTCTGGCCATCAGAGAAAATCAGATTCTATTAACGCTAACTACTCCTAGAATGTTAAATACCCATGGCTTCTTATTTCAAGTCTTTAAAGTTTTTAACGACCATAAGCTTAGTGTTGATTTAGTAACGACTAGTGAAATCAGTGTTTCGATTACTATAAATAGTCCGTCTATTCTTAGCAAAAGCCTAGTTAGAGATTTAGGTGAAATTGCAGAAGTAAGGTTAGATGAAAATCTTTCTTTAATCTCGTTAGTTGGTAGCCAAATCAGTGCGACGCCGGGCTTAGCTAAAAAGGTATTTAGCGCACTTGAAGATATAAATATTCGAATGATTTGCTTAGGTGCAAGCAGTTCTAATATTTGTTTTTTAGTGGACACAAAAGAGGGTAGAGAAGCCGTAAAGCGTCTACACGCTCAGTTTATTTAAAGTCACTCTTGAGTCTGTGAAAATGGGCATAAAGTATATATAAATTGCCTTTTTTAGGCAAAAAAACTAAGCTTATCCCATGTATAAAGAAGTCAGCCACAACATCAGCGTAAGTGTGATACCAAGTTATGATATGGATAAATCTGATCCCATGCATTCGCTGTATTTTTTTATTTATAATGTAACGATTCAAAACAACAGCAGTGATACTATCCAAGTTCTGGATAGACATTGGGTGATTACCGACGGCCTTGGTAAAACAGAAGAAGTCATAGGTGACGGCGTAGTCGGAGAGACCCCTACCATAATCCCTGGAGCAACATACACCTATACAAGCGCATGCCCTTTACCTACAAAAACGGGAAATATGCGTGGAAGCTATGGTATTTTACAGCATCAAAATAAATTGCGAATTCAGATACCACTATTTTTTCTACGCACACCAGATAGCTTTCACTAGGAAAATATATGTTAGATACTTGGCTAAAAAATAATAACCTCAAAAGCTTATTAGAGATTAGCTCTCCTGAGCAGTTAGAGCCTTTTTCTATTTTGTCTCTATACACAAAAGAAAACTGTAAGCAGTTAGTCGTGCCAGAATTTTCAAGCCCTCCATTTATCCTGTCTGGCTCAGAGTTTAGTGACAGCAAAACCTTTCAAACAAATGCAATCGATTCTCTGCAAGATGCTTCGGGCCTAATCTATTTAGATGAACATATTGATATTGATTTAACAACTGTCGCTGAAATCGATTTTAGTATTTTAAAAACTTTTATGAGTTTCAAACAATACAAAAATTCATATCAAAAATTTTCTAATAAAAATGATCCTACTATCTACATCGAAAACACTGATAAAACAGATGAGCTACCGGACAATTGTTCGCGCGGCATTTCTGCCGTCCAATATATCCATTCGGGGTGTAATAAAACACAAGAATTAGCTTTGTTACTTCATGCAATGATTGTTAGTCCAAGCCTCATGACACCAGAAAAAATACACTTTACATTTTTTAATGATAATAACTTTTTATTAGATATAGCTAAAGTTAGGGCTTTTAAGTTTTTATATCTACAAATATTAGATAAGTACAAAATTGAACCATGCTCTCCTTATATTCATATTCGTTTTAACCCATTTTACTATTCACTCAATGAGACATGGATGAACGTAAATAGACAGGGGAGCGCTGTGTTTAGCGCGCTTGCCTCGAGCGTTCAAAGTATTAGCTTGCCTGCTTTTGATCTTAGATCGCCAATTAATAACGTAAATGGATCTAGAGTTTCAAGAAACATAGTAAATATTTTAAAAGAAGAATCTCATTTGGCAAAAGTAAATGATCCTGCTAGAGGAAGTTATCTCATTGAGACTATCACCCATGATATGGCATCAAGTGCCTGGGATATTTTACAAAGACTCCTGGATGGTACTTATGATGTACCAAATGAAATTTCTATTGTTTGTAAAAAGCGATTAGCACTATACAAAGAGAAGAAATTAAAAGTTGTTGGGTCTACTATCTATAAATCAGATCCGTTCAAACAACCAACAGATGGTAATTATCTAGACACTCTACTTAATACAGAGGGTGTGTTATGAGCATTAAAAATATACCGTTCTCGGCTTTAAAATCTAAGTTAGATAAAGTTACACCTCAAAAAATTTCACCTACAAAAGAAAATATTGCTCTTTTCTCTACATATAACTCAAGTGAGCATACAACTGACAATCTACCCGGTGATAAACCATTTACACGCGGACCATATCCAACCATGTATACTCAAAAGGCGTGGACTATAAGACAGTATGCGGGTTTTTCGACGGCAGAAGAATCAAATTTATTTTATAAGAAAAATCTAAAGCAAGGACAAAAGGGATTGTCTGTTGCCTTTGATCTGGCCACGCACAGAGGCTACGACTCTGATCATCCCAGGGTCTTTGGTGATGTGGGAATGGCAGGAGTTGCCATAGATTCAATCGAAGACATGAAAATCTTATTTAATGAAATACCGTTAGACCAAATGTCAGTATCGATGACAATGAATGGCGCGGTTCTTCCGATCATGGCTTTTTATATTGCTACAGCTGAAGAGCAAGGAGTGGATAAAAAAACTTTAAATGGCACTATACAAAATGATATTTTAAAAGAATTTATGGTTAGAAATACATATATCTACCCGCCATCACATTCTATGCGAATTATTTCGGATATATTTTCATATTGCTCGAAAGAGATGCCCAAGTTCAACTCTATCAGTATATCAGGTTATCACATGCAAGAAGCAGGCGCTACGGCAGACCTTGAGCTTGCCTACACTTTAGCGGATGGACTTGAATACTTAAAAGAGGGCATTAAAGCGGGCTTACAGATTGACCAATTTGCCCCTAGACTTTCATTTTTTTGGGCCATAGGAATGGACTTCTACACAGAGGTTGCAAAACTTAGAGCGGGTAGAAAACTTTGGTGCGAAATTGTAGAAAAGTTCAATCCAAAAAATCCTAAGTCATTACCCTTGAGGGCTCACTCTCAAACCTCTGGCTGGAGCTTAACAGCAAAAGATGTCTACAATAATGTGATTCGCACGCAAATTGAAGCAATGGCGGCGACGCAAGGTCATACCCAGTCATTGCATACGAATTCATTTGATGAAGCATTAGCTCTTCCCACGGATTTTAGCGCAAGAATTGCCAGAAATACGCAGATCTATTTACAAACAGAAACTCCTACAAATTATATGATTGATCCATGGGGTGGAAGTTATTTTATAGAAGAACTAACAAATGGCCTGATCGAAAAAGTAAAAATTCATCTAGCTGAGATTGAGGAATACGGCGGGATGACAAAAGCCATTGAAGCCGGTATTCCTAAGATGAGAATCGAAGAAGCTGCTGCAAGAACGCAGGCTAAGATTGATTCGAACCAACAAACCATTGTTGGCGTAAATAAGTATGTAGTAGAAAAAGAAGAAGCGATTGATGTGTTAAAAATTGATAACACAATGGTGCGAGGTAAGCAGATAGAACAACTTAAGCATCTTAAAGCTAAAAGAGATGCAAAAAAAGTTCAAGACTGCCTTGAACAGCTAGAGTCCATTGCAAGTGGCACGGTAATTGGTAATCTATTGCGGGCTACAGTAGAGGCGGCTAAAGCCAGGGCTACGCTTGGCGAAATATCAGATACGTTAGAAAAAGTGTTTGGAAGATACAATGCTAAGATTCATACTATTAGTGGGGTCTATCAAAAAGAATTAGGGGATCACAATTTGCAACCAATAAAATCAGCTATTGAAGCATTTAAAGTCAAAGAGGGTCGGCGCCCACGTATACTCATTGCGAAAATGGGGCAAGATGGACATGACCGTGGTCAAAAAGTAATTGCAACTGCGTTTGCTGACCTTGGGTTTGATGTAGATATTGGGCCTTTGTTTCAAACTCCAGAAGAAACGGCAAAGCAAGCTATCGAAAGTGATGTTCACATTATCGGTGTAAGCACACTGGCAGCAGGTCATTTAACTTTAGTTCCAGCACTTAAAAAAATATTAATAGATTTAAATAGAGAAGATATTTTAATTGTAGCTGGCGGGGTAATACCGACACAAGATTTTGAGCAGCTTAAAGAGGCAGGGGCTGATGCTATTTTTACACCAGGCACGGTGATCGTAGATGCAGCTCTTGATATCATTAATATTTTAAATAAAAAACTAGGTTATAATGAATAGTCTAAGGCAAGAGCTTAGTATTTCTGAGATTGTTGAAGGCTTTAAAAAGAAAGATAGAACTATTTTAGCTCGTGCTATTTCATTGATTGAAAGCGAAGCTCAAAAAGACCAAAAAAAAATTGAAGAATTACTCTCGAATTTTATCTCCTATGAAGGCAAATCTACTAGAATTGGTATCACGGGTGTTCCCGGAGCTGGCAAATCGACGTTTATTAATGAATACGGTGAGAGGCTTTGCAAGGCTGGA
>JBBKWS010000053.1:0-8592 GCA_037969075.1 Bdellovibrionales bacterium | reverse complement strand
GGCTCTATAAAAGTCTTTGTAATGGAAAATGAAGTTAAGATCACGCCGGTTGAAGATATACCACTTACTTTTTGTCCAGAGAAAAGAAGAGAAAGGTTTACCACTTTAAATGAAGAAATAGATAAAGATTTAATCCACATAATGGATAGGTTTATAGAAGATCCTGTAACTGGTGAACTAAGATTTAATTGGAAAACAATTTCTACTTTATCGAATGCAGTCAGAAAGCATCAAGTAACTGGTAAGGCTTTAAGGATTAAAAAAGCCACCAAAAAGGTGGCTTAAAAACCAAAGTGCCAGTCAGGTGGCCAGCACTTTGTTGATTTTATTTTGGATAACTCTCCATGGGCATGTACTTACTTGTTACATTTATAGTCTTTGTTGTCGGCCAAAAATGCAAACATATCTATTGCGTAGCGTGGTGGGTTAGAGCCATACACAGCGACGTTCTCTGTAGCAATATTTAACGCTGTTTTGCCATTATGGCCAGATAAATTATACACAACACTTTTGATGTCAGCACATGCTTTTAACAACTCTTTCACTATGTCTAAACCATCAATTGAATTATTTACTGCAGACATTAGTGGAGTCCAGTTGGTTTCATATTCATATGAACCTTTAGACCTTAGGTTTACATTTACACCAGCAGTAATTAGTTCTTTTACAATATTAAGTCTTAAGGCAGAATATTTTTCACCTCTAGTATAAAAACCAAAAAGTTTAGATAAAGCTGTGCCTTGATCTGACAAGTAGTTCACGTCTGCTCCTAAGTATAGTAATATTCTAATTACTTCTAAGCTTAGGTTTTCGGCAGCGACCATTAATGGAGTAGTGCCTTTTACTGCATGGTTTACGTCAGCTCCTAAACTAACAAGAAGCCCCACTATATTAGCAGACCCAATCTTGGCAGCCAACATTAATGCACTTTCACCTCTTCCAATGTTATCTAAATCTGCTCCAGAGCTAACTAACTCACGAATCACGTCAGTGTTCTTGCGAGTGATAGCATGCGCCAAGGGTCTATATCTTAGATCATCACTAGCGTTGGGGTCTGCTCCTAACCGAATCAACTCATTTACACTCTCTTTAGTTGAAGCCAAGCCGAGAGGCAAGTATGCACCGGCAACGAGTCTAGTACCATCTTTCACTACTTTATTAAGACTTACGCCTGAACTAACTGTTGATTGAATGACCAGGAGATTACCTAATTTGCTTGCTGTATTTAGGTCATTTTGAATAGCTGCACTACTAAATAATGAACATGATAGAAAGCGTTTACCGTTGCTATCAAAACATTTGTATTCATTCGCGTAGGCCGCAGTTGTGTAACAGACCCCCCAAATTATACTAATAAATGTGAAAGAATATTTAAGGCTAACCATATAAAAGCTCCTGTTAAAATTATTTACACCCTGCCAATTATCGCTCAAGCAACTGTATGCTCGTTCGAAAATTGGCTATAGATTGTGTTTCAGGTAGTTGTATTGCAATTTAAAGACCAAGGTTACCCAAACCGAATCATATTAAATGATACCTACCCTGGTTCAAAGCAAAAATCAGACCCAAGGCTAAAAGTGACAGATTCACTGAAATTTAAAGGTGACACTATTACTGAAAAATAACAATATGATCTTCTTATATTGATAAATCTAAATGATTATGTCCCGTCCTTAATTCTAAATAGAACTGTCTCGTTGATCAAAGGGAAAATCATTGCTTCAATACCCCTCATTAAATTATGGGGGTATCAATTATGTTAGCAGGAGTGATTGTTTTGAGCGATACAGAGAGTTTTATTTATCAAATCATTATAACTGAAATTTTAAGACGCCTTAGCTTCTTCTTCTAATGAGGTTATAATTAAACACAGATTTTCTAACGGTTGTATAAGGCAGAATTAATATCATCTGCATCCCCGTCAGCCCAAGTATCAAAGAAGCTAGTAATGATTTCTTTGTCTGAATACTTATGCTCACAGATCTTTAACTTTCCATCTCTCCATCTTTCTGCTAAAACCAAACAATGATTCGCCTATGGCTTGCAACTCTTCTAAGTTTTATGATGTTTGGCTGCTCTAGTAAAAGCTGGAAGGATGCCTCCCGTGAAAGCGTAGGCATTGCCCCAAAAGCTGCCGACCTCACAGAGGACATCGTACAGATTTATTATGCCCGTGCCTTTTCTTGGAGAGGCGCCCTTGGCATTCATCCTTGGATTGCATGGAAGAAACTTGAGGATCCAAGCTATAAAGTGGCTCATGTCACATCCTGGAACCATCGAAGACTGGGAACCACTGTTTCGGTCGAAGAGGATCTGCCGGACCGAAAATGGTTCGATAGTGAGCCTACGCTTTTGTTTGAGGCGCGCGGTGAGAAAGCGCGAAGAATCATAGATGAGCTTGAACCTCTTATCGCCAATTACCCTTTTGCAGATAAGTATAGAATCTGGCCCGGTCCGAATTCCAATACCTTTGTTTCTTATCTGATCCGAGAGATCGAAGGTTTGGATATTGAGCTTCCGGCTAGCGCTATCGGCAAAGACTACCTAGGCGCAACCAAGCTTGTCGCGACAAGTCCCTCCGGTAGCGGTATTACGGTTTCTCTTCTTGGCGCTTTAGGTTTTACTCTGGGTTTAGGCGAAGGTATCGAGGTCAATTTGCTTGGTTTGCACTTCGGAGTAGATGTTTATACTCCTGCCCTTAAGCTTCCAATAGTAGGCCGGCTCGGTTTTAAAGACCAGTCCTTGAATTGATCGGCTCACAGCCAGGCCAGCGTAACCAATGCGTTGTGCAAGATGCGTTTTTAAGTATTAAAAAAAATTAACGAAGGATTTTACAGTCAATGTCAATAACACCTTGTCTGACCGAAGGGTATACTTTCATTCTTAAAGTATTTTCTGTATCTTCGATTACACTAATGTACATGTCTGACAGAACGTCATAGCTTAGTGTTCTATCATCACGTTCATAGCACTCACCACTGAAATCACAGGCTCCTGTTTCAATTTGGGTACCCGACTGATCAAAAAGACGGATTCGGAAGTCATGTTCATTCATTGGACCAGCAACCGTTACTTCTTCAATCCCACGAGCAGATGAATCTGTAATTTCGCAGCTTGTTTGAAATGCTTGAGTTACTTGTGCAAATAGTAGGAAAGATGCGATAGTTAGAATTTTATTCATAATAGTCTCCTGATTAACAAAGTAATAAGGAGCATTATTGCCATAGTCGTTGTAATAAATCGAAAATTAAAATTAATTTGTAAAATCAATAGGATTGATAAGAACTACGATCCTAAAACTTTGACCATAAAAATACCTAAAGCCATAAATTGCATATAAACGCACTGGTGCCTTGATTCGTCGTGGCAAAGGACCACAGTCTAAAAGAGAGAGGTAAAGCATTAAGCATTAAAAGAAAGCCACCTTTTGGTGGCTTAAAAAACAAAGCGCCAGTCATGTGACCAGCGCTTAGTTGATTTTATTTTGGAAACTTCTCTACAGATTGTTGTTTTGTAAACCTACAGTAGATTTTAAGTTGTAGTCTGTAAAATCGTCGCTATCGTCTTGCGCACCTTGTGGATTTGCTACTTCATATAAAGCTTCGTTCAAATGAATGCTATATTCTTCTGTCGAAGTTTCTAAAAGATCATTTTTCGTCGACAAAACTACCGCAAGAATTTGCGTATTAGGATGATATACAAAAGATTTCACTCCAACTAAGCCTTGGCTGATTAAATAATTGCCTTGAACGTTTCTCATTTCACCATCTTGATGAATGGTAACGTATAAACGAGAAGGATACTGAGAGGAAGAAATATCTGTTGATCCACCATTATCTACTTGTACTAAGCGAATCGAGGGTTGCTTTGCTGTTTCTTTTTGAACTACCCGTACTGATTCTACAGTAGAAGGAGCGATTCGATCTGCAGAAGGCTGGACATCTGCAACACCAGCAAAAGCTATGTTAGCAGCAAGAGATACGAGAGCACTAAAAAATACTTGTTTCATAAAAATCTCCTTAAAAAGTTGACGGGAAAATAGCATGAAAACATTTCGTTACTCAGGTTTTTGTTTTGAGTTAAAGATTTTACACGAATATGCAAGAGTGATGGCGAGTAAAATACGCTTTGATATATGTTCAAAAATAATCCTTAAAAGCTATAAATTGCATATAAACGCACTGGCACCTTGATTAACGACAGCAAATCTATAGATTTGCTGAAAATCTTCACTCTAGGTTTGAGACAGTTTTGCCGACTGGGCCCGCTGGTTGTGCGCTAACAGCAGGCAAAACCTATTATATTAATATCTTATTTGAAAATCCTAGTGATGGCATACAAAGTGGCAGGGACACCTGCGATCCTAATCATCCTGCCGCTATAGGTGGTGTTTGTGATGCCATGTTTGATTTAAAGTAAGTAAGAGTATGGCTTCAGACTGAGAATAAAAAACAAAGCTCTAGAGATTTCTAGAGCTTTGTCAGTTATGGTTTATTGTCTTGTAGTTGTTATTAACGAGATATACTAACTTTTATTAAGTGGTCCTCATTACTTGAGTCTGGCAAGCTAATGCAAAAGTTTAGGTTTGCTGCAAGTGCTTGAACTGCCATATTTTTGACTTGGTCACCATAAATATGCACCATGGTGCCGTCTACGAACTTAATTGAAGTAGAACGATGCGTCTCAAGATCTGCAGGCCCTGCGTGTATTACTTCTGCAATTTTTCCGCACTTACTGGCACTAGCATATAAGTTATTCGAAATTGCAGAAACACAAAATAATGTAAATACTAAAATCTTTTTTGTCATAATCTGTTATCTCCGGTTATATGTTTAAGAGTTTCTTTATTCTTTAAATCTAATTGATAATCCATCTTTATCTATAACCATATGATTTGATTTAATTGACATTTGTCTGCGCTCATCGATGGATCCGATAACTAACTTTCCGTTTTTGCCGTTAATAAATACTTCTTTAGTTACGCCATCTAAATAAATAGATGATCCATAAAAATCAAAATCGTCACCAAACCAATTATCTGTTGGGCCAACAAAACCTTCTCTTAGATAATATGTAATTGCATCTCTATCTATTAAATAGAAATTCAAAACTATTGGTTCACGTGAGCTTACTGAATTGCCTAAAGCTGGTTCTTTTAACTCAACATTGATTTCTTGCTGTACATAGGGACTTACTGCCTTTCTTGCATCTGTATCAAATATAGATAAGGCCTTTGACATCTCATTTTTTGCCTTATCTATAGCTGCTTCAGCTTGAGCAAGAGTGCCAGCAAGTGCATTTTCTACAAAGGCATCAACACTATCAATAGTAAGAACACTCTTTGCTTTAACACTACTTGGTAGAGTTTTTGCGATTTTACAAGTTGAACTGTGATGAACTACCTGCCCCTTTGTGTTGGTCTCTTCATCATCTGAACTATCGTATAACCAACCGTCTAACTGAGCACTATTATCGTCAGTTTTTTTGAGTTCATATAGTAGTCCAAACTTATCTTTAATGGCCATTTTTAACTTAAGAGTGTTGGCATTATTACAAGAAGATACATAATTTATGATTCCAAATAGGCTACTTACTTTTCCATCTAAATTAAAAGCACCAAAAGCTTGATCTATAGCAGCACCCAGCATTGTATCCAAAGTTGGACTACTAATTCCAATTGTAGATATGCCATTGGTTATGCCCATGGCTTGACTTAAATCATCTTCACTAGGAAATTGAAGCGTAGATTTTTCATTTGCGTCAGTGTATGCGTAAGCACTAAATAGAAACTCTTCTTTTGTTTCAGGGTCAGTACATGTATAGATATTTGCGGTTTCTGGACATATACCGTGATTAGGGTCATTTTCAATTTTTAATAATTCTTCTTTTGTAACAATCCGGGGCTTTGATGATACTTTGTCATCTTTACCGCAGGCTATTAAGCCTAAAATTCCTATTGAACCGATACCTAACAAAAGTGCGTGTTTCCTCATGAGTTTCTCCTAAACTAAATTTGTCATGACAAAGCCAGTCTTTGTCACTTTAAAGTGTTTTAAATCAATATGTTGATTTATAAGTTATACAGACGTTTAACTTACAAGATATGGGCCAGAATTAAGTTCACGAGTTGCCGAATTGAATCATAGAAAATCATATCGAAAGAGACAGTTGCCTTACATTGGGGCCAACAGCCTTGCCCCTCGTCTAAGTTACAGGTTTAATGAAAAATAACAGTAAGAGTTAATTACAGATCTTCCCCGCAATGATCGCAAAACCTCGCTTCGCTAGCATGGCCCTCTTTTGAACAATGCGTGCAGACTCGGGTAAATTGCGTCTTTTTCGCTGCTTGTGCAAGTTCTGCAGAAACAATCCCTGTTGGAACAGCAATAATGCCGTAGCCGAAAATCATTAAAACAGCTGAGATAAATTGGCCTAATGGTGTTAATGGTACAATGTCTCCAAACCCCACAGTTGTCATTGTTACGATGGCCCAATAAATGGATACGGGAATACTTGTAAAACCATTTTCTTTGCCTTCAATAAAATACATTACGGTTCCAAAAATAATAATTACATTCACAACAGTTAATAGAAAAACAGCTATCTTTGCCCTACTTTCTTTCATCGCAGTGGCTAGTAGTTGGCTTGCTTGGGTATAGCGAGTTAGTTTTAGAACCCTAAAAACTCTTAAGAGTCTAAACGCTCTGATTGCCATTAAGCTCTGTGCTCCCGGTAAAAAAATACTCATAAAAGTGGGTATAATTGATAGTAAATCAATGATTCCGAAAAAGCTAAAGATGTAACGACTTGGTTTTTTGATAGAAAAAATTCTTAGACCGTACTCAATGGTAAATAGTATCGTAAAGAACCACTCTAAGCCGTATAGAATTGCCCCATATTCAGCGCTGATGCTAGCTACGCTCTCTAGAATTACGCAGGTAATACTTAGAACTACAGCCGCAATCAATGCAATGTCGAAGGCTTTTCCTGCAGGTGTTTCGGCTTCAAATATAATTTCATGAATTTTTTGTCTTAGATGTTCCATAAGACTATAGTATTTTATTAATTTCAAAACGCAAACATTGAATTATTTAAAAGTGGTAAGATTGCCTTACCCCTTTTTATAACTATAATTTAGTTAGAGCCTCTATTTACTTTATTGTAGTAATCTTTTCTTATATTTTTAGAGCTACTTTCAGGAAAAAGTTCTTTTCGAATTACTTCGGCTTCTATTTTTATCGGTTCCGTTGGTCCACATCTTTTTTGAGCCGTGCAAATCACCTGGGAATTTAATAACTGCCCAATTTTATCCTGAACATAAGAGCCTATCATTGCCTTATCGTAAATCTTTTCCATTTCATCTAAAGTATCATCTGTATTATCAAGTCTGTACTGTAATTGATTAAAATCAGTTGTTAATCCGGCGCTTTTAAGCTGTTTTTGTAGATTTTCAAGCTTGTCTTGATCTTTTTTCACGATTCTGAGTTCTATATCTAAATCTCTATCTACACTTCTTAATTGAGTTTGTGCCGTATTTATTTTAGGTTGTATTTTTGCTTTTGCTTCATCGTGCTTGCGCTGTGCAGCCAGGTACGCTTTTTCTAGGTTTGGATCGCCAGCGCCAAAGCCAAGCCAACTTCGGCTTGCAGAGTATGCTGTGTTTGCTTTAGTCAGTTCTTTTAAACTACTTTGTAGCTCGTCTTCATATCTTTTTAGTTCCTCATCTAGAATGACACGTTGAATTTCTATGCCACTTAATAGCCCTTTAGTGTCACTGGTTTCAGCTGTAGCGACTGTCGAAAAAACACTAGTCATCACTAAAAAGCTTATTAGTACAGATTTTATCATGCTTTAAATCTCCAAGTTACTGTTAAGGCTTAGTTATATTAAGCGTATCATAATCTATATTACCGACTTCCCTTATTAGGAGCAAATTTTGATGGCCTCACTAGTGTATAACTAGCCGTTAGAATTGCGAAAATTATTCATATTTTAAGGAGTTCTTTCAAGGATGTTCACCCTGTGACTACGGTATTTAGTCTAGGTATCCTTGAGGTTTTGGTAAACTAAAGAATATAATGGGGTATGACTAAGTTTCTATTGTTTATTTCTATCGGGATTATCGTCTACCTGCTTTTGCAACCAGGGCAAAATGCGCCTTTAGATACGCTGCCAAGTACTCCTGTTAGTCAGCCCATTGTGATGGACCCGCCACCACTTAATGTCGATGAAGAAGTTGTGAATGTAGCTGAAGAAATCAAAAATTTACCCATAGATGAAACCGCGGCAGAGACAATGCCAAAATCAAAGTCTCCCCTGTCTGGCCTTAAGCTAATAGGCACTATCTACGGCACAAATAACCCGTCCGCTATGCTTGCAGATGCAAACAACAAAACCTTCATAGTACGATTAAACCAAAAAGTATTACGTTCGGACTATTTGGTCTCTAAAATTGCAAAAGATCGTATTTACCTATCAAAAAGTGGTAAAACCTACGTATTGGTTATGAACAAAGCCAGATAAGCCCTTATAATGCTTATATTTTATTTAATAGCTAGGCTTTAGTTATCGCTTTGATACACCGATAAAATT
>JBBKWS010000052.1:0-3906 GCA_037969075.1 Bdellovibrionales bacterium | reverse complement strand
TTTCGCCGATTTTTCTTGTAAGTACCAACATAAAGAATCCTTCAACATCCTGGTCAAAGAAATGACTACCCAATGACGTTTGTTATTACGGTAGAAACTCTGAAGGGCTTTAATTATTTATTTTATCGAAGAAAGTCAAGAAGACTTGGTTGGATCAACTTGCCCGACGTTTGTAGTGAGGCTTGTAAATTGCCCTCGGCTTGGGTCAGTTGACTAAAAACCTGGAATGCATCGGCATCCTCATATTGTGAAACCATTACATGATTATCTAATTTTAATTTCTCTAATGACTGTAAATTTGTGTCTATGGCCGATAGTCTCGATCCTACCTGAGCGCGAATGGTTACAACTTGCTCACGAGCAATATCTAACTCTTCGATGGCTTGCTGAACGCCTGTTTCATCACCACTTTCTAAGGAGATTTTAAAGCTATTCAGTACCCGTAAAATATTTGCCCCTTGCGCAAATTTATATTTTTGTCGCTCTACGTCTACTTCACCTTCGTTATTAATTGAGGCAGGTCCCCTAAGCACTGGGCCATTTTCTGGGTTTACCTTTTGCTCAAAAGTTTCCGCACGAGTGGGGTCTAATGCCTTTTCGCCTTTTAAGGGCTCTACCTGGTAATCTCGGCCTAAGAAAACACGACTCCCCGGCATATTCATGGCCATGTAGTGACCTTTGCCTACTTCCATCTGGATGTCGCCGTTATCTCCTTCGTAGTTACCCTCACCATCAAATGGTGGCTCCATAGTTCTATAACCACCAAAAATAAATCGATCATCGAGTCTTCTATTACCAATCGACACGGCTTGATCCAATAACTGGCTCACTTCTTTAGCTACCATTTGCTTAGCTTGCGGCGACGACGATGCATCGTTTGCCTGCGAAATCGCCAACTCTTTTGCGCGGATAAAGATATTTGTTAATTCATCCATCGCCTGATCAGTAAAAAGTAAAAAGTTTTGAGCAGCCTGGTTATTCTTAATAAACTGCTCTGAGTTAGTCATATTTGTTCTAGCAGTTAAAACTCGCGCCGCAGAAATCGGATCATCTGACGGTTTTAATAATTTTTTTCCACTAGCTGCCTGCTGCTGTAATGTAGCAATGTTCTCACGATTGTTATTCATCGTGCGCACAGCTTGGTTAAAATTCATCTTATCCGCGACTCGCATTAGTACCTCTTAAGATTTAAAACTGTGTCAAACAACTCATCTGCTGTTCGTATTATTCTGGCTGAAGCATCAAATGCTTTTTGCATCTCGATCATTTTGGTAGTCTCTTCATCAAGAGACACACCACTGATACTTTCTCGAATATTTCCTAATTGCTTTACAATATTACCATGATGATCTTTACGCATATTGGTTTGCTTGGTGATAACAGCAACCTCACCCACTAAAGAATTATAAAAATCATCAATGTTAGCAGAGCCTTTATTTAAAACACTCTCAAACTGAATCCCAGCTATTTTATGAGCCACTCGGTTATCACCTGGCCCGCCCTCTTGATAACCAGCGGCGATTCTGCCTACATCTTTCTCTACTGACTCGTTTAATTTAATATTTGCAGAGGCATCTTTTTTATCGCCTAGTAAATCGAAAAATAAAATTCCTGGTTTTGAGTATCGATCCACTCCTTCGATATGAACCTTATTCACTTCATTAGATATAGTAAATGCCAACTCATCATTTTTTTCTAAAAGATTTTCAATCACATTGTCACGAATTTCTAATGCGCCACCAATTTTTCCGCTATTAATTTGGCTGGTGATCTTAACAGGCGTTAAAGTTTCTGATGGATGAAAAAATATTTCAGCTCGTCCTGGTCTTTCACCATTTGTGCCATGAGACTCATGCGCACTTAACTTCATTGATTCGTACCCAGAAACTAAAACGGCTGTACTACCAGCATGTACGGTAACGATACCCTCATCATTTTCGGCGTATTTAATATTTATTTTTTCACCTAATTCTTTTAATAATAAATTTCTACGATCCCTTTCGTCATTGGCCGGCGCACCCTGCACTTCGATCGATGATATTTTTTGATTCAATCCTGCGATTTCATCTGTCATTGCATTGATTTGACTCACTTCAGTTTTAATTTGAAAATCCAAATCCTTTTGAATATCCCGCAGCTGTCCGTGTATACGTTGAAAATCCTGTGTCAATGCGGTTGCATTTTCTTTTACAAGTGTACGCACTGCAAGTGACTCGGGATTATTTGTTAACTCTCTAAATGAGTTAAAAAACTCTGCTACGAATCGATTAAGACCTTTATTAGATTGCTCATTATAAATTTGCTCAACACGAGTCATTCCATCAGAAGATGATGTTTGAAAACCTAATTTTTGTGTTTCCCCTTCGATTTGTTTTTCGAGATAGTCGTTACGAATACTTTCAATATTAACAACTCTTGCGCCTGTACCAACGCGCTTACCTTGATCACCAACAGGAGGGTTGTGTTGTAAGTCTACTCGCTGCCTAGAATACCCTTCGGTACTTCTATTCGCAATGTTATGGGCTACCGTACGCAAACCAGTTTGACTGTTTTGCATCGATCTGCGGCCCATATCCATTAGGCTTCCGAGTTTCGACATCCTGTCTTCCTCTCCTAGGCTTTTTTACTAAAAAGGTGCTCTACTTGATCGCCCTTTTTAACCTGCCCCTTCTTTTGATACATATTAGTAGTTTGCAGTGATTCCTTCACTGCTCCAATTGTATTCTCAACTGTTTCTAGAGCATTATTTGCCATCATTTGGTTAATTTCATTTTTTTCTTGTAAGCGCTTTAATAAATCATCAAATGTGTGTTTCCACGTTTGCAATGTTTTAGCACTTGATGCATCCAATTTTTCAGCGAGCTGCATAAGTCTAACAGGTGTCTCTGTGAGATTGTAAACTTTTGCTAGATCCATACATACTTGCTCACGATTTTCTTCTAATACAACGATGGCGCGTAGATACGCTTCTTTTGCTTGCGTAGTTTTTTGCAAGTCTTCTACATTGCCATCTACAAGATACGTGTACTCTTCATCCATAAGAAAGAATAAGTCGTTATAGACTTTGAATTCTTGCTGTAAAATAGAAAGTAGTAATTGTGTTTTTTCGCTCATATTAGTTATCTAACTTTGCCATATCTAATTCTTGATCTACCATTTTATCAGCAATCGCTTTTGCATTTACACTGTATTGGCCAGAGTTTATAAGCGCTTTAAATTTTGCAACCTTATCTGCATCCACATCTGGAGCATTTTTAGCTAACTCAGAAATACGGTTGCTGTCTTTTGCCATTTGTGAAACATTCACTCTTGCAGATGCTTCTAAATCTACTGGCGCTCTTGGCCCTTTTTGTGAAGACAAAGATACTATATCAGCTTTATCGCTAGTTTTTTTAAGGTCTGCTAAATTTTGTTGTACGTTATTATTTCCAACTTTCATGTTTCCTCCATGACGGTACTCTCTTTAATTGTATCATACTGATACAGAAAAACGAAAACTTTTCTGATTCTATACCAAAGGGTAAGTATTTGTTATAAGACGGCTTTCTTGGTACTAGACTGGTCCTAAGCTAGAGCCCCTAGGAAGAATCCTAAATTAAAAAGCCCATGAACCAAGATGGCCCCAGCCAAAGAATTGTGTTTAAACACCATGTATCCACAAGCTAGACCTAGCCCTAGGGTGTAAACTGCTTGGTAGTAAACAAAAGATCTTATATCAGGCGCTACAAACCAAAAAGCATGTAAGTGCGCATAGGAAAACAGAACGCTCGTAAATATCCACGCGGCTTTTTTATTTTTATTGGCAACTGGTTTCCAAGCAAAGAATCTAAAGATTAACTCTTCTAGGATTGGCGCCACTAGCAGTAAGAATATCCATACATTTCCTTCGGTAATATCAAAGGGCAA
>JBBKWS010000051.1:0-14774 GCA_037969075.1 Bdellovibrionales bacterium | reverse complement strand
GATAACGCGTAGTTTCTTATCGATCCTCTCTTCTCTCAAAATCTGTCTAAAATTAACGACAAAACCGCACATTTTTGTTTTAGTGTTCAGATCTTATGAATACTTTAAAAACGACTCATACTACTAAAATTGCGATCCTTGATTTTGGCTCACAAGTAACTCAGTTGATTGCAAGACGTCTTCGAGAGCTTGGGGTTTATTGCGAACTATTTCCTTTTGATGTTCCCCTTGCAACCTTAAAAAACTTTCAACCTAGTGGGATCATCTTAAGTGGCGGACCTTCTTCTGTACACGACACAGATTCTCCTTATAGGGATTTAAAAGAGCTAAGACCATTAGCCCCCATGCTTGGAATTTGTTACGGCATGCAATTGATAGCCAAAGTATTTGGTGGAAAAGTTGAAAGAGCTAAGGACAAAGAATACGGCCTTAATAAAGTAATATGGAGTGACACTTTTTCTGCAGCAATTCCAATGGAACAAAAAGTGTGGATGAGTCACGGCGATGTAGTTGTTAGTGTGCCAGCCGAATTTAGCATCATTGCAAAGTCTAGCGGAGGTCATGCTGCCGCTTTAAAGTCTAAAGATATTTGGGCGGTTCAATTTCACCCAGAAGTTACTCATACGGATAAGGGTGAAGAGATTTTAAAAGCATTTGTGTTTGATTTGTGTAAAGGCAAAGCTGACTGGACGCAGACCTATATTTTAGATCACTTAATAGAGACTATAAAAAAGCAAGTTCCTGATGATGAACATGTTTTGTGCGCTCTTAGTGGAGGAGTTGATTCCACTGTTGTAGGAACTCTTTTAACAACAGCGCTTGGAGCGGGCCGAGTGCACTGTGTATTTGTAAACAATGGCCTTTTAAGAAAAAATGAATTTGGTGAAGTAAAAGAAATTTATAAAAGACTTGGTCTAAACCTAATCGCTGTTGATGCAGAGGAAAAGTTTTTAGAAGAACTTAAGGGCATTGCGGATCCCGAGAAAAAACGTAAAACTATCGGCAGACTTTTTATTGAAGTCTTTGAAGCCGAAACTAAAAAAATACCGCAAAATATTAAGTGGCTCGCGCAAGGGACGCTTTATCCCGACGTTATAGAGAGTGTAAGTCTAAGAGGGTCTTCTGTAACTATTAAGTCCCATCATAATGTTGGCGGGCTACCTGATAAAATGAACATGAAATTAGTAGAGCCACTACGAGAATTATTTAAAGATGAAGTCAGACGAATCGGAGAGGGATTAAATATTCCACGTGATATTTTGTGGAGACATCCATTTCCAGGCCCTGGTCTTTCGGTAAGAGTCTTAGGTGAAATTACAAAACCAGATTTAGAAATATTACGAGATGTAGATGCTGTTTTTATTAGAGAATTAAAGTCCCATAATCTTTATGATAAAATTTGGCAGGCCTTTTCGGTACTCTTACCTATTGAATCGGTTGGAGTGCAAGGCGACGGTAGAACTTACGCAAGAGTTGCTGCCATTAGAGCAGTAACTTCTAATGATGGTATGACTGCGGATTGGTTTGAATTTTCTTCTGAATTTTTAAGACATGTTTCCAATGCGATTACCAATGAAGTGAGTCAAGTGAACCGGGTGGTATATGATATTACATCAAAACCACCTGCAACCATTGAGTGGGAATAAATAAATGAGCTTTTGTCATCTACATGTACACAGTATGTATTCTCTGCTTGAGGCTTCTTGTAAGCCAAAAGACTTAGCTAAGTATGCTGCTGAATACAAAATGCCGGCTATCGCACTGACAGATAGCGGAAACATGTTTGGCGCCATAGAGTTTTATAACTATTGTAAAGCGAGTGGGGTAAAGCCCATTTTAGGCTTAGATGCTTATATTGCGCCCGGCTCAAGACTAGTAAAAGGTGAAGAAAGAGATCAAGGACCTAACAGACGCATTGTTCTTTTAGCGATGAATTTTTTAGGGTATCAAGAGTTATGTAAAATCAGTAGTATTGGTTACCAAGAGGGTTTTTATTATAAACCCCGCATTGATTACGAAGTCCTTAAAAAATACAGCAAAAATATAATAGCCCTTAGTGGTGGGATTATGGGTGAAGTGGCTCATAATTTTTTATACCATGGAAAAGAGAAAGCACTTGAAAAGATAAGAGATTTAAAAAATATATTTCAAGATAGATTTTATTTAGAAATTTGCAGGCCTAATGTTGGGGATTATAATAAATTAAATGCTTTTTTAATTGAAGCTTCAAAATCAGAAGGGGTACCGCTCGTTGCTAGTAATGATGTTCATTATTTGAAGCAAGAAGACCAGCTTGCACAAGAAGTCTTAGTTTGTATCGGAACAAACAAGGCGCTTGCTGATGAAACTAGATTTAAGTTAGGTAGCGACCAGTTTTATTTAAAGACAGCTGAAGAAATGCAGGAAGTCTTTAAGGATCTTCCAGAGGCAATAGCAAATACCATAAAAATTGCGGACCTTTGTGATGTACAGTTTAATTTAAAAGATGAAGACGGAAATCGTATCTATCATCTTCCTGATTATCCAACCACTGAGGGAAGGTCACTTAAAGAAGAAATAGAAGTTCTATCGTTGAAAGGCTTAGAAGAACGCTTTAGTGAAATGGTTTCTAGGGAAGAAGACTTAACCGAAGAAAAACAAAAGAAATATTTTGACCGTCTAAACTATGAATTGTCTGTAATAGATAAGATGGGATTTAACGGTTACTTTTTGATCGTTCAAGATTTCATCCTTTGGGCTAAAAATAACTCTTGCCCGGTTGGCCCAGGCCGGGGGTCGGGTGCGGGTAGTTTGGTGGCCTACAGTTTGAAGATTACAGATCTTGATCCAATGCCATACAATTTGATTTTTGAACGGTTTTTAAATCCTGAACGTATCAGCATGCCAGATTTTGATATCGATTTTTGTCAAGAAAAGCGCCAATCAGTGATCGAATACGTTACTAATAAGTATGGGGCTGAGTCGGTTGCGCAGATCATTACCTTTGGTAAACTGCAAGCAAGGGCTGCTATTCGTGATGTAGGCAGGGTACTTGGTATGTCTATGACTGAAGTTACGCAAGTGGTGGATCTTATCCCAGATAAGTTAGGTATATCTTTACAACAAGCCATTGATGAAGAGGACAGACTAAAAGAGTGGATGGAAAATGATCCAAAGATCAATACTCTTATAGAACTTTCTTTAAAGATAGAAGGTTTAACTCGTCACGCCTCTATCCATGCGGCGGGTGTTATCATATCTAATCGTCCACTAGTTGAGTATGCGCCGTTATATAAAGGCTCAGCCAACGAAACCGTAGTTCAGTATGACATGAAAAATGCTGAGGGTATGGGGCTGATTAAATTCGACTTCTTAGGACTTAAAACATTAACTCACTTAGAAGACGCTCTACATTTAATTAAAAAGAATCGTGGTAAAGAACATAAATTAAAAGACATATCTTTAAGCGACCCAGGAATTTATGAAATTTTCTGTAACGGAGATACTGATGGGGTGTTTCAGTTTGAAGGCGGGGGGATTACTGAGTTCACTAAAAGAGTAAAACCTAATAACTTTGAAGACATCACTGCCATCAATGCGCTGTATAGACCTGGTCCAATGCAGTTCTTAGATGAATATAAAGGTAGAAAACACGGTGAGATTAAAGTTACTTATATCTTCCCGGAGCTTGAAGAAATTTTAAAAGAAACTTACGGTATTATTGTTTACCAAGAGCATGTGCAGTTGATTGCTGCAAAAATTGCATCTTATTCATTAGGTGAAGCAGATATATTACGTCGGGCCATGGGTAAAAAAGATCCCAAAGAAATGGCTAGACAAAAAGATCGCTTCTTAAGCGGAGCGAGCAAAAACGGATTTGATGCCAGTAAAGCCAATGAATTATTTGACCAAATGGCAAAATTTGCCGAATACGGTTTTAACAAATCCCACGCTGCGGCTTATTGCGTGTTAGCGGCACATACAGCGTGGCTAAAAAGATATTTTCCTGTAGAATTTTATGCGGCTCTTTGTACTACAGAGATGTCTAATACAGACAAAATTGTTCAATACATTAAAGATGCAAGAGATCATGGAATTGAGGTTAAGGCCCCGCATATTAATTTCTCAGAAAGAAAATTTTCTGTTCATGGGGATATTATATTCTTTGGTTTAGCTGCCATTAAGGGCGTTGGGGAATCGGCCGTTGATCAAATTGTTGAGGCAAGAGACAAAAAAGAAAACAAATTATTTAGTGATCTTGAAGACTTTTTTGCCTCAGTAGATAGAAAAGTAAATAAAAAGGTGATTGAATGTCTAATTAAAGCCGGGGCACTTGATGGCTTTGGTGCTAGTCGGGCACAACTGATGGCCACTTATGGATTATATTTAGACCGCGCCGATTCAAAAAGAAAAGATGCTGATGTTGGGCAAGTAAGTTTATTTTCTTTAGATCCACAGCAAGAAGAAAAAATTGAACTACCTGATCTTGCTGATTGGACAAAAACCTATAAATTGTCTTCTGAAAAAGAAGTTCTAGGCTTCTACCTTAGTGACCACCCATTAAATGGCATTGAAAAAATGCTTAAGCCTTATATTAGTCACACAATCAGTAAGCTTGAGGGACTCAAGAACAAACAGAAGATTTGCATTGGTGGGTTAATTGCTACGTATAAAGAGTTTATCACTAAAAAAGGTACAAGAATGGCCTTTTCGCAAATTGAAGATCTAACAGGTAAGATTGAGTTTATTACCTTTCCGGATGTGTATGCCGAGAGTGAGCCTATGTTTAAACAAGACGGGGCGATTTTGCTAAGTGGTACGTATGAGTCAGATGAAAAAGGTAATAAGATCATAGCTGAGAAAATCATAACCTTAGAAGAAAAGTTACGTACGGCCAAACTTCTTGAGATTCAGTTGACCGAGAAGTTACTGGCAAAGCTTGATACCATTAAGGGTGTATTAGATAAGCATCCAGGTAAAACGAAAGTAAGGTTTAAGATCACTTACCCTGAACTTAAAAGAGAAGCAGAAATGGAATTAGAAGAAGATATTGGAATTCAAACAAGTCCAGACTTTATGGACCAAATGGAATCTATTATGGGTTCATTAGAAAGTATCGAGATCCATTAGCCTTTGCTTGACGAGAAGTGCTATTGATCTTTTACTTTCAATAAGGATGTATATATGAAGTTGTTAATAATTTTACTATTGCAGTTTGGCTTTGCTTCAGATTTATTAGTTATTGATATAGAAGAGACTTCAGACAACAAAGAGCCGGCTCAAGCCAGACAAGAAATTGTTAGTAAGGCGATCGAAAAAGTCAGCCGAGATAATATTGATTTGATTTTAGGTGCCGCTGAAACGCAAAAGAAAGAGTCATTAATAAAATCAAAAGTCTTGCCTCAGTCGGGCAAATATATTTCTTATATCAAACAAGGAACAATGAAATCTATAGCTCAAGGTAGACAAATGAAAGTGACCCTTCACTTATCTAGGGAAGGTCTGCGCGATGTCTTAAAACAAGAAGGACTACTACATTTTGCTACTGAGAATATTAAGATGTTACCGTTCGTTGGTTTTTTAGATAGAAAGTACTCAAAATCTTATAAATGGTGGTTCGTAGACAATAATTATACCAAGTCATTGGTGTATACTCAGGCCGCCCAATTTCAAGATCTTTTGCGAGCAGAGATGTGGGGAGAGTCCTTTTTTGTGATGGACCCAATGAAGGGTGAGACTCATCGTTTGATACCAGAAAGTATTAAATCCATAGCCTATTCAGCAAGTGATTTGCAATCTATTGGCGCAAGTATTGGCTCTCAGTTGGTTATTGATGGGTATATTCATTATGGACCTAGCCCTAAAAACTCCTTAGCTGTGGCATTTGAAATGGAGTTAAGTGCGATTCTAGTAGCTAGTGGCAGAAAGGTTGCTAGTATCCACAAGCAATACGAAGCGCCAGTGGGTGAGTATGATGCCACGGTAAAAAAATATTCTGAGGCTTTTTATAAAGAAGGCATTGCACTATTTAAGGACGAGGTTTTAAGTTCGTGGCAAAAAGGTGTATTTGATACAGATCGTGTAAAGATCATCATTACATCGTCTCTCAGCTATAGTGATCTAAAGTTGTTTAAGCAGCAACTGACTCAAAAAAGTTTAAAACTAAAAAATCTAACTGATCGCTCTTTTACTCCTGATGAAATTATTTTGGAGGCGGATGTTTCTCAAGGGGCTGCAGCACTTGTTGATGAGCTTAAAAGCTTCACGTGGAAAGGCAAAGCTACCAAGGTTTGGAAATCTGGCGGTTATGAGGTAAAAATCAGTATTTAATATTCAAAATCCTATGCAAACTGGACATTGGTCAGATTGGCCCAAATGATAACTGAATGCTAAGATTGATATATGAGAAATCTATTACTGCTTCTTCCAATTTTTATCGCCTGTACCCCATTTGTTAAAACTAGAAACGATGTTAGAAATGTAGTTACACCCCATGGGCCGCAAGCTGATGATGGTGTTAAAAAAAGAATTGTGATTTTACCTTTTGAAGATAAAGACACGTCCCATGCTGAGAGTGTTAAAACTGAAGCCAGAAATTTTTTAATTCGTGAGCTTATGCGAACAAATCGGGTAGTTGTCGTAGATAATAATGATCTACCGCAAGATATAGAAAAATACAAAAAAGATGGCGGCTATGACTTAGCAGCTATTGCTAACATGACACGAGGATTAGACTTAGCGGCTTTTATTCAAGGTAATATCGTCGAGTTACAAGCAATGAAACTGGGTGATCAAGTAGGTGTTTTTAGAAATATAAAAGCTAAAATGCAGGCTACCGTTGAGTTAAAAGTTACTAGTGCAAAGAATGCAACATTATTGGTTGAAGAAAGAAGGACTGCGATCGCTGAAGCAGATGTACAGGTGGTCGGTAAGGTTGATATGACAGCTAGAGCATTAGAGCAAGAGCCTGAGTTGATTAAAAAGGCTGTAGAACAAGCGCTCGGAATGGCAATGGTCTCTATTTTAAGATCTATGGATAAAATCTCATGGGAAGGCCGAGTAGCTTTAGTTAAGGGCGATAGAATATATATTAATGCTGGTAAAATTTCGGGCATTCAATTAGGCGATATCTTGCGTGTCAGCGAAAAAGGCGATGAGATTTTTGATCCCGAAAGTGGTAGATTAATTGGGCTTGCGCCAGGTAGAACTAAAGGAACAATAGAAGTTATCAATTACTTCGGTAAAGACGGAGCTATTTCTATCATCCACTCAGGCGCTGGGTTCTTAGAAAATGATAAAGTAGAGCTATATTACTAGCTAACGTATTTTTTATGTTGTGGATTACTTGTCGGAATTTTTAGCTTTTTTGTAGGAAGCGCTTGGATTTTTGATCGCTCCTGTTCAATTAGCTTAGCAAATGCAGCTTGAAACACAAAATATATTGATTCATAAACATTGGTAGATTCAGCACTTTGCTCAATAATATAGGTGCCGCATTCAACAGTGATTTCTACTTTGTAGCGGTCACTCACTTTAGTGATCTTTCCATTAAAGCCTGAATGGTGGGGGCTTGCCCTTTGCAAATCAGATATAAATTCTTTTAATGAAGCGCTTAAGCTAGGTTGAGCTTTAAAATTTACGATTTGTATCGAATCTACAGACCACATAAAGACCTCCCTATAATTAAAATCATCTTATCTCTAATATATCATGGTTAAACTTACATATCTATTATCGGAAGGAATCTAGTCTTTGATAAGTTTGATTGTTTCAAACTGATACGTTTTAGTGGAAATCTTTTCAGTTAAGTAACTATCCTTTGTATAGTTATAAATTTAATTTATACCTCTGACTCTTATGCACAGTCTTAGTATTGTATTAGCCCTCATATCGAACCTATGTTTTGCCTCGGCATCACTTTTATTCGCTCATTATTCGCAAAAAACATCTGTTTATTGGATGAATATGTTTAAAGCAGGGGTATCGACGCTTGGCTGTGGAATAGCTTTGTTTTTTATTCCAAAAATAATCTGGGGGAGTGGAAGTCTTTACTTCTTTTTAAGTGGCGTTTTAGGGTTGATGATTGGCGATATTTTTTTACTAAAGGCATTCACTAGTTTAGGGCCTGGCAGAAGCTTAATGTTGTATGGTTTTCAGCCATTGTTTTTAGCGATCGCAGGCTATTATTTATTTTCTCAAGAAATATATAAAGAGCAGTTTTTTGCTATTATATTTTTGATTGGTTGCTTAATCGTATTTAGTTTAGAAAACAAAAGAATAACAAAAACATGGGGTCTTAAAGGACTTATGTTTGCCCTACTTGGTGTGTCGCTGGATACAGTAGGGATTGTTTTAACTAAATATGGGTTTGAAGCTAGTAATGCTCACTTTTTTGAAGCTAACTTTGTTAGATCACTTGGCGCCTTTGTTGGTTTTATGCTTTTAGGTAGATTTATAAAGATTAATTTTTTATCTACTTTTGATGGGCTTACTAATAAAGATAAAAAATTAGTAATTTTTGCTAGCGTATGCGGAACCTTTTTAAGTCTTTCAATTTATATGGCAGCCATTAAGATTGGTCATCTTGCATCCATTTCTGCGATTGCAGTTACCGGTCCATTTATCGCATCAAGCCTAGAGTGTTTGATACAAAAAAAGGCACCATCTGTATTTTTAATCATGGCATTTTTACTATTTATTGTAGGATTTTTTCTGTTGATCGGCAGAAACCTCACAATTTCTCATTAAAATAAAGACTGTAAAATATTCTGTTGTTTTAGATCGCAATGCTGCTACTACCTAGTTTCTGTACGTAGGTTCAATTAGGGAATGGGGTTGAATGTTTTACGCAATCGTGTACACATTAATAACATTAAAAAGTGCTTTTAGCGCAAGTGAAAGCTGCCAATTATTTCCTTTAGAGTCTTATACTCCTACCTATCAAATCAGCTCAGAATATATTTTTTCTTCTGAAGAAAACTTAACAGAAATAGCCGAGATTCTTTCGCAAAAGCAAGGTGGGCATTACCAACAAATGTTTTTGGATATGCAAGCTCTTGTAAAAAGAGAAAGTCATGCCTCTGCATTTTATAATCTTGGACAGTTTTACCGTTTGGGTATTGGTACAGAGATTGATGTAGGTTTTGCCATAGAAAATTATTTTGATGCGGCTCTCAGAGGTTCAGACAAGGCTATGATTAACCTGTCTATATTATTAGATGAGGCAATACAAAATAAGGTCGATTTACCGCAGACGTTATACATTCCTGCTAACAAAGCTTATAGTTTGTACTGGTTGTTGGTGGCGATTTCTGTAGTTAAAGATAAAAGTGTAAAAGCGGGTTTAGAGAAAATATTAAATACCAGGCTTATTGATGAAGAGTACCAAGCAGAGTTTGCTAACTCATATCCAAACTACAACCTAGATAACAAGAACCCTGTTTATCAATTATCCCAAGCAACGTTACTATTTAAATCACAATTTGATTCCATTTTTATTAAAAAAGTAAAAGCCACTAACTTGATAGGTCATCTTAACACCTTAGATTGCCTCCTTAAAACAGCAATGCATTTTATTAAGTTAAATAAAGCAGATTACATGATTTCTAGCAAGGCTGTAATAGATGAGATTGTTGAGAAGAGTATAGTTGAGTTAAAAAAACTCAAGCGTAGTGTAAAAGACAAACAAGAATATAATAAGTTTTTAAACAGTTTAGAGAATTGGAAAAAAGAAGACGTAACCAGTTTTTTAGAAACAACAAACACCTTATAAAGGAGAAATCATATGGTGAAAAAATTAATGGTAGCAGCTGTTATATTGATGGCTTATCAAAGTGCCTTTGCAGTAAGTTTAGTTTACAAGTTTAACGTAAACTCAAGTGGTCCAGATATGTACGCGTGTAATGCGGGTATCAGACACGTTGAAAGTACAGTTTGTCATATTCGTGGCAATCCAAATGTAACTTGTGACCCAACTTTGTCTTGTGGTCCAGGTCAAAACTGTAATATTTCAAACTGTATCTGTACACAAGGTCAAGACTCTAACAGAGCGGATCAAGTTTTAGCTAAGTACACTAAGTGGACTGATCATGATTATTCAGCGGCAGGCCCACTACAAAGTAAGTCTTTGATTGCAAACGGTAACTGGCAACAATTGTTTACAGATACTGATGCATGGAACTGGGAATTAACTTCTGATGACATCGCTAATACTAGCGGCCGTAACTTGGTATTTAACTTAACTTCTGCTGCTTACGGTACAGAGTATTTCGTTGATATTTGTTACCGTGGTCCTCGAATTGATCTTCCAGGAAGCACAGGCGGCGTATTTGCTTTTGGTGCATCTACTTACGGAGATGATTCATTTGGTGAACAATTTCCAGATGGAGTTCTTGCGAGATACCTTGAGCTAGCAAAACTTAGCACTAAAGTGCAAGTTCAGTGTTATTCTCAGCCAGGTAATTTTACTACGCCAATTGGTACATGGGGTCCTCAATTGATGAGTGGTCAAACAGTTAACTTTGTAAATAATTATACTTTAGCGTCACTTCCAAATATTCCGAAGTTTTGTAAAGTTCGTTACTACTACACTGAAACTGCATCTGCTTTTAGAGCGAACACAACTCAAAAAGCTAGAATGTGTACTTACACTTCTATTGATGAGCCAGGAACAGTACCAGTAAACATAGTACAGTAATTAATTTTTAAGGAGACGACGGTGCGTATACAACTTATTATATATATACTACTAGCATTTTGCATAATCAGTGAGTCTGCTTATGCCTGTCGTCTATCTTATCAAGAGAATAAAAAAATCACACAGTTTACACTTTTAAGTTCTCCTGCTGAAGAGAGCGAGAGATCGTACACTGAGGGTGATGGTCGAAATATTAATAATCAGTATGTTACTATCAATGGCTGTACAAATGGCAGTGTGGTTTCAATTAGCAGAGGACTTGAGGTAGCTAAGTATGAATTTCCGGTAAAAGATGTACTTTATCAGAATTCATTTTATCACCCAGAGTCTTGCAAGATTGCAGACTATCCACTTTCTGGAAGTGCAGATATTGATCGTACTATACAACTAGATAAGAAATTTGATTTAGTAAGTAAATGTCTTCGGTATAAAATATCAAGTGACGAAGACGTCATAGCCCTACTGGCTGGCCAATTAAGCACACAGTATGACAGAGAAAATAAGCTTAGCTGCGAGTTTATTCAGATTGATAAAGAGACGATTCAAGTTACACCAAAAAACATAGGGTCTTGTTTGCTACCTATGATGTCAACGTATAGTCTTAAGGTAGAATTTGAAGTAGACCCAGCTTGTAATAAACTAGAATATTTCGCAAATACTAAAACCGAATTGCAAGAAGTGCGCGCCGGAATCCGTTTTGATAAGCAAGAGGTTATGGACGGTAACGCTTCAAAAGAAAGTTTCGGTAATTTACAGGGTATTTTGCATTTTAATCCAAATTTGAAAGACAATGTGTCTATAGCAAATATACCTTTAACTAACGTTAGTTATAGAAAGCAACTAGAACCAAGGTATCTTGCTGTATGGCCTTTAGAGATCTCAATGGCTAAGCTTACTATTCAAGAAGTTGAGTATGAGTATCAAGGTAAAATGAAAAAAGAAGCTATGATTCAATCTAGTTTTTTAGTCGATAACAGATGTGAGTCATACTGTAAGTCTGGATTATGCACATCCCCGTGCAATTACTCACAACCAGCTTATGCAGTAGCAACAATTAATAGAATCAACGATAGTGGATCAAAGACCAAGGTGGCAAGAAATTGGTATACAGGCGGATCTGCCTCAGCCCAGTGGGTTGGTACAATCGCGGGTAGCTATTACCGTTTAAACAGATCACTTGAGGTCGGAAAGACTTATGAAATAATCTATCAATTTAAAGACCCCAAGCGCTCTGCATTTAGATACTTAGAATTTTTAAAGTCATTTGGTGATTACTTAGTTGATGCATCTGTGTTTAGTTTTAATGGGGATTTATCAGATCTTGCTGAACTAGCTGAGTTTGAAGGTGTTTCTGAAATGGAAAGCCTGGCTGATCTTGATGATGAATTAGACTCGCAGTTAGACGGAAGCTTATCTGCAAGCGAGAAACGGTTTTGGCCACCAGTATATAAAGAAAGATGGTTAGGGGACAGAGGTTCTAAACCTGCGAATATCAATTCAGGTAAAGATCGATCAAATATTTCTATTGTAATGAAATTTAAAGTTAAAGCAGTAATCCAAAATCAATATCAGTTAGAGAATGTAAGCCAGTCACTATCTTCTACAGTTTCTCTTGAAGATACCTGTACAAAATTACAAGGGAGTCTATCAGTTGACTCTAGGACTAGTGGAAAACCGATTTACACATGCGAAGCTAAGTTTTTAGAAACAAATATAAGTTGCAAATACTAACACATATTAACGAAAGGGTTTTTATGAAGAAATTATTATTAGTTTTATTAGTGATCCCAGCGGCACTTTTTGCCTCTAATTCAGATGAAGATTTTTCTTACGGCTCTGCTTTGCAAGAAAATCCTGAGCATGCAGATTATATGGCTGTTGTAGGGACTCTTAATTGGAGAATGCAACAAGTTGAAAAAGAGATCAAAGCTAAATGTAACGCAGATCAAGAATGTGAACTGATTACTTTCAGAGAACATGTTAAAGGTTGGACTGCTAATCTTACCGTGGGTAATGGCAGTGGTAGTGGTTATGCTTATGGACAAGGTTCTGGTGGTGCAATTAATATTTATAATGGTCAAGAACAAAGTGACCAAGTTGTTGCCAATATTGGTATTGCGTACCGTAACTTAACTTGTGATCGCACACCTTTGGTTGGTGAATCACACTTGCGAGCACATGTTACTCTTATGAGCGATCTAATTACTGAAGAGAGCAAAATTAAAGAAGAGTTGTCTCCTGCGGAAGTTGTTTTACTAAAAGTATTTGCAACAATTGTTAAGGCTGCCGGTCAATCTGGTGGTTGTAATACAAGCAACGGTCGCTACTAGATGTTAATTAGAGCGCTCACTTACTTATTGCTGATCTCAAGTAATTTAGCTATGGCTAGTGAGTCTCTATATTATGATCACATATTAGATGCTGACGGCGGCGATTATGTGGGTAATCTTGAATTAAATCCTATTGTTATTAAAAATAGAGCTGCGTGTGCAGCCTCTTCTGAAAAACCAGCTGACTCGGCATTTACAATAGTGAATGCTGAACTTGTTGGGCAAACGGCATATAGAATATATGAAAATACAGATAAGAAAATAAGTGAGGACTATTACAAAACCTATTCACTTAAAGAATTTAGGTTGCGATTAACACGTCTAAGTCAGCAAATTCATGATTTACTTTTGTCAGGCAAGCTTCCAATATTACCCGATGATCAAGGTAGATTAACTGCGTATCCAAAATTAAACGAGCTTATATTAAAATGTCCAGATTGGAATTGTCGGGATCTAGATAATTATATCGCTCATATTGGGAGCTATTTTGTAAATCAAGTCGCTGATTCTGCGCTCAGTATTGATGCTAACCTTAAAGACTCTCGGTTTAGTTTTACCGATTTACCAGATACAAACCATTGCTATTACTTAAAAAAATACTCGCCTATCCAGGCTAACTTATTTGCTGATGCACCAGGAACTGACATTTTAAATGCAATGGCTAGTGCCTATGATAAGCAGCAGTCCCTTGTCACTGAGTGCATAGATCCATCACCAAGCCTTTCGAATGCTTATTACGCCATGCAATCCGAGTTTAAAGTAACCAATAAGGAATTGTTTGATAAGCTTGGTTTTGATTATTGGCACTCATTTAAAATCTATTTGCAAGCGTGGTGGAGAGCCGATTTTTTAATACCGATTGTTACTGAAGGTCAGAGCACGGCAAAACTTGACTGGTTCAGGGAGCTTGATCTCACATCAATAATGATGATCATTCCTAATGGCTGCAAAAGTGTTGAGAAGCCAGAATGTGACAATTCATTTTTAGCAATAAACAGCCTTCGTAAATTAAGTTCATTTAATAAAGACTTCTTTTATCGCACTCCGCAAGAGAGTGAGACTAGACATCAATCAGACCACTCGGAGGCGCTTCCAAATGGTCCTCAATACGAACTTGTAAAAGATAAAAAGCCAGAAGTGAACACTGATATTGCTACTATCAGAAACTATGATGACACTAAAGAATGGCTTAAAAACTTTAATGCGAATATTTCTAAAAGAAAAGCTATCTATAATGGAAGACTTTGGGAAGCTGTAAGTATTTACAATTTATTTTTATCACAGCTATCGACTACTAGGTTTAGTGAAGAGCTTGAAAAAGAATTTAATGAAGCTAAGAAAACCAAAAATTTTACGGCGTTTTATTATATGTGTACAGAGTTCGCTGTAGCGAACACAGATTACCTTAGTAATATTGATGGTACACAGGCTGATCTTAAAAAGTTAACTACATTGCAAAAGATCCATCCTCTATTGACAGAGAATAAGCTGGGAGAAATTGGTTCTTACTATACAGAAGTGAGTAATAAGATTGCGTCAGTTTGTAATTATCTGGCAAGGAAAGACGTTTTTGTAAGTCAAAAATTTAACTCTAATCACGCCTACTTTAGACCTTGGTTCTTAGATTACATGCAGTTTTATAATGTTACCCCAATTAATTTATATGACGGGCAAACTGAATCATTGGTAGATCAAAGTGGTTTTGACTTGCTTCCATCTACCCTTAAGCACAAGTGTTATAAAGCGTCTGATTGTGCTAGGTTAGCATT
>JBBKWS010000050.1:0-4676 GCA_037969075.1 Bdellovibrionales bacterium | reverse complement strand
ATTTGGCTTGATAAAGCCATAGAGCAAAAAATATTATTTCAATTTAGATCAGACATAGAAACCCAATCTAAATTACAAAAAATAAAGGATGAGATCTTAAGTGAAAAAGCTCATCCTTTGCAGGTCCTTAAGTTAATCTAAGGAATAGCCAAACAGCTCATGCTAAATGATGCAGGGCACGTGTTTGTATTTATACGTAAATTTCCATTTGATTGACATGTAGCTTCACATCTACATGCTGGATTGGTATTACATTCACCGTGTACAGATCCAACACTTGAATCCGGAAACACACATCGATTGCCGCCTATCCCTGAGCATGTAACGGTGTCAGCCACACAGACATTGTTTTCTAAGTGGTAGCCTGAATTACATGACCATGGGCAGTTATTTGTGCCATTCGCTCCAGGACCTGTATAAAAAGTATTGGCGGGCTTATTTGTACATGCAGATCTATTATCACTTCCTGCCGGAGAATAAAACCCATTACCTACGGCACTACATGTAGTACCATTTGTTGGAATGTATAAATTAACCCCACAGCCGCCGCAATTTTCACTAGCCTCTTTGTTTTCAAGAAGGCCTGTGTGGCAATAGGTCTGATTTACAGGGCAGTAAATAAAAAGGTTAAAAGTAGTTGGAGAGCTATTAGTGCCAGTGGCTACTACTGACTTTTCAATATACTGACAAGAACCAGCTGTAGTTACCACATCAAACAGATAACAATTAGGTAAAGTACAGTTAGTGCCAGTGCTAGTAGTTAAGCTTGATTGAATACTTTGTAAGTTGGCAAATTGTAATGATATCTTTTTGCCTGTGGATCTACTGATTTTATAAACAGAATCTTTACCACTTCCACGAATAGGATTCGTTGTTCCAAAAAATGGTTTTGCATCAAAATTAACGGTAGATGCAGCTGCCGTTTGGTTTTGATTAACAACTACAGTTGCGCTTGCATTTCTATTAGAACCACAATTTGCCGTTGCCGTTACACTAAAAATCTTATCACCTGATGAATCAGCAGTGTAGCTAACCGAGCTTTGATTATTCCACTGCACCTGATCTACACCATTCAACTTCCAGCGAATGGTAGACGCCTGAAATTCTCCTGCATTTGACATAGATACAACGACTGTTCCGCCAACTTGAACCTGTGTAACACTAGCGTCCAACTGAAAGACACTGTTGCAGCCGACCGAACCACTTACACTAAAGTTTCTTGAAGCAGTATAAAGGGGTGTAGTGCAACCTGTTACCATGCCTATCGCCTGCACAACGTAATCACCGCCTGCAGATATATTTTGGACTAAGAAAGGTTGGTTTGTTTCTATCCCATTTGCAAAGGGCTGAATTGTCCATTTGACTACGTCTGCAGTAAGATCTGAGAATATATCAAATCTGTAGCCCGATGCAGTTTGACTAGGCTCATTAATACTCGCTTGTGCCGGACTAAGAGGGCAATCCGCCTCAGAGCCTCTTTCTGCCCCTAAATCTTGAATGGGCTGTGAGCAGTTTTGATAAGAGAAGAGAATTGCTAAACTGGCTAATACAGAAACGATTGTTTTTTTCATGTCTTTTTATCGGTTATGAGACGTCTAAACTTGAGAATTAATCAAAAGGCTAAGTGTCTCATATTGAGACTGATTTACTTAACAAAACATATAAAGTCTAAACTATCGTCTTATCACTTATATTGCAGATTATGACGAAACTATAGAGTGGTACTTCAACTTATATTCTTTTATAGTATTTATGTCCAAGCTGGCTTACAGGCTGTACCTGATTCGTTTGATTGTAGTGACAAAGATCTCAACAGTAAAATTCTAGCGATCTCAGGATATGTTAAAGAATATTACGCAAAATCTGATGTGATCGAACATGTAGATAAACTTGAGAAAACTTTAACTAGATGTAAAATAAATCCCGCAAAATATGGCTGGGGCAGGGGTATTTTTGAATTTTGGAAAAGACCAAGCTATCCAATACGAGCCCAAGTAAGAAAAGATAGGGCCGCTTGTTCGAAGCCAGATAAGATCGACAGAGCCTCTTTAGGAGATGTTAGAGATCAAGATTCTGTGGGCTGGTGCTACGCATTTACAGCAGCAGATCTTTTAAGTTACAAATTAAAACAAAAAATATCAGCTGCTGATATTGCAGTTACTCATAATGATGGGATTTTAACTAGGTTAGCAAAAAAACACCTTCCTGTAGATGAATCGAAATTTAATGGTGGTCAAATTGATTATGCCATCAAAAAAATTCAAAAAAAAGGTGCGTGCTTAGAAAAAAACTTTTTATCAGAAGACAATGGATATGGTGATCTAGCTTCTACATTACAATTGCTGTCGACGGGAATACGTAAAAATTATGCCAATATATGCGCAATGTTTGCAGAAAAAACTTTCAGAAGCCTAAATTCAACACAACTATTAGATATTATAAAGCATTCAGCTAATGAGGATTTAGTTGTAAACCTTGCTGAAAAAGCTTGTGAACCTAGAATTAATATAAATAATATCAAAATGACCACTCTAGATTTGAGTAATGTTCCGGATGAATTGGGTTTAATCAATGCTATTGATAAACAGTTAGATAGTAATAATATTATTGGAATAACTTATTATGCTGGCGTACTGAAAGATATAAATGCTGATCTAAATAGTCCACATGCAAGTTCCATCATTGATAGAAGGTTTAACGAAAAGACCAAAGAGTGTGAATATTTAATTAGAAATAGTCATGGTAGATCTGAAAAAGGCTATGATCCCTCACTAGAAGTAACGGAAGGAAATATTTGGATGCCTAAGAGTATTTTATATAAAAGCATACATGGAGTGACCTATGTGGAGTAGCCTATTATTCATAATTTTATCAATATCTTTCGCAGAAGATCTCACTTGTATTACAGGAAAAATCAGCCAAACTACTTTTGGCAAAACGAATGCTGAAAAATCTACATATTGTTTTAATAAAAATAAAACTACATTGGCTTCAAAATCTTGTCTAAATCAAACTTGTAAGGCTTATCAATCAACTGGCAAAGTTTCTTATAAAGAATTATACAGTGAATATGGAAAACCAGGCTTTGTATTATGTAGAAAGCTAAAAGGCGAACCGCAAATAATTTATTTCTATGTAGATAACAAACCCTATAAACTAGATCGCTGCACTTTTTCTGATGGCGGCTTCATAGATACAGGGCTGCTACTAGAATACTATTCTAATTAAAATTCAGCATTTTTTGGAGTTCTTGGAAACGGGATCACATCTCTGATGTTACTCACACCGGTTGCAAACATAATCATACGTTCAAAGCCTAAACCAAATCCAGAGTGGGGGACTGTGCCATATTTACGAGTGTCCAAGTACCAATAATAGTCTTTTTGGCTTAGACCATGTTCTTCCATATTTTTTTGTAAGACTTCAAGTCTTTCTTCTCTTTGCGAGCCGCCAATCAACTCCCCAATACCAGGAACTAATACATCCATGGCCGCGACAGTTTTACCGTCGTCATTTTTACGCATATAAAATGGTTTAATTTGTTTTGGATAATTATAAATAATCACAGGGGATTTAAAGTGTTCTTCAGTTAAATATCTTTCATGTTCAGTCTGTAGATCAATGCCCCAATCTACTGCAAATTCAAATTTTTTGCCGGATTTTTTAATTAATTCCACGGCATCCGTATAGGTACATCTAACAAAAGGTTTAGCTAGTACGCCGTTTAATCTCTCCATTAGTTTCTTATCAACAAAATTTGCAAAAAATTCCAAGTCAGCTTGGCAGTTTTCCATGATATCTTTAATCAAAAATTTTACGAAATCTTCGGCGGTCTGCATATTTAAATCAAGATCAGCAAACGCCATCTCTGGTTCGATCATCCAAAATTCAGCTGCGTGTCTTGCCGTATTTGAGTTTTCAGCTCTAAAAGTAGGTCCAAATGTATAGGCGTTAGAAAGTGCCGTAGCAAATAGCTCTCCTTCAAGTTGACCCGATACGGTTAGGTAGGTGGCTTTTCCAAAAAAATCTCTAGCGTAATCGACTTTACCATCTTTAATCACTTCATGCGGAATTGTAGTTACTTTAAATAAATCTCCTGCGCCCTCACAATCAGATGCTGTTACAATTGGAGTGTGAACATACACGAAATCTTTTTCTTGAAAAAACTTGTGAACAGCGTAAGCCAAGCGGCTTCTCACTCTAAAGATTGCGCCAAATAGGTTTGATCTTGGGCGAAGATGCGCAATTTCTCGCATAAACTCTAGTGTGTGGCCCTTTTTTTGAAGAGGGTAGTCGGCCGGAGCCTCCCCATATAAAGTGATCTCTTTAGCCTTAATTTCCCATTTTTGGCCCTTTCCTGGAGATGGTACAAGCCCACCAAAAATAGAAACCGACGCACCGGTTGAAATATTTTTTAAGGCGTCAAAGCCCTTTATACCGTCTTCGACGATGGCTTGTATATTTTTTAAACTAGATCCGTCATTGATCTCTAAAAAAGCAAAGCCCTTAGAGTCTCTTTTGGTTCTGACCCAGCCCTGGATATAAACATCCTTTTCTTTTTCTGTATTTAGAATGTATTTTATTAAATCTCTTTTCATTTTATACCCTCTGGAATTATAATGCCTATATGAAAGAAAACTTTCAAAACTTAATACTACATAAAAAAAACCTACTTG
>JBBKWS010000049.1:0-7263 GCA_037969075.1 Bdellovibrionales bacterium | reverse complement strand
CAAAACCGAGGTTTTAAATCAGCTTGCTCGAGTTTACAGAGGGTTCTAGTCAAAAGAAGATCTCGCCAAAAATAAAAAGCCCATGAGGTCTTTCATGGGCTTTGGCTTATTTAGAAGGGGTTTAAAAACCCAAAGAGTCATTTATCGAAATTCCACATCCAAATGTTATGTCATTTTTTGATTTACTTTTGGGTGTAGGCATAAGGACGACTTTTGATCCTTGATTGCTTAGCATGATTTGATGTCCATCAGGAAAAGTTACAAATGCAACAATTTCCTGAAGCACGCCAGGGATTATTTTAGGACCAGGTAATCTTGCTCGAGCATGTATAGAAATACCATCTTCAATATATTCATAATTCACTTCGGCTTCATAGCCATAATCAAGACCCAGCCCACTTACAGCAAAAGTGGATCGCATTACGTTAGACTTAATTTCTTTATCGTTAAATGAACCATGAATTTTGCAGATCAATTGCAGCGGAATACCATTATACATTGGCTCCTCTGCCCAAGCAGACACTGATAAGCATAGTCCAATTAAAAACACTGCATAATATCTCATATAACCTCCGATTACATTATAAGTTGAAAACTCAATATACTTTATAAAAGTTTGATGATTTTAAAAAAATATGAATATTGAAAAGTTTACTGACTTGTCAATTTGGTTTTCAGCATTTAAATCCTTTCAATAGGCTTTAAAATCAAGAAGACGCTGAAATCTAATATATAAGAAATAAGTCTCTCGGCTAAGAACGCGCTTTGAATAATCAAGTTGGTTTCCAAAGCTTAGGACAGGCTTTTAAGCCAAATTTTGCTACTCTTGAGACGCGGCTGGTCCCCACTAATTTTCAATAAAGCTCTATATATTGGCCGCTGAGCTTTCCTAGGCACTAAAATCAACGTAAAATCGTCCTCACGGCAAATCAAAAGGATTAGGTTTTGATGACGCAATAAGAATAGTACAGAGTTTAGGGGGAATACTTTGACAACAAACAATTGTTATAAGAAGAAGAATAAAAGATTTTTAGAAGGTCACATGTTCCGTATATGTTTAATTATGTTGTTGATTTTTTTTGGAGGACTGCCAGTTCAAGCTATTGAGCGAATATCAATTTCTCTGACCCCATACAAACAGCCACCATTAGGAAAATACGACACGAGAGTTAAGTCGCTTACACTCTCTATCCCTCGGAGTCCGCTGGGGGGGAGGCCAATTATCTATACAACCCCATGTGCACCTTTTCGTCTGGATAATCTATACTCTACTTATTGGGACGGTTTACAATATAGAAATTCACCACGGCCTTTGGTTTATACTACGGATTACGAAGGACGTCGTCAAACCAAGCAAACTTCGCTGAATGGAAGTGATTTAGTTTTTGATGGTTCCTATAAAATCAGGGTTGGTGATCAATATAATACGTATGACAAATTTGGCGGTTGCTATACTGGGTTTGATACTGCGGTTACAGAGCGGCCGCGAGTAGAATCTTTTGTATCAAATGAATCAAATCTTTTCCTTTTACTCCGGGCACATGCGGGCGCTATTCCGATTACAGTTGATTATGACAGCAATGAAAGCATCGAATATTTAGCCGTTTTAGATAAGGACGCGGAAAAAATCCTTCAAACAAAAATCTTTAAGAATATTTCTGGCTTTGAATGTCGATTTCATACAAGAAGTCTATCAGGAGGGTGGTGCGAACACGAAGGAGTGCTCATGCCTGATGGATTTTATCAAAGGAATGCAATTTATAACGAATATGAACCCATCAAAGCAGTAAAGAAAGGCAATGATTTTGTCTTGGAACATGAGTTTCTGACTAGATATCACGGATTGACCTTTCGCGATAAGGCCGTGTTTCAAATGTCTGCTAAGCCGATTAGCCTACTAAATACTGTTAGAATGTTAAACATGACTTTGAATCGCGTCCGCGGCGATAACATACTGAATGACTCAAATAGCTTTGAACTCAGTTCTGTGAGTCCAAGATTGGATTCGTCGAACTTTCCTCTTAACCCTCAGAGATCCTACTGCATGCAGGAGAATAGTTACTTTGCTCAATGTAATTTGACCTTCGTGAAATAAACTTTATTTTCCCATAGAAGCGAAGTCGTTTATTGTAGTAGAACTAATGCTTTGAACACTTCTTTCTTGAGTGAAGTTTTTAAAAGATTAGAGTGAAAAGTCGAAGAACAAAATTCTTCGGCTTTTTTTATCTGCTTTGTTGATCGCTGCTTTTAGATAAAATTCGGAGAATCTACTACTACCCTGGCTTATAAACCCTGATCTCGCCATTTCGATACAAATTTTGCTACTCATCTCCAAAATCAGTTTCTTCATTGGCTTATAAGAGGCGTTTTAATGACATCCTAGCCTCTGGGGGCTTACAGGCCTGCGTAAAATTGTCCTGATGGGTACTTAAAAAGATTTGGTTTTCGAATACTTGATGAGAGTTGAACTACAATGTAATCTATATTCATGATTATTCTGTTAAATGGTACTTCTAGCTCTGGTAAAACTTCAATTGCAAAAGCCCTACTAAATGAGCTTAAAAATCCATATTTTTACTTTAGTGTTGATCAATTCTTAGAGCCCGCGATGCCACTCAAAATTAATATGGATGAAGCTGCTGATCTAGCCCTTATTGATCACGCGATTTCCGGCTTTAATCATGCACTTCGTGAGTATGCACAAGCTATCGAATTCATGATCATCGACCATGTTCTACAAAAACCTATTTGGTTAAAGGAAGTAGCGACAGCTTTGTCTGACTCTAAGGTATTTTTTGTAAGTGTGACAGCTCCATTAGAAGTTATCGAAAAAAGAGAGAATAATAGAATTGATCGACAGCCAGGTACAGCAAAAGCGCAATATGAAACTGTTCAATCCTATACTTATGATCTGGTTGTTGATACATCAAAAGTATCTCCAGAAGAAGCTGCGAAGAAAATTTTTGAATCTATTCACACAGGGTCGGCACTTCAGGCCTCGGCAAACGCAGTCTAAATCACTTCTTTCTAAGAAAGGTTAGAGGTGGTTTGTCTAAGTAGTTATTTACAACAAGCTACCTTTTACCAAAACCATCGTATTTATTGCCAACAACATTCAAAACCAAAAAAAGAGAGACTCAGTCGAGTCTCTCTTAGTAATTAAAATGTACACAGCCTTAGGTTTCAGTCTCCTTAACAATTATATTTTCAAATTGTGCTTGAGCTTCTTTTTCTTGTTTATCGTGTAAATCTTGTTTTGCATTTTCCTCTGCAAGCTTTCTGGCTGCCTCTTCTTGCTCTTTCAACATCGACTTTTTTTCTGCGTAAATACTTCCATGGCTACAATCAGCAATGGAAGCTATATTTCTATAACTCATGCCCTTGTTAAGAAGGGCTCTGATTAATGTTGAATTCCTCATTTTCTTTCGACCTATGTGTTTTCCCTTAGCTCTGGCATTCGCTAAGCCTGCGCGGACTCTCTCGGCAATCAACTCTCTTTCCAGCTGACTAATCGCTCCGAGGATTGTAAAAATAGCCATGCCCATGGGAGAGTTAGTATCTACTTTCTCAGTCAGTGATACAAATTGTACGTCTTTTTCTTTAAACCTTTTAAGTGCTTGCAGGAGGTGAGTGGTACTTCTAGCAAACCTTGAAAAGCTAAAGACTATAACCTGTGATGCTTCTCCACTATCTACTGCCTCCATCATTCTATTTAAAGCAGGACGAGATACCTTAGCTCCAGAGATATTCTCATCTGTAAATAACTCATAATTATTAATATCGTTTTGTTCACAAAACTTCTTTAATGCACGGACCTGACTTTCCAGGCCCGTTTGTTGAGTATCGGTACTCACTCTTCCATATAGGAAAACTTTCTTTTGATTCAAAGTAATGCTCCTTATTTTTTTGATTAATAATAGCCTGATCTTCAGGCAATAGTAAAAAACCTTTAGGAGCAAAAGAGAATCTATTTTGCTTTTACTCCTTCTTGTGGGCTGTAACGTGTTAGGGATTGAGAGTAGTCTTGGTAACTAATCTGCTTCCTGTTAGCATCAAGGGCTCGTCTAGCCATCTTCTCAATTGAGCAGCCATGGCTAAACAGTGCAAAAATACTTATAAAAATCATTCCCTTTATCGCTTCATATATAATGGTCATAATGACCCCCTTATAAAAAAATATTAGATAACTTCAGCTTTTGAAAATTACTTAATAGAATAAGGATTTGGTGCTAAATGTTTGATATTCTGTCGCCACTTGTCGCCAGTAAGAGTGCATTCCCATGCATATTGGTCGATTTCGGTAGAAGTCATGGTCTTGGCAAGTTGTTAGTATCACTTGTAAAAATGAATAATAATGATAACTTAGCTATGTGAGGTTGTATTCCAGTACGCCCCACCATTTACTTATCAAGTATATTTGAAATTACTTACCAGTTATCAATTTACCAATTTCTAAGAACTTATTAAAGACAGTTTTTTGCATTGGCGTTCTTTGATCTTGATATGGTGGTAAGCCTTGGTCCCTGATAAAATCAAGCCCTACTTGTCGGTTATTTGTGGTGTCTAACATATTCCATACAAACCCAAAATAGCCTGCAATTAAAATGTCATCATTATCATTTCTTTCACTGGCAATAAGACTATGGGCATGATTCAGTCTGTCGAGCCTATTTTGTAGATTGATATTAGGAGAGATATCACTATCCCAACCTAAGTAAGCGTCGCCTACAAGAAGTATGTGGTGTTTTTTATTTCGTAACTGGTTTAATTGTAAAATCTGAGCTTTGAAAGAGGTGTAATCACTTTCTCTAAAATTCTTTCCGTATCTAGGTGTTTTTGACATCCATTTACAGTTTTGAGGTACAAGATCTATCTCAGAATCTAAAATGTATGCGTAGTTACATGAGATAGGTATTTCTGAAAATAGTTTTGAAACTCTTGAATAAACAATTTCTTGGGCCTGCGATATAGCTCTAATGTCATGGTTGGTAAATCCATTTCTCTGAGAAAAATAATGGGGCTCATCCAGGCCTTGAAAAGCGACAACTCTATGACGATATTTTTTCATAAACTCAACGTAGTAATAAATAGGGTCAACTGCCTGTGGACCAATCGGACCTATGATATAGTCATTAGGGTCTTGTGATCTAGGAGTAGCAGAGCGCCTTAATAAACCTATTAATAATAGGATCTTCATATTTGGGTTAGCATCTAGTGTTCGCCATAAAACAGTGCGTTCAGTTTGATTGGAACCATGAACAAATTCTGCTAGATCTACAGGATTAGGAACTGCAACATTAATAAAGTTAGTATGGTCCTTTGATTCATTAACTTGTGCATCTGTTTGTTTGCCATTTATCATATGTAAAACACTTGTCGAATAGTTACCAGTGCCGTAGTACCCGAACCATTGAGCATTCACAGGGTAAGGAATGTGGTATGTTATATTATCCAAATTATCGTCTTGAACTTCATGAAGTGAAAAATTTAAACTCTGCTTATAAACCTTTACTATTATTTTTTTTCCGCCGTGTACATTTTTTATTTCTTCAGTAATTTTAATCCTAAATTTAAAATTACCACTAGTGCCACAAGCATCTGTAATTCCTTGGCTGGCGGGGGAGTAAACAGGCTCAGAAATAGCTACTTCTTGCTGATTACCATTATGATTTTGAACAAAAAGTTTTACATCTAGCGAAACCGGTTTTCCTACTAGACACGCCCAACCAAATACATATGTATCATTATTCATTTTAAATTTAGTTAGGTCTGATTTTAATACCAATGCGCGCGGATCAACAACTGGGGTTATATCTACGATCGGATCTGGATTAGGACCAATAGGGTCGATAACAATCCCTGGCCCATTTTCTTTGCCAGTAAAATCGGGAACCTTGACAATTCTTTCGTTAGAACTGTTTTTAGCATCGTATTCAGAGCAGTTTTGATATGAAATCATTACTATAAAAATAGTCATAATTACTTTAAGAATTCTCATTGTATATTATCGGGTAATAATTGTACTAACTTGAGACATTCTTTTGCTCACAGCTAGGGGAATATTGCTGCTGTAATCTACTGAAATCATTGGTAAAATAGACATCAACACTGGTCTAGCGAAATGAGACTGCACTCTGAAGTGATTCGCTATTTTTTTACAACCTAGTTAGACTGTCGATCAAAATCTCGACATCCCTAAATTCTTTACAACCGTATGCAGCAATATCCCCAGTTGTGCTATTATCCTTTCCATGAAAACCACCCATTTATTATTAATTTCTATACTTTTAGTGCCGTCCCTAAAACTATTGGCCTCTGACCGTATCTATGTCAAACCAGCCGAGGACCTCTACTGTTCTTTACTGAAACCAGCAAACTTAGAGATTGTGAATGATGTCACTCATAGGTTTGAGTATCAAAAAAACTTACTAGTAAATGCTTTAGATAAATGGTTGATCGAATTTGATATTGCGCAAGATCCGATTGTTAGAGACTCAAAAAATACAATTTGTTTTGGATTTTACAATGATGTATACGGGCCTAATGCAGTCGCCTACGGAAAGTACGGGATCTTTTTTGGTGTGAACTTATTAAGTGATTTACCGGCAATATCTCAAGCTAAACAAGATGATACTTTAAAATTTATTTTAGCTCATGAGTTCGGACACTTTGTTCAAAATATTTATGGTTTAAAATTTAACTATGTGCTACCCATGCTTTCTACTAAATTAAAAGAACTTAATGCAGATTGTATAGCAGGGTATCTTCTGACCTTGCACCGTGAGGTTTTGCCAGATTCAGAAAAAAAATTAACTGAGTTTGTGGCGGCTCTTGGTGATCCCCATGCGGTGGGTGATCATGGCATGGCTACCGAGCGTACTCTTGCGGTAGCTCGCGGGCAAAAACTTGCCAATGAGCATACACAATTGTTTCAACTGAGAGTTCATCAAATAAAAACTCAACGTATCATAAATGCTTGTTCACAGTATTATGCCCCAACGCGCTGATATGCCTTAGCTATCAAAAAAATGTTAAACTCTACGATAGTGTAGTTCTGGTTTTGGCCGCTGGTCTTTCATCTAGTTCTGGTTGAATTGTATATGTAAATGCCGATTATATAATTATGAAAAGAATTTTAGAATTAGTAATTTTCTTATTAGTCTGCACATCTTGTCAGAGTGCACCTGAGGGCGAGCCTTTTTGGGGCGCAGTAAAGGCTGGAGAACCTAAGATCCTCATATCACAAATTTTAGCAGGCGGCGA
>JBBKWS010000048.1:0-7617 GCA_037969075.1 Bdellovibrionales bacterium | reverse complement strand
CCAATTAATTTATATGACGGGCAAACTGAATCATTGGTAGATCAAAGTGGTTTTGACTTGCTTCCATCTACCCTTAAGCACAAGTGTTATAAAGCGTCTGATTGTGCTAGGTTAGCATTAGAGGCAAGCGTTGGATTATATTCTGTTGCTACTTATGCTGAGGCATTTTTTAAGACCAAGGCTGAAATTTTGTCTCCAGATGTTTTTAATCCTTATTCTGAAAGACTTGCCTGTAAGACGTACGATCCGTGGAAACGTAAGCGTAATGCAATGAAAATGCTTAGTTTAGATTTATTAAACGTAGCTTTATTTTCTTGGAATCCAAGTCCTCTGCTGATTGCTTTTGATATTAAAGAGGGTGAAGTGGTTAATTTTGATAAATTCATCGAAGACGGCGAAATTCAATATACGGCTAATATGACTAAGGACAAAATTAGAACCTCACTAATGGTAAGGCTAGGTCCGATAAATGGTAGTGCCTGTCAGATAGTAATTGGATCTGCGCCTGTAAATGCCGGAGAAGTTTACAAAGGGGCCTATGGACTTTTAGGAGTCAATTTTTCTTACAACAAAACTTACGCTACTTCTAATCAATCACAATTTCAGGGTGTTAATTTGCCGACCAACAAAGGCGCTCCACTACTAGACAATCGTTCGACCTCAGTTGGAGTTGGCTGTCAGTTGTTTTTTACGCCGTTAAGTAAGGCCGAGCACTCGCAGCTGCAAGGTCATAGTTTTAGTCCGATTAAGTTTGCTGTGACTTTAGTTAGAAGTATATTTAATTTCTTCTCGTTTAAAAAAGGGCCAGATGTGCCGTTCGAAGCTACCTATGACATCAATCAGGTTTATGAAAGTTACAAAGTAAACGATGGAGTTCCAAAGAAATGTGTTAAGAAGTTGGCTAGTCAAAAGCGCTGTTTTGATAATAGGTGCGAAGAGGCTACTGTGGACTTTATGGAGACGCAATTTGGTGGTAAAGTTAGACGATATTACTACGACAAATGGAGTGATAAGACAGTTGTCCACATGAGTTCATGTGAAGGCTTCTATGAAATAGATGGCAACCGGTCGGGCTGCCTGTCATCAAAAGACCAAAAGAAGTATAAAGAAAAAATTAAAGCTTTTGGCAAATGCAAGATGTAGGGATGTAAATGATATTGTTACTTAGTCTTTTTATAATTACAGGCTTTTCATTTGTAGATTTACAAACGAATGTTGGTATTGATGGAACAAGAGGAATATCTGTTGTGTGTGATAGCGGAGATGCTACTTGCGTAAACACTTGTAAGAATACTTCGTGTGATATTGTTTTTCCTATGTGCCGTGACTGCATGTCATCTCAAAATAATTCAGTGCAACTTTTTTTAGTGTCAATCGGCTCCTATTTTTTAACTGATGAATCTGAGGACCTTACTAATATGGAACTCTCTAACTTTCTATCAAGCAGTCATTTAATCGCTTGGGAGGCTAAGTCCATCTTTAATACTTCTGAGTACAATGGCTTATTTATTCGAAGAAGATTTGACTCCCTTTGCTCTAAAGACTCCTTTTCTAAGGACCCTATTGTTTTAGATCAGCTTGACATGAATGATAGGTTCTCATTTTATAATCCTAAATTGGTGGTGTGTTTTTACGATCAACTTGGAATTACAATCAATAAACTGAATCACATTGAGAACTAAATTCATTCAGATACATTCTATTTAGTTGCCTATTTTTATAAAGCGTCTATTTTATCTCAATGCCAAAACCAAGGGTCGAATTTTATCCACTTTTAACATTTAGCGAAGCTAATGTGTTGCAAACTAGTTTTCATCAAAAAGTCAGTGATAATTCTATCCCTTGGGCCTTAATGGGCTTAGAGCATGCTAAAGTTATTACTTTAGGTAAGAGGGCAGATCCCATATCAAATATTTTAGTGGATGCGGCCACACTAAGTGAAGCTGGCTACGATGTAGTTTTAGCTGATCGGGGGGGGGAGGCTACAATCCATCACCCCGGGCAACTTGTGATTTATCCGATTTTACCATTAAGAACTTACTCGCTGGGTATTAAGGCATATGTAGACTTACTTTTAGAGACAACGAAAGAGGTGCTGGTACGCCTTGATATTATAACAATGGCTAGCATGGATAGGCCAGGTTTATACACAGAGAAGGGTAAAATTGCCTTTATAGGCATACGTGTGGACCAGGGAGTTAGTCGTCATGGTATTTCTATTAATGTTAACAATGAATTAAAAGATTTTTCATTTATCTCTTCTTGTGGGGTAAAGGATGCTATTTTAGATAAAGTATCTAATTACTGTGATCTTACTACAAAGGTAGTATTCGATATGTGGCATGAAGTATTCTCTTTAAAATTAGCATCCAAGTCTAAAACTTGACATAACTAAGGCTTCAACTTAAGTTTTTATCTCTGTGGGGCGTTAGCTCAGTTGGTAGAGTATTACCTCGACAAGGTAGTGGTCACTGGTTCGAGTCCAGTACGCCCCACCAAACTTTCAATAATTTCAATTACTTATACCTAAAATGTACGTCCGATTCGGACGATAAGGACATAATAAAAACCACAAACTTCTGGAGGTTCGTGTGGGGTATTATGTAAAAAAACTCGCGAATAAAAAGTCGAATCCAAAGTGGAAAATACAATATGTATCTCGAAAAAAAGAGCATACAAAAAAATCAACAGCACAACACCCAACAAGAACTTGGGATATAACAAAAGATAGGTATAGAAGCCTTGGTATAAGTGAAGCGATGACAATTGATGAGGCGAAGGCTGTTACTAAAAGCTTAAATGCAAAATCTCAGCTAAAGCGTCATGAAGAAAAAATAAAGTTTTATGAGCAAGTGCGTGTAAAGCAACAGTTAAAAAATGATGCATTCTTGCCAGCAGAATTTTTATTAGAGTTCGAAAAACGTTTCGTAAGATGGAGGATCAAGAGAAAAGAAAATGCCAAATCTAAATCCTGTGTTGTTTGGAATACAGCACAGAAAATGATTTGTGATATAAGCATCTCGCCTACAGATTGGTTCGAAAACACCTATGAAATATATGATTGGTTTTATCATAGAAAATACAGTATTTCTTATATTGTCAAAATTATAAGAATTGCAAATTTATGGGGGTTTTATATTTCCAAAAAAATGAATCAATCCTTTTTGCCTATACCTCATCCTAGAGGACAAGAAAGAAGGCGCTTGATAGATGCTTATTATACTTCTGATCGAAGTAGAAGAATGACTTCAAAGCCTTTATTTCCAAAACAGTTGGTAGAGGTGAAAAAAATGATGAAGCCGGAGCATTTTAATTGGCTGTATATTTCAGTCTGGCTTGGATTAAGGCCAAAAGAAATAGATCAATTAAAAAAAAGAAATATGTGGAAAATAGAAACTCTGCAAACAGGTAAGAAAATATTATGGGTTTATCAAACGAAAATTTGTAGCTTACCACCGGAGGATAGGTGGAAGTTAATACCAATTCAATTAGAAGAGCAAGAATTTGCGTTAAGAATGATTGTCTCGCAAGTATTTAAACGGCCATTAGTAAAAACAGTGAAAAAGTATTTTGGTTCGAGCGTTGGCTTATATGGTGGTCGGAAGGGCTTCACAGACCTTATGCTTGAAAAAGGCTTTCGAATTGAAGCTATATCTCAATGGATGGGTCATATGAGTATAGATCGTACCTGGCGTACATATAAGCAAAGACAGGGAATAAAGTTTAGTTTATAATTGACAAAGTACTTCTAACTGAAGTACAATAAGGATGTTGTGGTAGATATTCATCAAGTAATATGGTCTCAGAAAGTAGAAAAACAGCTTAATAAGCTTCCTCAAGTAATTCAGATGAAGTTCTATGCTTGGGTTACAACTATTGAGTTGGGAGGCTTAAATCAAGCTAGAAAATCAAAAGGGCTCCATGATGAGCCCCTTAGAGGTAAACGTAAAGGGCAGCGCTCTGTTCGTTTAAATAAAGCCTATAGAGCTATATATGAGATAAGAAAAGACGGAAGTGTAGAATTAATTGAAGTGATGGAGGTAAATAAACATGAGTACTAAAAAATATAGTATAAAATCATTAGAGAAAAGGCTTGGCCCAATGAGTCTAGGCTTATACATTAAAGCCTTTCGTCAATCAGATGAATATACCCAAGCAGACTATGCCAAAAAACTGGGGCTATCTAGAGCCAATCTATGTGATATCGAAAAAGGAAGAAAATTAGTAAGCCCAGAAAGAGCAGCAAAGATTGCAAAGAAGATGAAGCTCCCAGAAGCTGTATTGATTCAATTGGCTTTGCAAGATGCTCTTAGAGAGGCCAAACTCAATTATTTGGTAGAGATTAAAGAGGTTTCTTAAAGTTAAGAGCCTTAATATAAGGAGGGCTGAGGTTGTACCAGAAAGCTCGCTTTTCTGAGCAGTTCTTTAGGAGTGGTCATCTCTAATATACTTAAGTGGCCATGTTTTGGCTTTCAGAGATTTGTTATGCGCTCAAGAAATATGGCGGCAACTACCAGTTCAATTTTTGAATATTTAAACTCGCGTTATTATATATTCAGAGGCTTTTATCTTCACTAATTTGATGTGCTAAATTTCTCAGCAACCTACCTATGGCATGGTTTCCATCAGTAGGTATACCCCATATTTCTTGTTGCTGACCAAAGTCAGAACTTACCAATTGCAAGAATGCTCTATTTTTTCTATCATTTTCTCAATACTTATATAGATCAAAGGGGATATTTAATGAGAACGTTTTTTATATTGTGTTTAGCGACATTATTTTGTTTGCCATCCTTAGCTTTAGGGCCAAAAAAATGGGAAGTGGTAAAAAAAATATCTGTTAATAATTCAATGACTTTGGATAGACATGAGATATTCGAACATACTAGGGATGGGAAAATATTTTTTCTTTCTCAGAATAATAACAAATATTTTGGCGCCTATAGTTCAGATAATGGTAAGCTCCTATATGAATTAACTTTTGATGAGGGCTTTAGAGGGTATGAAACCAGCTCAGATGGGAAAAAGATCCTCTTCTATTCGCCAAAAAAGATTATTGTACTAGACATACTCACCGGATCAAAACTTTTTACCATTCACAGTCCAAGTGCTATAACAGCGCTCGTAATCAGCCCAAACAGTGATACATTTGTTTCAGGTCATTATGATGGCAAAGTCAAATTGTATGATTTCAATAACGGTAATCAGATTATTCAATTTGAAAATCACACAGATAAAATTAGAAGCTTAACTTATAGTTCGAATGGTGGAAAAATAGCTAGTGCAAGTCGTGATGGTTATGTGAATACTTATAATGTTTACCCAGCAATGACTCTTGCTAATTACCAAGTGACCTACCACGGTGGAGTTTATTACGCAGAGTTTTTACCAGATGAGACTTACATCCTTGTCGAAGCCACTCGCACTGCCACACGTTTTATAAACACAGTGACAGGTAGCAAAATTCGCAAAAAAGGTGATAGCTGCCTAGTATTAGTATTGATTGATAGTAACGTTTTATGTACATCGAGATCTTTGTATGGTGGGCAAGGTTTTATTGATAACATCAGGTACTTTAGTTTACAGAAACACATATTTGAAGATTCTGCTATTCCAGACACTCATGATCCCTATAATGGATTTGCAAGGTATTTTGTAGATAAAGAAAATAGAACGCTCGGGATTGAAAGGCTATCTGATCTTTTCAATGACAAATATGTTTTTTCAATTTACAGGTTAGGAAAGGATAAGGTTGAGAAAGTAAGTGAAACACCATTCAGCAGCGGGCACGTCCTGGCTTATAGTGGGAGCGAATTTTATACAAGTTCTATTAAAGAGATAAAAGTTTATTCAAACTTAGGAGAACTGAAGCAAACTCTCAGTGAACATCAAGACAAGATTGAAAGGGTTGCAGTATCCTCTGATGGTCTTAAGTTAGCATCGATAGATAGAGAGGGTATGTTGATATTATGGGAAAAATGATAGTAAACAAAGTTAAATCTCTAGACTAAAATCCCGAGACTGTCTGATCAGAGGGGCTCAGGCCATGACCCTTCATTCTTGAGTGAGGTTTTTAAAAGATAACAGTATAAAGCCGAAGACCTAAATTCTTCGGCTTTATTTATATGCTTTGTTGATTGCAACAATCAGGAGTTTTGTAGCAGGCATAGGTCAATGGGATCGGTGACTCCAATTGGTCTCTGTAATGATGATGAATTATTTATATTAATTTATTCGGAACTGTTTACATTTATGGACTTATAGGTGTTTTAGTTTTGGAAAAAGTCACAACAGTGATAATAACCGTTATAAATGGAGGGTTTTATGATTAAAAATATATTTATCCTGGCTTTGGTTCTACCACTTCAGGCTTATGCGGGTAATTTTTCAAAGTACTCATGTGCGATTAAGGAATATGTAAACGGCAAGATTAAACTAGAGCATCGAGTTCAATTTACACAACATCTGTCAATAGAATCGGTTTATAATTCTCTCTCTACTAATATTGAGCTATCTGAAATTTATGGTATGGCTCATGTCACACTTAAAGACATGCATGGTAAAGAGCTTCCTGGAAGTGTATCTGTAGTATACGGAGCCCCTCTAAGGACATCAACTTCGGAATTATCAGTAATTTGTAATCCAGTTATAAAATAATTTTTGTTGAGTCGTTATTACTTATCATGGTGGCAGGAGAGCATTCCAAGCCACACGTTATAAGTTACTTTGATTATAAGATTGCAGTCAAAACTCGGAATCTAAACGTTTATTGAAATGATTACTTTTTACAGATTTCTTTTATTGCATTTTTATAATTATTTCAGCTTGGATATAATAAGTGGTTTGTATGCCGCTCTCTATATATATTGTAAAAAAGGGGTGTCTCGATGAAATCAAAACTATTCCTGCTATGTGGACTTTTGTTTTACTCTTATGGGGTATCAGCAAATAATGATACGAAGGGTATTGAGTGCAACGTATCAGAGGTCAAGTCTTGCTGGCCAACTTACGAATGCTTTGATGGCGCAGGTGGCCCTGAAATAAAGCATTATACGTTGAATTTGAACTTAATTTATCCGCCGAATCCAAACTTAATATATAACTATGAAGCATCCTTGAAGTTAGGTGATGTACATGCCTACACGGCGATCACTAACGTGTACGAATGTGGAATACCAAGATCTGAAGAAGATAAATCTGGAATTTGCATATTTCTTTCATTTGATGCTGATGAAAAAGGTGGGACAGAAACCAAAGTGCTTATTTCAAGCTCTAGAGAAACGGCACAACTTAAATATCGTACACCTGAAATGGAATACGAAATGCGTTGTAAATTACTAAGGTAATTTACAACGTAAATTAGCTACATTTTTAGCCTTAAAAAGTGTATTTGAAACCCCTTCATTCTTATCCTGGGCTCAATTAAAACCGCATGGGCCTTTTGATTTTCATCCTTAGGTCCATTTAACTAGAACCTACTGAAAACCCAAGCAGCCTGATTTAAAACCTCTGTTTTGGCCACTTTGAACTATTCCTGAGCCTTCTGTAGCAAGGCCATATCCTCAGTTTATTAGAATCCTGGTTTTACTATGACGCTTTTAAGCTTAGAAAGATTGG
>JBBKWS010000047.1:0-5373 GCA_037969075.1 Bdellovibrionales bacterium | reverse complement strand
AACAAACAGCCAAGTGGCAGAAATGCCATTCGTAGTTAGTAGTGCGGTAAATGAATCCCATAAGCTTAACATTGTTTTTTGAGGTAACATTTTCTGTGCTCCAGACTCAAGTCAATTATTAGGACTGAATTTTTTTCACTTCTTTTTACGTAAAACTAGATAGGCACTAACAGCCAAAATTAGAACCACTAATGCAAGTACAGTATTAGCAAAATCATCCTCGTTTGATGCTCCTAAGCAATCATCCCCGTCAATACAGTCGGCCTCAGTAAGCATGTCCTGCGGTATTACTCCGCCAACATTAAAACCCAGTAAACTAGAGTCTGCACCCATGGGAGCTAGGCTTCGCTGGTTTAAAAGCGCGTCACTGGCAAGAACCTCAAGGCTACTAATAGCATTAAAGAAGTCTTTACTATATTTTGTATAAAATCTTTGGTGGGCAGTAAACGTAACTAAAACTGCAACTCGTGATTTAGTGGTTGCTAAATAGCGTGTGTAAAAATTGGGTATCTCGCTGCCTAAAAGAAGACCATCCACCCATTCATGATTTTTAACAGTGCGGCGCTGGATTTGTTTAATTTGTGCCGAAACACTTTGGCCTTTGGTACCGACTGCTACCTTTGGTTTTTTTAGGTAGTTTTCATACTCTGTCACAGTATCAAGCGGCCCAACTTCTTTTGCTGTTAAAATCACTACCGCTTCCTTAGAGGCAGTTTTATCTGCACTCTTGCAGACCCACTCGGTTTGCTCCATATTGCATTGCCAATTATCAGGCAATTCAAATTTAACGTACGAGTTTTGAAAAAGTTTAGCGTGGGCTAAGTTAGGCATTAGGCAAAGTAGTAATAGTATTGTTGTTTTCATCTACAGCTATCGTATCAAATGATATGCCTATGTCTAAAGTTGAATATCTTTGACCTAGATGTAGGTCTGATAGGGGATGAAACATAATTTTTCTTTTTTTGCTTAAGTCTAGATAAAAAGCTTGATAGTATGTGATAGAAATTAATAGGAGACAACATGAACTTGCAGCAGCTACACACATTTTGTGCCGTGATCAAAGAAGGCAGTATGACTTCAGCCGCACAAAAATTATTTTTAACTCAGCCAGCAGTCAGTCAGCAAATTCGCCAACTTGAAGAAGATTTGGGTGTTGAACTCTTAGTTCGTGGCTCAAGAAAAACGAAAGCATCTCCTCAGGGCGCATTACTTTATGATTACGCTAGTAGGATCATACAATTAGCCAAGCAGGCAGAACTTTCAATTCAGTCCATGGGGGCTGAGGTTGCAGGTACTCTTAGAGTAGGTACTTTAAATTCGATCGGTCTCCATATGGTGAGTCCTGTATTTTCTATTTTCTTAAAAAACAATTCTACTGTTAGTCTATCTTTATCTTATGGAGCAGGTAGCGATATGTTAAAAGCACTTGAGGCCGAAGAAATAGATGTGGCCATTCTTCCTGATGCAGAGACTGAGTTTGGTGGAGCACCACTAAACAAAGAAGCAGAGTTCATCGGAAGAGATGAAATGTGGTTGGTGGCGAGTAGTAAAGACACTAGATATCCTAACCGTATTACTTTACGTGATTATACCTCAAGACCAGTGGTACAGCTAGGTAAAGAATTTCCAGGTTTTAACCATGTGCTAGAAAAAGAATTAAAGAAGGCTGGAGTGGTAATTAGACCTGTATTTGAATCCTCTAATGTGGGCTCACTGAAGAGAATTGTAGAGTCAGGTTTAGGTTGGGGTTTTTTACCTGCTCACTCGATCAAAAAACAAGTGCAAACAAATAGAATGAAAAGAGTGTTGATTGAAGATTTTCAATATCCAATGAACCTAGTTTGTTATTACTCTAAATCACAACGAAACATGAAGACTGTCGAAGTTTTCTTAAATATCTTAAAACAACAAAACGGTTTAGATTAAAACCATTATTGAGTATTCAAAGATTTCTAAGCCGGTCTATCCGGTAAATTCCGAAACTTGGACGGACTCTGATCTCACATCTATCCTATTTACAAACTACGCTGGCACTCCATTTGCTTTGTAGAAACTAAAAAACTTTCTACATCTTTATTAAGGGAGTGCCGAGATGGATAGTATAGACATCGTAAAAAATTTAGAGCAAGCCGGTTTTACCAGACGGCAGGCCGAACTACAGGTGAAAACTATGGTAGATCTAAAAAAAGATTTAATGACCAAAAAAGATGGCGAGCACTTGAACAGGCGAATGGATACTTTTGAAAATCGAATGGGCAACCTTGATAAACGCATCGATTCACTGGAAGAATCTATGAAATATGGTTTTACTCTTTTACGTGATGAGATTCGCTTACAGCCCTTACGCATTATTATTTATCTTGTAGGCGTAGTCGGTGGCTTCTTGGGTATTTATTCGTATTGGCCAATGATCAAAAACTGGCTTCAACTATAAGAGACTTTTCTGTCTTAGGCGTTGGTCTTACACCCAACGTCTTAAGACTTCACAAATGGCTGGGTAAAAGCTGCCCACGTAAAAAAAATTCCCGAGATGGAAGTATTAATCTTTAGTAGAACTTGCAAGGCTAAGAGTAAGTCGGACCTCTCTGTATTACACTTAAAAATACAGCTAGGGGTATAGACATGCTACAAATTGAAAAATGGATACAGAATAGTCTTGATAAAGTAGAATCTCTTCTTTTAGAAAAAGAACAAAAAGTCGATCAGTATTTTCAGGCCTCAAGTCAACTATGCCAATCGCTAAAAACTCTTCCGTATTTACCACAAGAAGACGGGGTAAGAGCTAAAACTGCTTTCGGTACGTTTAGAGAAAATTTTGAAGCAGGTTTATTACTTCATAGAACAGATAAGGGTTGGTTAGTTATTGATAAGTTTAGTCATGGAACTAAAGAAGAAATCCCTTATTTTGTAATGTCCCTACCAAAAATGACTACATTACAAGTGTTGCGCATTCATCCTAATTTTTTTACAGTTAAAAATAATAAATTAGAGCTACCTTTTTTCTCAAAAGATGCGAATGCTCTACTATTTAAACCTTGTGACTCCTATGCATTTATTTTATTTTCTGAATTCCCTAATGTAATATTAAAATACATTTCAGATGAAATACATGAGTACCTTTTAAAAGCATTTGCATATTAATGGTTGATGCTTACGTATATATAATATCAGACGGAACTGGTGAAACTGCTTCGGCCCTTGTTAAAGCGGCTGTCGTACACTATTCACAAAAAGAAATTCAAATCATTCGCTGTAAAAATGTAAGAACAGATGTGCAGGTAGAGCGCGTTATTGATGAGATTAAGGATCGTAAGGGAATTATTGCGTATACTGTCGTTAGTAATCCATTAAAGAAAAAGATTCAGCAGCTCAGTAACGAAGCGGGTTTAATTGCGATTGATCTGTTGAGTCCGCTGTTTCATGGCTTCGATAGCTTTTTTGGTACTGTGAGTGATGATAATAAAGAGGCAGGATTACTAAGGATGGTAGATGACAGCTATTTTAAAAGAATTTCTGCTATCGAATATACAGTTAAGCATGATGATGGAAAAGATCTACGCGATCTAGATGAGGCCGACATTATTTTAATAGGCATATCTAGAACAAGTAAAACGCCACTCTCTGTGTTTTTATCCCACAAAGGCTGGAAGGTGGCTAATATCCCGCTAGTACTTAATGTACCACTACCAGAAGAAATTTTTAAGGTGGATCAAAAGAAAATCATCGGATTATTGATTGATCGTCAAAAGTTATCAAAGATTCGAAGAAATAGATTAGAGAAATTTCAACAAGATCCTGGTGGGGACTATGCGAGTCTTCAAAACATTCATTCTGAAATAGAATACGCCACAGAAATCTTTAAGCAAAATAAAAGATGGCCTATTTTTGACGTTACAGAAAGAGCGCTTGAAGAAACTGCCACAGAGATTGTTAAAATTGTAAGTCGACGTATGGGAATTAAAGGCGAAACTATTTTTTAAAAATTAGTTATCTACTATAAATGTAATATTTCCGGATAAATTAGATTTAGAGAACTCAGAGAATTTACTCAGAGAGAAGTTTTTTGGTAAAAACACCCGCAGGCTTGGTTTTCCTAGTTCGATCCAAGTTTTCTCAAGACTACTTAACCACAGATCCTCATCTTGCTGATGATAAGACAGTACAATCGTCATTAAGTTTGGTAGGTGTCTGGGGCTTGCGATTAGAAGAGGCTGTCCTTCTTGTGCGGGGATGACTGTAGGCTCTACCTCCTCTTCAATCAGGATTGCTCTCAATGGTTCAGAGATTTCAGGCCGCTTAAACGAGTCAGCTTTAGAGATTTGAAAGTTTAAATACCAATCTAACTTTTGTGCCCAGTTACTAGAGGATTTATCTGGTATTACCCAAAGCTGTGAGCCATCTTGATATATTAAATCGTCGTTTAGTTCTTCGATCGTCATGAATAAAGATTATGTGGCTTTTGCCATGTTGTCTAGTATGGCATTTAGAAAACTAGCAGAATCTTCTGAAGAAAACTTCTTACCGATTTCAATGGCCTCATTAATAACAACATTCGTAGGTATTTCTCTATCTAAATATCGTAACTCAAAGCAAGCAACGCGTAATATATTACGGTCCACATGGCTCATACGATCTAACCGCCAATTGCTGCTATAGGATTGTATGGTAGCATCAATTTCATCTCGCTTTGATTTTATTCCCTGTACCAATAGTTTAGCATACTCCCAAACTTCTGGAGATGTATCAAAGCTTTCACGGTATAGTGCTACGGATTGCTCTACATTTAGGTCACTGTGGTATTCTTCTTGAAATAAAATTTGAACAGCTAGCTCTCTAGAACGTCTTCTTACACCCATACACTTACTGGGTAATTTCTGCGTTAGAGTTTAGCTGAGGATTCTTTGCTGTTTTCTCATCTTTCTTTAGAGTGTCGATGAATTCTTTTATGTCTTGAAAATTTCTATACACACTAGCAAAGCGGATAAAGGCAACGTCATCTGTAGTTTTAAGTTCAGTCATTACTAGGCGTCCAAGCTCATCAGAAGTAAGTTCTTTTTGCGGGTTATCTAGAACTCTCTTAACAATTCTTTCAACCATTTGCTCCATCTGAGCCAGGCTAATTGGACGTTTTTGACAGGCAGCTTGAATGCCTGTTAATATTTTAAGTTTGCTAAAAGTTTCTTTGCGACTGTCTTTTTTAACAACCATCGGAAAAACTCTTAGAAGACTTTCTTGCGTGGTAAAGCGATATTCGCACTTCAGGCACTCACGACGACGACGAATAATATCACCATCAGGTTGCATCCTGGTGTCGAGTACTTTATTATCTAAATTTCCACATTTAGGGCATTTCATTGACTTGTGTACCGTATT
>JBBKWS010000046.1:0-3069 GCA_037969075.1 Bdellovibrionales bacterium | reverse complement strand
TTTTTGAGTACTCCAGTTTTTTCTCTAAATCAGTTGTTTGGTTAAAAAGCACTAGATTTTTAAAGTATAAAGATTCACTACGGCTATGTTTAAAATATCGATTAAGCGCTGTGATACTCTTTTCACTGATATTTCGTTTTCCCTGAATAATTAGTATTAAAAAATTAGAAGAAGAAAAGCCAAGTTTTTTAGCTATCATCCGGTAGGTAAGCTTAGTGTCTTTTTGCCTTTGCGATTGAATTAAGAAATTAATATATTCTTTATGGTCTTTGTAATCAAAAATATTTTGCATGTATATATTGGATCATAAGAAAGTTGGATGGTAAATGGATCTTTTGAAATTAGTCCCCTGCCACAGGTGGTATGGCAGGGGGTAGTATTTAATCAAGAATTGTAAATGAGGATTGCCCGTTACATCTATCTGATGGAGATCCTGCTGCATACTCACCATATGCCTCTACTATTACGTGTGGCGTGCCACCAATTGTAAAGTGGTTATTAGCTAGTCCAGACGCATGTGGAGAAAAGGTTGGCCCAAACTGATTATCATAATCAGTTATACAACTTAGTCCGTTATTTACTAAATAGTTTCCATCTTGGCCTTGAGAGATCCCAGAAAATAAAGGACCACTTGGTGCGCCACCCGGCATATTGGGATCAGGTATTAGTCTTCTTGGGTGAAAATAATCAATACTCGACATATTTAGATAGTACTCTTTTCCTGGTTTTAGGTAGCACCCACTATTATTAGAGCCTGTTGCAAATGCCATGATGCCATTTAGATCCTTAGCAAAACACTCTTTAGGTACATTGATGGGGTTAGTATCACCAGCCGTTTCACTTAACCATAGCACTGTAAAGCAGTGGCCCGATGCTGCACTGAAAAATTCATATTCTATGCTATACTGTCCGCCAAGAGTGAAGGTCCTATTGTAGCGGCTAATCCCATTACTAACGGAGCAAGATTCGGCGCGGTTATATATCTTAGGTAGTTTATAACTAGAAATGCCCGTAACACTAAAGTTAAATGGGTGAATCCAGCTTCCGTCTGAAATCCATCTTTGTCCCCAATTCCAGTCGTTACGCCTTAGTACTTGTGCGGGAATTTGTGCCGCTACTCTGTTCCCCGGTTCATTTGGTCTAAACTGTGAAGGTGGTGGCGGTGTTGGCGTAGGGTTTCCTCCGCCTGTGCCAGTTGATCCAGTACCACCAGTAGATCCACCAGAACCTGGGTTTACAACATTATTGAAATCATTTTGATCTCTGTTGTCAGAGTTTTTAAAGATATCACTACCTTGATTGCTGCCACTATCAGAATCAATGCCCGAGCAATTATTAAATGCTAACGGTATTAAGCCTATGCCGATAATATAAATTAGTTTTTTCATTTTGAACCCCCTTAACTGTTCACTATACTAGTAGTACAATCTTAGTGCCAAAAAATGGCATTTCGATACTTTGTAGAAATGATTTGTGTTCTGCTAGAACACAAAAAAACTTTTTTACATTTAGGTGTATAAGTTGTAACCATTGATATTCGTACCTAACAGTCACTGTTTACCTAAGGGCGATCAATCGTCTCATTTTGATACAAATACTAACTTTCATTGTTAAGAATTGGCTGTTTTATTCCGAGAATAAAACATGCAACGTGCATTCTATATTATTGTTTTTCTCCTACTAATTGGATACCAAAACTGCGCCCCATCAAAAGATGCGAGTGGTCCTTCGGAATTTACAAATGCTGATGTTACCGTGGTTGATCTTGGAGAAGACAATATGTTTGGCGGGGGCACGGACACGGGTAGTGACCAAGCCAGAGACAGTGTCCCCTTATTCTCAGCAATAGCAGGAGCTATGTACCAAAAATATACCGAATGTAGTGGGGCGCCATATGTCTATGAGGGTTGGGAGCAGCTTCAAAATGACATAAATTTATTTAACAGGTTAAAACTAGGGCCTGACTACACCTCATTTTCTGATGTTTATATTGATGCCATTGATTTGAGGCTGGTTGGCGATGAGTCTAGCTTTGAGCAATGTTTGGCCTATATGTCATCCACTTGCCGTATCTACGAAGAGACGGCGAGCTCTTTTCAAGTCAGTGCTAACACCAGGTCATATGTATCACTAGATGACATACTTAAAGTTGTACCTAGTGACCATGGCTGTTCAAGTGTCTATACAAGATTTAGTTCAGAGTAGTTTCACTTTTTTATTTCTTTTAGCTTTTTTAAAATGTCTTTTGTCTCTGCTCGCTTTTTGTAATCAGGGTCAGCATAGGCAAAAGCCACTTTGCCGTCGGGGGTGATGATGTATGTGGCGCTTACAGGTAGCTCCCAATCGTGCGTAGCATTCGCTTTTTCTAAATCAATGCCAAATTCTTTGTACAATTTTTTTAAATCATCAGGCAGTTTGTAAACAAGTCCGAACTTTTTAGCTACTTTATTTCCAACATCACTTAGGACATAAAAACTTAGTTCATCTTTTTGTGCCGTTGATAGGCTTGCATCAGGAGTTTGCGGAGAGATAGCTACAAGGTTAGCTCCAAGTGCATTGATTTCTTTTAAGTGCTTTTGTAAATCGTGTAATTGTAGATTGCAATAGGGGCACCAGCCGCCACGATAAAATGTAATGACAAGTGGACCCGATTTTAAAAGTTCTACCGAGCTGGTCATACCTTTTTTTACATCTGGTAAACTAAAAGCAGGGGCCTGACTGCCAACTTTTAAAGAAGACTTTACTACATTTGATTTTCTTAGATCTTCAATGGCTAATTCCATTACCTTTTGCTTTTCAGGAGAGCTTTTTGCCTTTGACATATCGGCCTTTTGCTTAAGCTGTTCAGTGAGGCTAAGATCGCCGGCGTAGCCAAAGGTAAAGGGCAAAAGAAGTAGGGCTGAGAAGGCTAACTTATTGAATGAAATCATAGTAATCTCTCTAAGGCTTAGGTTGAGTTTAAATCCTAGCCCAGTCTTAATAGGCAGTCCAGAAAATCCTGAAATACTTGAAGCTGCCACCTCTTAAGAGCATCCTTATTTTAATAATAATTTTACGGAGGATTTATGC
>JBBKWS010000045.1:0-6665 GCA_037969075.1 Bdellovibrionales bacterium | reverse complement strand
GTAATCCCTAAAAGCTCATTGGCTTTTGTTTCTAAAGAGTCGTTATCAGAGTCATAAATTAAATAAATCTGTTGCCCTTCTACCTCATAGTTGTGCCAATCAAGTGGTACATCAAGTTCTTCACCTGCGGCGTTTGCCTCAAGGTAATCCTCTAAAAATGAAGCTAAGATATCGATTCCAAGATGCATTTGATCTAGGGCATTGGACATTTCTTGGGTGTGATCGACAGAGACCGAAAAGTTGTGCTGTTTAAGGTCTGACTTTTTGGCTAGTGATAGGCGAACAACTATCTCTTCCGGGTACAATCTGCCATTGATTTGTAAGCCAAAATCTTGCATTTTATCTTTAAAGGCATCTTTAAAGGTACCCTCTGCTAAGTCGCAGAAATCTTTGGGTAAAGGCTGAAATTGTTTGGCAATAGATTGCTCTTTACGAGGCTTCATAAGCTTCTCCGTAGCTAAAGGTTGACCCTAAGGAATGAAGCCACTATAAACCATGCTAATTAATTGGTCTACCTTAGAATTTGATAATTTTTTCAAGGACTTAAAGCAAATGAGCGAAGCAGTTAGAGGCGTTTATATTTCTACTTATGGTTGTCAGATGAATGTCAACGATAGTGAAAGAATGTATTCTATGCTCGAAATGAGTAACTACAATGAGGTTAAAGCGCCAGAAGAAGCGGATTTAATCATCATTAACTCGTGCTCAATCCGTGAAAAGCCAGTTCATAAGGTCCATTCAGAGCTTGGTCGCTACGTTAAACTAAAGCGTAAGAACGCCAATCTTAAATTAGCCGTTGGTGGCTGCGTAGGGCAGCAAGAAAAGACACAATTATTGAAAGACATTCCTTATCTAGATTTCGTATTTGGTCCTGATAATATCGATACTCTTCCAAGTTTAATTGCTGAAGTAGAAGAAAAAAAACAACGAATTGCTAAAGCAAAATTTGAACATCAAAAGCCCTATGAAATTATCACAATGGTTAGAAATCCAGGGATTGCTACATTCGTAAATATCACAAAGGGTTGCGATAATTTTTGCACATTCTGTGTGGTTCCATTTACTCGTGGGAGACTACGCTCTCGCTCGTTAACAGAGCTTGTTAAAGATGTTAATGATCTTGTAGGTCGTGGAGTAAAAGAGGTAACGCTATTAGGGCAGAACGTGAATTCTTATGAATCCGAATGCGGCACCAATTTTTCGGGTTTATTAAAAGTCCTATCAGAAGATACAGATATTAAACGCATTCGCTATGTAACGTCACATCCAAAAGATTTTAATAAAGAGCTTATCGAGACTTTAGCAAAATATAGAAACAAGCTTTGTGATTATATTCATTTGCCGGTGCAATCTGGATCGACGGCTGTTTTACATCGAATGAACCGCGTTTATTCAAGAGAGAATTTTTTAGACAAAATTAAAATGATTAAAGATTATATCCCCGGGGTGGCGCTCTCTTCTGATTTTATTTGTGGATTTCCTGGAGAGACTGAGAAAGATTTTGAAGAAACAATGTCGTTAGTTAAAGAAGTTGAGTTTGAAACAATTTATGCTTTCAGTTACAGCCCTCGGCCGTTTACAAAAGCAGCAAAATATACAGATCAAATTCCGGACTCGGTGAGCAGCGAGAGGCTCTCTCGCTTACTTGCTGAGCACAGGATCCAATCCTTTGAATTAGCAAAGCGTTATGAAGGAAAAGTTTTAGAGGTTCTTGTTGAAAGCCTCGATAAAAAGAGCTCTAAAGAAAGTGGTGGAACGCGCGTGATGGGAAGATCTACCCAAAATAAACTAGTTCACTTTGACGGTGATGAAAGTTTAATTGGTCAGGTTGTTCCTGTAAAAATCATCGAGGCGGCCCCGATTAACTTTAACGGAGTCTTACAAATTTGAGTCGCAAAGAAATAAGTAAAACAAAAAAAAATATTTCTAATAAGACAATCAAATCTCTTGATGGCAAAAAAGTTGAGATTTTTCCTTACGGTCTAATCACTGGTCTCAGCCAAGTTAAGCCTATTTTTTTATTTAAAGACAAAGAAGAAAAAGATTTTTTGCCGGTATGGCTAGATTTTTCTGAAGTGGATAGTATTCATCAAATTCTGCAGCCACAACTACATAAAAACCATCCCTACTTTGCACACGTTAAAATTTTAGACAAATTAAAAACGTCTGTAACTACTTGTACGTTTAATAAGTTTGATGGCTATAGATTATATGCAGATGTTTTATTAGAAACGGCTAATGGCGCACATTTAATCAGCGAGAGGGCAGAAGATGTGGTTTGTTTGGCATTAGCCGCAAAAGCCAGATTTTTTACTACCTCTAAAGTAATTGATGCTTGTCGTGAGATTAAAGATTTTGAAAAACTAAAAGAGATAGAAAACAATCTTGAGTCTTATCAAAACGTCCAAAAATACCTAATGTAATATGATCACTACACTTAGAGGCTTTACGCCAAAAATCGGAAAAGATGTTTTTATAGCAGAAAGTGCAGAAATTATCGGCGATGTTACTATCGGTGATAATTCTTCTATTTGGTTTAAGGCCATCATCAGAGGTGACGTTAACACTATCACCATAGGAAATGATGTTAACATCCAAGATCTTTGCCTTCTTCACTGTACCTACCAAAAAACAACTTTAGTTATTGAAGACCGAGTCAGTGTCGGTCACGGTGTAATGCTACATGGCTGTAAAATCGGAAAATCCAGCCTAATCGGTATGGGTTGCATAATTATGGACAATGCTGTGATTCCTCCAAGGTCATTGGTAGGAGCGGGAAGTTTAGTAACCGAAGGGACCACTTTTCCTGAGGGACATTTAATTATGGGTAGGCCAGCAAAAGCAATTAGGCCTTTAACACCTGAAGAGCTAGTCCGTATTGATAAATCAGCAGATAATTATAAGTTCTATACAACCTGGTACCAGGATTCACAAAAATAATTACAAGTTATTATTATAAATCTCACTCGGAGGGGGTTGAGTTAATAAAACAACTGACATCGCTACTAATGCATTATAATATACTCGTATGTCTAAGCAATTAAAGCTTTTTAAAGAAACAACTAAAACCGCCTTTGGTGGTAGTCTTCTTAAAAACTCTCACGCAAAGACAGCTAGGCCGTTTTCTTCTAAAGCCTCGATGCATGTGGTTTTAAAGGCCCATTCACATGCGCTAAAACACTACGATAGGCGAGTTGAAACCATCATAGAGAGACAGGCAAAAAATAACTTCATTAAAATCTATAGTATGCAAAATGTTGGTAACCACATTCACTTAGTGATAAAAGTTAAGCACAAGGGTATATTAAACACTTTTTTAAGATCTATTTGCGGTTTAATCCCGCGAGAACTAAAGACTTCTAAGCTTTGGAAACAGAGACCTTTTACTCGTATTATTAAGTGGGGCGCGGCTTACCAAGCGATCAAGAGCTATATGACAATCAATAGATATGAATCCTTTGGCTATACAAGAAAACAAGCCAGGTTTATGCTACAAATGGATCAGGGCTTGATTGATCTGTATACGGGATAAAATTACCTAGGGCCTAGCTAAAGCTTTACAAGCAAGCTAAGTCAGTGCTAACGTTAAGTGCAAAACCAGGAGTTTTGCCATGCCAACCAAAGACTTTCCTTTAGCTCTTACATTTGACGACATTTTATTAATTCCTCATTACTCAGAAATACTACCTTCAGAGGTAAGTCCTAGAAGTTTTTTTGCCAAAGACCTATATTTACATTCGCCCATTATATCCTCTGCAATGGATACCGTGACTGAACATAAAATGGCTCGAGTTATGGCGCAAATGGGAGGTCTTGGAGTTATTCATAAAAACTTAAGCCCTACGGAACAGGCCGCTGAAGTAGATAAAGTAAAAAAATATGAATCAGGAATGATTTTGGACCCAATTACCCTTGGGCCAGAAGAAAATGTAGAAGTGGCGCTAGAAGTGATGAAAAAATTTGGCATTGGTGGGATTCCGATCACTGAAAATAAAAAGCTAGTAGGCATTTTAACAAACCGCGATATCAGATACTTAGAAAACACGAAACAGCAAATCAAACACATTATGACTAAAGACAATTTAGTGACGGCAAAAGTCGGTGTGCATTTTGATGATGCCAAAGCTATTTTACATAAACACAGAATTGAGAAACTTCCAATCGTCGATGCGGATGGTGTCTTACAAGGTTTAATTACAATTAAAGATATCGAGAAAAAGCAAAATTTTCCGCAAGCTACAAAAGATACCAAAGGCCGCTTGGTGGTAGGGGCTGCGGTTGGTGCAACGGATAAAGAAATAGATCGAGTCGATGCATGTGCTGAAAGAAAAGTAGATGCGATTGTGATTGATACAGCTCACGGGCACTCTAAAAATGTTTTACAGATGGTCGAATACGTTAGAAAAAAATATCCAGATATAATGCTTGTTGCAGGAAATGTGGCTACTGAAGACGGTGCAAAGCGTTTATTTGAGGCAGGCGCAGATGTTGTAAAAGTCGGAATTGGTCCTGGCTCTATTTGTACTACCCGAGTTGTGTGTGGTGTTGGAGTTCCTCAAGTTACAGCTATTATGGCTTGTGCAGGGATTGCAAAAAAAATGGGTAAATCAATTATCTCAGATGGCGGGATTCAATTCTCAGGAGATATTGTTAAAGCTTTAGCTCTAGGTGCTGGCGCAGTAATGGTTGGCGGTTTACTGGCCGGGACAACAGAATCCCCTGGCGAGATCATGCTATATCAAGGCCGAACGTATAAGTTGTATCGTGGTATGGGAAGCCTTGGTGCCATGAAGAGAGGGTCAAAAGATCGCTACGGACAAGCTGATATTGAAGATACAGATAAATTTGTTCCTGAAGGAATTGAAGGACGTGTGGCCTATAAAGGTTCTGTGCAACAAGTAATGCATCAGTTGGTTGGTGGCGTCAGATCTGGGATGGGTTATCTTGGTGCAACGGACTTAGAGACTTTAAGAAACAATGCTAATTTTATTCGTATAACACAGCAAGGGTTAAGAGAATCCCATGTACATGATGTGAAGATTACGCAAGAAGCGCCAAATTATCAGATTAATTCCTGATAATCTGGCGTTGAAACTTTTTTTACTTCAGTCTAATCGCGGAGCTAACATTTCTAGCTTCGCAACCAATAACTTTAGCCACGTTCACTAATCGACCGCTACTAACCTGTACAAAAGTATAAGCCAAATCAACTGGCTTACCATTTACACTAAGCTCATACCACTTCCTTTCTGCGTCTACTAAATTCACCGTTGTAGATCTAGCTTTTACAAACGACTTATCTGTTATACTATTTCTGGACTCTCCACAAGGTTCGCACAGCTCAACAACTGTAGCGTCAGTTAATAGAAGCTCTGCTCTTTTAGCAGTATCAAGGTCAGTGTATGCACACTGATCTGCCATGGCGTAACTAGAAACTAAGCTTAGTAATGCAATAAATAACTTCATAAATAATCTCCCTATTGCCACATTGATACGAGTAAGTAGAGGTGTTGGCTATATGAGCTACTTCATTTGAAATTTTTTGCTATTGTGATATTTTTGGAACAGGTACTTTTAACTCGATCTATAAGATAGGCTCACAAGCTTTTGTCTTCTTGTTTCGATCAAAACCAACAACACATCGGCACTGATCATTTATTTTTTCCTCATTTTCGGGGCAGTTTTGGTCTTCGCATAACCAAGGTTTTACCGTGCAAAACATATCATTAGCATCCTTTGCAGGACTACCTTTTGAAAACGCGAGAAGTAATACTAATGTAAACATCTAGCGTCAGAGTAACATAATATATTAACTAGTAAAGCAGACTTTTATAGCTAATTTGGCTTAGACCAGGGCTTACTAGTATTTTTAGTCGCAGTACTGATGCAAAAGTGTGATTGACCTTGAATTGCGGTGCTTAATTCGTAAGATTAAGACTTAGGGGGATATCATATGAAATGGATTGCCATATTTTTACTAACACTATCATTACAGGCTAATGCATTTAATATTGAAGATTATAAAGGTAAAGTGGTCTACTTAGACTTTTGGGCCTCATGGTGCGCCCCATGTAAGCTGTCGTTCCCATGGATGGAACAAATGCAAACGAAGTACAAAGATAAAGACTTAGTGATTATCGCGGTAAACCTAGATAGCGATAAAAAAGACACCATTGATTTTTTAAAACCGTTTAAAATAAATTTTTTATTAGAATATGACCCTGAGGGAAAATTAGCAGAAAAATTTAAAGTAGAAGCTATGCCCACTTCAGTTGTATTTGATCGTAGTGGAAAAATGGTTAGTACGCACTTAGGTTTTGATAAAACGAAAGCTGAAAAATATGAAAAAGAAATTAAGTCTCTTCTTAAGTAGTTTTTTTGTGGGTTAGCTGCTATCAAAATAGACTTCACATGAAGCGGGCTTGTTAATAGCTTAATATCTATGGATTTCTGAAGTAAGCTTATTGTATCCTGCTTAAATGGCCAAAATGTATAAAAACAAGTTAAAAAGAAGTTAACTGCGCTGGGTTGAGAGTTGAGCCTGTGGATAACGCGTAGTTTCTTATCGATCCTCTCTTCTCTCAAAATCTGTCTAAAATTAACGACAAAACCGCACATTTTTGTTTTAGTGTTCAGATCTTATGAATACTTTAAAAACGACTCAT
>JBBKWS010000044.1:0-12446 GCA_037969075.1 Bdellovibrionales bacterium | reverse complement strand
CTTGGGATTCACTTTTGTTCCTTGCTCGGCTACCGCTTGAACAAACTCCCCTAATATATCATCTTCGTTACTATCCACTTCTTCGGTGGCGGCTTCAACCGGTGCAGGCGTTTCTACCTTTGGAGCTTCAGTCTTCTCTATTACCTTAGCAACGATTGGCTCTGGCGCAGGTACAATCTCTTCTTCTACTGGTGCTTCAGCTTCTACCGGGACCTCTTCCTCTACTGGCGGATCTTCTTCTACACTTTCAGATGTAATCTCTTCATCAGACTCGGCAGCCTCAGCTTCGTCACTAGTGACTGCATTGACTATCTCGTCTACTGTATCTTCATCTGATGCATTGTCCCCGCCCAGCTTATCCAGCTCACTGCGAAGCCTCTTGTTTTCTTCTTTGTACATGGATAAGTTGGCAATATCGTCTTCAATCACTTCATACTCAGCAAGCTTTGCCTCTAACTCTTTTAATCTTAACTGCAAACCAGAAGCATCGCCGCCACCACCACCACTGCCTGAATTTTGTTTTTCTGCAATTTGCTTTTTAAGATTTTCAACTTCAGCCACTTTATCTTCAATAGATTTTTTTAAGTTACTTACCTCTTGAGAGGCTTCGCTAGATACATCCGTACTACCGCTGGGCATAGGCATAGGAGCAGATCGTAATTCTGCAGACTCTAAAACCTTTCGTAGAGTTTTTTCTAGATCGTCTGAATGGATTTCGGTGTCTTTTTTATTTTTACTACTAATAAAAATAACCACAAACAAAACCATGAAAAGTAAAATAAGTACTAAGAATAATACATTTACTATACTATCGAGATGCGAAAACCAAAATTGCGTAAAAGAATCAAGCATATATACTATTTTGCGATCGTTGAATCCATTCGGTCAACGAATGCTGGTTTTTCTTTACCAGACGCTGGTCTAGTTCTTAAGGTCGTCGTGAGCTGGTTTAAGCAAAAAGTGCAATAAAAGATAGAAAAACAGAGTTATGCCGAGAGAACTCAGTGTTAAAAATAAAAATAAGAACCTAACCAAGCCCACTTCCATATCTAGCGTTCTTGATAGACGGTAACAAACGCCCATTATTTTTGCTTCTTTTGATTCAAACACACGGTCTTCTCTTGGTAGCGCAATCGCAAGTAATAAATAGACTAAAAAGCCAACTCCAAAGAAAAATATAGATGCCAACAGAAATAAACGAAATAACCACGGATGAAATCCAAAGGATTTAGCTAAGCCCGCACAAACACCTAAAAATATACCGTCTTTTGATCTAATCCATACCATAGAGGCAGTATAAGTGTTTTTTACTAAAATGCCAAGTTTTAACCAAATAAGCCTGACACGTAATCTTTAGTCCTCTTTGATTTAGGCGTCTGAAAAACTTGGTTTGTTTGCCCAGCCTCAATCAAGTTTCCATCACAGAAAAACAAAGTTGTGTCTGAAATTCTAGCTGCTTGGTGCATATTATGTGTCACTATCAATATAGTGTAATGCTCTTTTAAGTCCAAAATTAATTGTTCAATTTTTTCTGTAGCAATGGGATCAAGAGCTGAGCAAGGCTCATCCATTAGAAGTACATCTGGATTCATTGCAATGGCACGGGCAATACAAAGACGCTGCTGCTGGCCGCCTGATAATCGTAAGGCTGAGTCACTCATCCTGTCTTTTACTTCGTCCCAAAGCGCCGCCTTTCTAAGAGACGTCTCTACAAGTTCATCAAGATCACCTTGATAGAAATTCATTTTGGGGCCCCAAGTGATGTTATTATAGATCGTTTTAGGAAAAGGGTTGGGCTTTTGAAATACCATTCCAACTTTACGACGTAAATCAATTGGATCAATGTCTTCAGAATAAACATTTTTTCCTCTAAATTTTATTTCACCGTTAAGTGTAAAACCATCTACAAAATCATTCATTCTGTTTATCGATCTAAGCAAACTGGATTTACCGCAGCCAGAAGGTCCGATGATAGCTGTGATCTCGTGCTCGATAAAGCTCACACTCACCTTATGAATAGCGACTTTATCTACGTATTGAATAGAACAATCTTCTAATTGAATGATTGAATTTTTCATAGCTTGTACCTCTGAAAATGATTCCTAATATAAATGGCTATTGAATTTAAACCTAACAACACAACCAACAAAACAATAATCGCAGTCGCCGCGACTACCTGAAACTCTTCTTGTGGGCGTGATGCCCAGTTAAAGATTTGCACAGGCAAAACTGTAAATGCCGAAGATAAAGAATCTGGAGTGAAGGCGACAAAACTTAAGGCCCCAACTAAAATCAGTGGAGCCGACTCCCCAATAGCACGTGATAGCGATAGAATAATCCCTGTCATAATCCCTGGCATGGCAGCCGGCATGACTTGCCCAAATATAACCTGCCACTTTCTTGCTCCCAGCGCATAGCCGCCTTGACGTAAACTATCTGGCACGGCTTTGATGGCTTCTTCTGCCGAAATAATAATTACTGGTAAAATAAGAATGGCTAAAGTAAGAGCTCCTGCTAGCACACTTCGATCAAGCGCAAAAAATCTTACAAATACCGCAAGACCTAACAATCCATACACGATGGAAGGCATTCCGGCAAGATTTGCAATATTGATTTTTAAAATTAAAAATAACTTCGATTTTCTGGGAGCATACTCACTGAGGTAGATTGCTGTTAGTAATCCAATGGGCACAGCAAATATTGTTGTTAAAGTCATAATCCAAAAGGTTCCCATTACAGCAGATAAAACCCCAGCACGAGAAGGTATTCTTGAAGGGTATGATGTCAAAAAATCCCAATTTAAATACGTCCAGCCCTTAATAATCATTGGTACAAGTAAAACAATTAATACCAACACACATAAAAGCACTGCCGATTTGCAAGTCCAATAAAATATCTTCTGTAACTTCTTACGTGAATTAATTGTCATGCGCGCATATCCCCTTTACGGTGCATCCAATAAGCACCTAAGGTATTCATCGTAAGAGTTAAAGCAAAGAGTACAAACGCTACTGCCATACAGCTTAAATATTCAATTCCGCCCGCAGGTGTATCACCCAGACTTACTTGCACAATATAAGATGTTAGTGTTTGAATGCTCTCCAAAGGACTCCAAGTTAAATTGGGACTAGACCCAGCAGCTAACGTCACTGCCATAGTTTCACCAATCGCACGTGATACCGCTAAAACAATAGCAGCAAAAAATCTTCCGCTAATAGAAGGAAATAAAATACCCTTAATCACTTCTAAAGAAGTTGTACCAAGCGCATAGGCCCCCTCTCTTAAACTAGAAGGTAGAGCCTGCAGAGCATCGTCGGTCAAAGAAGAGATCATTGGTATTAACATAATAGCGACAACGATCGACGCCGAAAGTGAGTTAAAAACTCCCATCTCAGGGAAGATTTTTTGTAAAATTGGCGTGATAAAGTTAAGAGCAAAGTAACCATAGACCACAGTTGGAATGCCTGCTAAAATTTCTAAAATTGGTTTCAACCAACGCCTAAACCTAAGTGAGGCAAACTCACTTAGGTAGATGGCAACAAGTAGTGAGACTGGCATGGCAATCAGTAGTGCTCCAACTACAATATGCATGGTCCCGGCTAATAGTGGTAACACACCAAAGCGCTTAGGCTCTAAAAGAGGTTGCCACTCGGTGCCCGTGAAAAAATCAAAGATTGAAACTTGCGAAAAAAAAGCCCAGGTATCTTTAAATAAAATAGCTACAATCAAAAAACTACATAAAAAGCTAAATCCCCAGCAGAGGCCGAGGATTCCTTTAAATACTTGATCGAAATATTTACTTAAAAATCTTCTCATTTAACCACTTTGACAGTATTTTTTAAAGTCAAAGCTAGCTTTTGATATTCTGTCGCTTGCAGAGGAACATACCCCACCTCTTTAGATAGTAGAGGTACATTCGCTATGTAGAAATTTAAGAAAGTGGCTACCTCTGGTCTTTGCATCGATTTTTTACTTACATAAATATACACTTTTCTTGAAAGTGGCGCATATGATCCATCATTAATTGTCACTTCTGATGGGGTAACCGTAGCCTTTCCATTGTTAACCGCTAATGCATTTAGTTTGTTTTTATTTTCTTTGTAATACGCAAAGCCTAAAAATGCTAATGCGTTAGTTTCTCCAGCGACTGCTTTCACCAATACATTGTCATCTTCACTTTTTATAAAGTCAGTACGAGAAACATGGGACTTTCCATTGATCGCTTCTGTAAAGTAATCAAAAGTACCAGAGGCAACGCCCGGTCCAAATAATTTTATTTCTTTATCTGGCCAGCTAGCCCTTACGTCTTTCCAAGTTTTAACCTTTGAATTAGGTTCCCAGATCTTTTTTAGTTCAGCAGTAGTAATATCCTTGGCCCAAGTATTTTTAGGATTCGTAATAATTGTAATGCCGTCATAAGCTATTGGGACTTCTAAATATTCAACCCCGTTTTTCTTAGCTGCTTCGATTTCTTTTACGTCAATTACTCTTGAGGCATCATTAATATCAGTTTCGTTAGTAGTGAATTTTTTAAACCCACCGCCTGTTCCTGAAACACCAACTGTAACATGTATATCTTTATGCTCATGACTAAATTCTTCAGCAATAGCTTCCGTAATCGGAAACACAGTGCTAGACCCGTCAATACGAATTGTTTTTTTATCTGCGGCAGTTGCCATCATTAAGAATACAGAAATTACCAACTGTAACATGCTAAACTCCTTTTTATATCTGAGTGCAGGGTAACTACGCCATTTTTAACTTGGGTGAGCTTATTGTTAGATTTACATTAGAGCCTTTAATTAATTCGGTACAATCAAGGACTTGCCTATTTTATGACACCCTAGGGATAAAGATCGAGAACTTACTACCCTTGCCAACTTGAGACCAGACATCGACCCTTCCACCATGCGCCATCGCTACGTGCTTTACAATGGCTAAACCTAGGCCAGTACCGCCCACAGATCTTGTACGTGCTTTATCTATTCGGTAAAATCTTTCAAAAAGTCTATCTAAATGCTTTTGCTGAATACCTGTACCATGATCGATAACATCAATCCTGATTTCAGCATCGACCAAAATTGTAACCTCTACTTCGATTTGTGTATTGGTCTCACTATATTTCAACGCATTATCTATAAGATTTACGATGGCTTGCTCTAGTAAGTGCGAATTCATTTTAATTTCTATTTTATCTGGGCAACGAACAATAATCTGGATATTTTGCTTCTTCGCTTTTTCAGAGCATATATCAACAGCATTCTCTACAGATGTATTTATATCGCCAAGGCTCAATGCAATTTGGTTACTTTCAGCATCCTTTTCGAGACGCGAGAGTGCCAAAATATCTTCAATCAGCGCACCTAATCTAGTTGCATGCCTATGGATAATTTCAATAAATTTTCGCATTTCATTAGGGTCTTTGACTGCTGGATTTAAAAGTGTTTCAGCAAAACCTTGGATCGAAGTAAGTGGAGTTCGTAATTCATGCGATACATTTGTCACGAAGTCTCTTCGCTGCTTTTCTGCTAAGACAATTTCTGTGATGTCATTAATAACAATAACTACACCCGTCTTCTCCTTATTGCCGCGTTTTAAGGGACTTCCGCGCAAGCGAAGGATGTGCTTTTTTGTATCAAAGAGTTTCACTTCTTGTTCTTCGATATAATCCTTAGTTAAGGCCTCTTGAATGTAGGCTAAAACTTCTGGCTGACTGATCATTTCTACAAAAGGTCTTTTTCTAGACATCGCCTTATCTACTTTTAATATTTTAGAAGCAGATTGATTCAGATGTTGAATTTTACCATTTAAGTCTACTGTTAATACACCCTCTGACATACTTGCAAATACGGCATCTAATTCAGATTTTTGCTCTAATATAGTATCAATTCTTTTCTCTAGCTGCACAGCCATTTCGTTAATAGAGGAGCCCAGTCTTTGCACTTCTAAAGTAGCAGAGGATTTAAACTGTAAATGTGAACTAAAATCGCCAGATGCAATTTTTTCAGCCGTGTTTTTTATTTCTTCGAGGGGATTACTCATCTTTTTTGATATAAACCAACTTAATAGCCCTATCAATATAGCACACCCAACGCCACCAATAGATAGTTGGACATAAATATCCCATAATGTTTGATTAAGCGAGGTGATTGGCACGCCCAAGCGCAAAACACCAATGACCTGCTCTGCATCTTTGATAACTGTAGCTACATATAAAAGGTCTTCGTCCTTAATAGGACTATACCTAGTATGAATACCTAACTCTGTTTTTAGTGCTGCAGCTATTTCTGGTCTATCAATTTCTATTCCCATTTTCAGGGGATCATCGATAGAGTCGGCCAATACTTTTCCGTCAGGCGCAATGATAGAAATTCGAGTATTGGATTCTGTTCCAAGATGCACTGCTGTTTCTTGCAATTTAGAATAGTACTTAATACTAAGGTTATATAAGAATTGATCTTTAACTAGCTCTGCCCTTGCCCTTAAATCATCAGAGATGCGATCATGATAAAAGTTTTTAAAGGTGGTTCCGGCCACAAAGATAAATACAAAGAGTAAGACGGCAGTAATTACTAAGTAAGATCCAAACAATTGAACAAATAACGGTTTTGACTTCATTTTACTCTTTAAACTTGTAGCCTACGCCACGAACAGTTTCTATGTAATCACCTACAATACCCAATTTTTTACGAAGCCCCACCATCTGAAAGTCTATTGATCTATCAGTGACCGCATAGTTTTCTCCACGAATGGCATCAACAATTTGCCCCCTAGTAAAGACCCAACCTGGTCGCATTACTAAAAAGTGTAAGATTTGAAATTCAGAATGAGTTAAATCAACTTTTTCACCGCTCACTAAAACTTCATGACGCCCTGGATGGACCTCTAGCTCACGAAGTTTAATAGTAGAAACTTTGTCTGGCACATGTTGGCGGTCTCTTCGAAATAATGCAGAAACCCTGGCATTCAAAATTTTAGGACTAAATGGCTTAGGGATATAATCATCAGCCCCTATCTCAAGGCCTCTAACAATATCTTGCTCTTCACCCTTTGCAGTTAACATGATGATAGGAAGTGACATTGTATTTTTGTTGGACCTAATCTCTTTACATATATCAAGACCACTCATCCCGGGAAGCATTAAATCTAACAATAAAAGATCTGGAGGACTCTCTAGCACAGCCTTTAAGCCTACTTCACCAGAAGGGAATGTCTTTAACTCATAACCCTCTAAGGTCAGATTAAAACGTAAAAGCTCGGCAATATCTTCTTCATCTTCGATGACATAGACGATTTTTCTTTGCTTCATGAAAGTCTCCATTTTTTTAAAAACTATAACTAGACATTGTTAGGGTCTGATTAGTTCTTATACTTTTTTTGTAAAAATCTAAACACACTTCTTAGTGATTGCGTGTCTCCGCCTTGCGGAGTGCCAGGTTTTGAATCATCACTCCAGCAATAAGTATCAAAATGCATCCATTTGTTAGCATCTTTAACAAACTCTTTTAAATAAAGCGCTGCTGTAATGGCACCCGCAAACCCAGAGCCTGCTGAATTCGCCATGTCTGCTGGTCCGCTTTTTAGCATGTTAACATAGGGCTTCCATAAAGGAAGTCGCCATACTGGATCTTTGCACGTAAAACTTAATGATTGCAGCTCATCTGCCCAAGAATCATTTGCTGTAAAAAATCCCGGCATATCAGGGCCTAAAGCTACGCGGCAAGCCCCGGTCAAAGTAGCAAAATCAATAATCATGTCGTGCTCTTCTTCACCAGCTGCAGCTAATGCATCACAAAGCACTAAGCGTCCTTCAGCATCTGTATTATCAATTTCTACAAACTTTCCAAGTCTTGTTTTAATAATGTCCCCTGGTAAAAATGCATTATCAGAAATACGGTTTTCAACAGCTGGAATTAAAACCCTGAGAGAGATATCTAAATTTTCTTCACACAACCATTTTGTCAAAGCTAGGGTTAGAGCTCCTCCACCCATGTCTTTTTTCATGTTGCGCATACCATTACTAGGCTTAATATCGTATCCACCTGTATCAAAACATACTGCCTTACCAATAATAGTAAGTTTGTGTTTACCCTTGCCACCACGAAGCTCAATCAATCTTGGAGCATTATCGCTGCCTCTACCGACTGCATGGATCATGGGGTAATTGTTTTTTAATAAATCGTCCCCTTCAATGATCTTGCATGTAAGATTATATTGTTTTGCCATGTCTTCAGCGATTTTAGAAAAGTGAGAAGGGCGCAACTCGTTACTTGGTGTGTTTACTAAATCTCTTGCTAAGCTAACGGCCGCAACTTCTTGCTCTAATTTTTTACTAAGCTCTTTGTCTATAATTAATTGAGATGTGAAGTTTATCTTTTTGCCACTTTTAAAGTTTTGAAACTGATACGTCGCAAGCCCCCAACCTAATGCAAACTCTTCAGAACACTCTGCCTTTGTATTGGTTAGCTTGTACTCTCGCCCTTTTGGTAAGTTAGCAGAAAGAAGTGCACCTAAACGAATCCAATTACGTGGATCGTCTTCGATGCTTTGAGTACCAGCTATAACCTGTGCTAATTTTCCTGCATCTGTATATAAAAGCTGATACGTAAGTCTTGTTCCATCAAAGCCCGTCTCTTTAATTTGTTGCGCCTGATTTGGTGCTAACTGCAATGAATCTACGTCTTTTTTTGTAACACAAATTATATCTATAGGCTGACTAGAGCTAGTTACGTACATGGTTTTTACCTTTCGTTTAAAGCTTAAACTATAAGGATTTCATTGACTTGTCAGCTAAACTGTTTGATAAGCATAGTCGACTCGGGGTGCCTAATGGCTGAGAAACACCCGTATAACCTGATCTGGTTAATACCAGCGGAGGAAAGTCGTATGACGCAATATTCATCCCTAAACACTACCGACTATTTAGTTTTTTTTGCCATTCTGCTAATCACTTTTTTAGCCGCAATCTATGCATACCGTAGGCAAGCCACCAAAAGAAATGATCTAAATGTTTTAGACTATATCTTAATGGGTAGAACTCTCACCCTACCCTTATTTGTAGCTACCTTGGTAGCCACTTGGTATGGCGGTATCTTAGGGGTTACACGCATCGCCTACGAATCTGGTATTTACAATTTTGTAACCCAAGGTTTATTTTGGTACGTCACCTATATTTTAATGGCATTATTTTTTGTTAAAAAAATAAGAGCCCATAATGTAGTTACTCTACCCGAACTAGTTGAAAAATTATTTGGTAAAAAGGCGGCCAAGGTTGCAGCTGTCTTTAATTTTATTAATGTAATTCCTATCGCATATACCATTAGTATCGGAATTTTTTTACAGGCCATATTTGGCGGAAACTTATATTACTATTCTTTATTAGGCACAGCTATAGCTATTCTGTACTCTTCCTTGTCAGGCTTTAGATCAGTGGTCTATTCAGATGTTATTCAATTTCTTGTAATGTGCTTTTCGGTTGCTATTGTATTAGTATTTTCGGTGCTTACTTTTGGTGGCTGGGACTATCTGACTGCCAACCTCCCAGAAACACATTTTTCGATCACCGGTGGACATGGAATAGGTGCCACTATTGTCTGGGGATTTATCGCTCTATCTACCTTAGTCGATCCAAATTTTTACCAAAGAATTTTGGCAGCTAAAAATAGCGTTGTTGCTAGAAATGGTATTTTTATCTCAACTATCATTTGGTGCTTATTTGATATTTGTACAACCTTTGGCGCCATGTATGCTAGGGCCCACATGCCTAACCTTGATCCAAATCAGGCTTATATTACCTATGCCTTGGATCTACTGCCGCATGGATTACGGGGATTTTTTTTAGCAGGGATTTTAGCTACCATTCTCTCGACACTTGATTCATATCTATTTGTAGCTAGTAATACGATAGCATATGATTTATTACCTAAGGTAAAAAGTAAAAAAATGGTTCACCGTTTAAGCTTGCTGTTTGTAGGTCTTATCTCTTTTTCGCTGAGCTTCTTTTTTGAAGGAAATATCCGAGTCGCCTGGAAAGTGATGGGGTCATATTTTGCGGGATCACTGTTACTTCCGATTTGCTACACACTGTATTTTCCAAAACAAATCTCTGAGTCTCAATTTATTACCCTAGTCTTTATCGCCGTAAGTTCTATCACTATATGGCAGCTAATACCAAAAGGCGAAATGCTTGCAGGGATTGACTCTTTATATGTTGCCCTGCTCACTCAGATCTTGTTTGGGTCATATTTTATATACAAAAATAAAAAGGGTAAGCCTAAGCCTACCCCTTTATAAGTTTTAACTTTAATTTATAAAGTTTTATACATTTGGTCAAAGTCTTCTAGCTCACCTTCAGATTGCTTTAGCTTACGATAAAATCTACCTAAACCAGAATTAGGGCGACTGCTAGTGCTTGTTTTCTCTAACTGCTTTCTAAGGCTGTCGTCAATGATCGTTATGTTTTGAGCAGATGTATCAGATTTATTACGAACATCTGACATAGCAGATAATAGCGTAAGTTTCATCGTTTCCACTCGGCTAGCTGTAGGCCATGATTTGCCACTAGCTTTTGCCACTCTTGCCATTTCATCTACTAAGTACTCAGTCTCTGCTTTTAGGGCAGCCTGATTATTTGAATCATACTTTTTATAGTCTCTCCATTCTACATCCATTCTTTGTGTTACAGACGAATTAGAAATAAGAGATTCCATAAATTCACCGTATGAAGCTACAAAACTCTTAGCATTTTGAATTAACACACCATTGTTGGTATCCATCATATAACTTCTAATGTCAGCGTTAGCTGAACCTATGATTGCTACATCGCCCATTAAAGACACCTTTGTATGTAACGACTTTGTAGTTCCCGCTTGCGGCTTATACTCATAATATTCTAAGCTTGCAGCTTTCTTACTTTTTGCTATCTCAATTGCTTTCAAAAGACTGTGCATCTGGTGACGACTAAATATATTGATAACACTTAGATCTGTTGTAGCCACAGAGTTAGTTACAACTTTAATCGTAACATTGCTACAATCTAAATCTTTGTAATCAGCATTATAGTTTGAAGATCCTTCTTTCATTGTCTTAGTCATCGCTGATAGTACCTGCATTAAATTAGATGGAGGCAAATAGTACGCTTGATGTAAGTATACATTCTTTTTTTCTTTTGTCTTACATGTATCAAGCATACCCTTCATCCATAATTTATGGATGTACTTACCAGAGTCTTCTTCGCTATTAAGTTTAGCACCGTAGTTTCTTTTTGTTTTATTACCTAGAGTAAATGGAATATTTTCGATATAAGAAATTTTTGCATCTCTATCAACCACAAAAGATGGACTTGATCCTGGATTTTTTCTTAGATTCTTATCAAACTCGTTAGCTCTGTCATTTAATATCGAAAGAGCATCTAATTCACGAGTTCTTCTAGAAGCATCTAGTCCTTTTTGTGTAGTTAACTGCACACTAACGCTTGCAAAACAAGTCGCTGCATCCTTAGCTGCTTTAGCACACTTATCTAATTCTACTTGCGTGTCATTTGGCGCATGTCTTAAAATTTCATCCGTCGTGGCAACCATTACTTTAAAATTCCAAAGATCATTGAATGTAGCTTGCACTTTAACACCAGATTTTTCAGAAAGGCTCATATGAATATCTGTATCCATAAAAACATATTTACCACTTGGATTTTTATCCATGTGATATGAGTTCTCAATATTACGACCACCAATTAGTAATTCATTATTATCAGCTAACAACAACTTATGATGGATAAAATCAGTAATATGATCCCAATCTTTTCCGCGCATATCTTCTTTTCCTGCGCTTACATCATAAGAATCTTGTCCCGCTGGAAACACTTTATCAATTAAGTTGATTACACCCTTTACTTCATCACCATAAAAAAGCATAGCAGCTTGTAATTTGATAGCTGACAATATTTTACCTTCAATTTTAACTTCTTTATAAAGTTTTAAAAGATCAATTAGACCTTTTTTATCTTCTTCACTCATTGGCTTACCATCACTACCAGAATTCAATGTTGATGGATCAAATTTACCACCAGCAACTAGCGCTAGATTTGAGGCAGCTGGGCTTTTTGCGTAAAACCCTGATAAAAAGATTCCAGAATATCCTGTATTATAATTATATGCATCCATCCCTTTTGCCGCTTGCATCTTGTCAGCTATTGGCTTCTTTTCTGCTGTACATGCAACCTCTTTACCTGGCGCACGATTTGCTTCGCTACAAGGTGTTGTCATATATATCGCATCTTTAATTATATTTGGAGTTGGTCTACCGTAAAGTCTAAATTCGATAGAACCGCCACGCGTAGTATTTACAGCTTTTTGCATGGCTAATAGCGTATCTAGTTTTCCATAGTTAGTAATATAATCTACAAGAATTCGCACCTTCACACCGCGGCTAGCAGCATTAATGATTTC
>JBBKWS010000043.1:0-3415 GCA_037969075.1 Bdellovibrionales bacterium | reverse complement strand
TCACCCTCACCGCGAGCCATATCTTTTGCAATCGCATCTTTGTTAGTCTCTAGGTAAGCAGAGAACGCACTTCTACAGTTAGATGTACCGAATGACATACCAAAAGTTTGCATACCTGTTGCATTTAAAGTAGCTGCTACGATTTGAACGGCACCTTTTTCACTACCAAAAACAATAGACCCTAAACCGCAACCTGCGTCGCCGTATGCATTAGGCCTAGCTCGCTTTTTACCTTGTGCCTCTGCCGCTACAGTTCCTAGTACTAATACAGAAATAATTAGTGCTTTAATCATATACTAACTCCTCTTAGATGATGTTTGTGTATATTATGCTAAAAGCTTTATTGTAAAAGGCAATCAATTCCCCTAAATCCGACCCATGAGTAAACAAAACATAGACTTTTTAACAAAAGCTCGCTACTGATTGCTTGTTTATTGGGCTAATATTGGGGGGATCTATGTTAGTATTTTTATTTTTATCAAATCTATTTGCACAAATTATTTCACCACAAGCACTTGAAGTGAACTTTCAATTAGAATCAGAATTTGTCACCGAGTCAGCTGAAGACCCTGAGTATTTGGCTGACACACAACTGCAACACTTATTTGGCATGCTACATAGCCCAGAGTTTGTTGAATCTTACGGGTTACCACATGAACAAGTTGAGGGTGCCGGCGGATTACAAATACCAACAAAAATTAAAATCTTAAGTTATACAGACAATGGCAATGATTATAGCATTCGCTACCGGGCAAAAGGTGTCTTTTTATTACAAAAAGATATTGTTAAAAAAATATTAAAAGATGGTGGACTTACTTTACCAATGCCTTACTTGTTAGATAAGTTTTATCAAGAAACTTGTACTGACTCTTACTATAGTGGTATCGGAGATTTTTGGTATTTCTACGATCCATTTAAAAAAGGTTGTGAGAAATTTGCTAAAAAGCCTTTAGCTCGAGAAGTGTTTATAACAATCACTGAACGAACTAATAAAAAGTATGAGTTAAAGCCTGATTTAAAAACTATCCGCGGGGACAATGGTAATGGCAATAAGCTAGTTATCTCTATGTTAAATGGCTATGCTGAAACATCAAGAACTCCCAATGATGAGGGACGTGTAACTTTTGATGAGATCAATGAGTACTTAATAGAGAGTGGTTTTACACAAAAAAAATTACGTCGCCTTGTAACAAGCCCAATGTATCTTTATGAAAAAGATATTAAAGGGCCAAATGGAATGATTAAAGTCCAAATTGAGCGTCTACTAGTTGATACAGATATTACCGCCGGTTCAAAAGTATTTGCTAAATACTTTAAATCAGCCATGGAAAATTCTGATGTTATTATTTACTCTGGTCATTCAGGGCTTGGGGCGAACTTAGATATACCATCGATTGAAGCAAAGGCTGGAGTCATTCAGTTTAATCAAAAGAAAAAGCAAATTGCCTATTTTGATTCGTGCTCCAGTTACTCTTACTATCTTTCTACTTTTAGAGATGTAAAACGACGAAGTAAAATTGATATTATCACCAATGGACTTAACTCATATTTTAGCTACGCTTCAGATGTGCACTTAGCACTTTTAAATCATATTTTAGATCCTGAAAGTAACCCTGATTGGATGACCCTGCTGTCAGATATGGAAGAGCCTCTTGAAGGAGCAACGTACCTGCTAAATGTGGGCGGAATTTAATTATTTAACCAGACGAATGCCATCGTCAGCAATTGTTATTAGGCGCTTTTTATATAAGGTGCCTAGAGCTATCTTATATTTTTTTTTGCTGACTCCAAATAAATCATAAATTTCTTCCGCAGGAGTTTTATCATTTATTTTTAAATGCCCACCGCTCTTAGTAATTTCATCTAATATATTTTGACTTAAATCCTTAGCTCCTAGATTTCCAAATGGCTGAAGAAGCAGATCAACTTTTTTATCTTCGCGAACTTTTTTAATATACCCGGGTAATTTTTGGCCAATCTCTAGGTGTTCAAATATTTCATTATCATAAAGAACTCCCAGGTATTTACCATTGATAATGGCTTTAAAACCAAGATCACTCAGGCCTGCAATCATCAAATCGACCTTGTCCCCTGGTTTAAATATAGATGTTCCTTTATCTGCATATTTATCAAACCGCATAGTGGAGGCGATCCTACCTGTTTTATCTAGGTAAATATGGACTACTACATAATCTCCGACTTTTAGATCTCTAGTAATTTCGCGGTAGGGTAAAAATAGATCTTTGGATATATTTAAATCCAAAAAAGCTCCTACAGATTCAAGAGCGATCACTTTTAAATGAGCAAAGTCTCCAACCCTTGCTATAGGAATTTCAGTAGTTGCAATTAGCCTATCTTCAGAGTCGTGATATAAAAACACTGAAACAAGCTCGCCTATCTTTAATTTTTGCTCGGTAGAAGCATGTGGCAATAGAATTTCACCATCAAGACCAGCATCTAAAAAATAGCCCGCGCCAACTTCTTTTATAACTTTGAGATTGTTAGTTTTTCCAACGAGTGACAATGGCTTACCTTTTAGATGTATCTAGGTTGCCCTTTTTACTAAAGGGGATTGTAAACATTCCTACTTTTGCTGAGCCAGTTAAATCATAATCTAATTTTTGTTTTTTCAAAATTGATGTTATCCCATCTGCAATATTTTGATATGAAAAATCTATGGGAATCAACACCACCTTTTCTTCTAAACCCTTTAATCTTACACCATCATTCATATCCCCTGATGCAATGGGGCTATCATTAATAGACATTTTATAACCAATTGAATCCAGTTGAATACTAGTTTTATTTGGATTCTTAATATTACATTCGACCTCTATGGTGCCGCCAGAGAAACCCATTTTTTTTAATGAGACCCCGACAACTTCAACTTCTGGCTTTTCACTTAAAATTGTGGCGACTGTGCAACCTGATAAAAATAGTGTTGCTATAATTAATATTTTTTTCACTACACCCTCTTTTATTTTAATTTAAGACGCTTTTTTATGTCCGCCCAAGATTGATCTTTATCATCGTCTTCTGTTGCTTCATCTGCAAAAACAAGTTTAGGCTTTGTAGGATCGCTTAGGTCAAATACTACATCAGCAGACGCTGAATCACCTGACACTTCGTAATTAACCCTAATCCACAAAAGAGATTTAACTCCTATGGTCTTCTCTTCGAATTTATACCACTTTCCTGCAAGCGCATTAGAAATAGAAACCTCATTTTTTTCTCCCTCTACTTTAAACTCTGGAGCTAAACTGAACTCAAACAGATGACTCCATTTACCTGCTATTTCTGAAAGTACAACTGTGGATAAACCATCGACAAAGTAATGAAGCTCAAGGCCCATATCACAAGTATGTGTGGCACCCTTCATGTCTTGTGGAGCTGGTTTACAAACATTTGTAACAAC
>JBBKWS010000042.1:0-32807 GCA_037969075.1 Bdellovibrionales bacterium | reverse complement strand
AGTAGAAAGCTGTGCTTTTTGTAGATATTTTAGACAAGGCCTGAGAAAATATAAGTACTATGGCTGTGGTATGTATTGTTGACCGAGATAGCAAATCTATAAACGAGATGATCTCGTTTATAAAGAGCTCTGAATTAGATTTAGAGATCCATAGCTTTGCATCCTTAGAGGCCTTTGTAGCTGCTACCCACTTATTTAGTGCAACTCCAAAACAACAAAAGGTTGTTGCAAAGATTGATGTGCTTATTTTTGATTATGAGGCCTGCGCAAAGATCGAAGAGGATATCAAAAAAATAAGAAGAGGATTAGAGGTACAACAGCTACAAAACGAATTTCCTACAAGGCTTTTGCTAACATCCTTTGAAGGCGTTAAGGTGCCAGTTTATAACCTAAAGGTGGAAGACTATATTTTTAAACCGCTAGAGAAGCAGCTGTTCTTGCAAAAACTTGAAATAGCCGTCTCAGCTCCAGAAAAAGTTGATCCAAGCTATTTAGCACTACAACCGATTAAAGAAAAAATCGAAGTAGGAAAAAAATCTACGCTAGCTTATTTTAGTGATTTTTGCTTAACCATCAATAACCCAGGGCCTCTACACGAAGGGGCGTTTGTTAGGTTTTACTCTAAGAGGTTTGGCGAAAATCAGGTGCAAAAAATTTTGGGAAGATCTCTTGAGAGTAGAAAGGCAACAGAAGGCTATCTATGCAGGTTTGATTATTTTGGCTTAAACCATGATCGGCAAACGGTTCTGCGTAAGCGTTTTGCAGAGTTAAAAGAAGGTAGAGAGCCGCTTATTATTCCGGAAGTTAAGGCGACGGATAAACCACAAGTTGTGATTATTGATATTGATAAAAATGAAAGCCAAAGTCTAAAGCAGTACTTAGAAGAAAATGTAGATATCGATGTGTTACACTTTCCATCGTACACGAGATTTCTAGTCTCTTGCTTTCCATCAGAAGATTCGAAACCTAAGACTGAAGCGGCTGAATTAGTCATTAAACCAGCTAGACAGGGTAACTTTGCATTTTCTATTGAGTTAAATGAAGAGCTCGAAATGCTTAAATTAAACTGGGCCGAGAGTCCTAAGAAAGTAGATAAATCTAAAGTAGTTAAAAAAGAAGGGGAAGAACAAGAAGAAGTAGAAGTAGATGAGATGTTTTTGACTCATCTTAAAACTGATTGGGAATCAAAACCTGATTTATTTATGAAGTCTATTGATCCTGGACATAATGAGAATGTAAAAGATTTTTTAGATATTGTGTGGAAAGCTGGCGGAAAACATACGGATAAATTTATTTTTGTACACAGTGATGGCGCCAGATCTTTATTACAGATCAGTGTTGAAAAACTTAAAGACTCATATTTAATTACAATCAGTGATAAAACCGATGAAGAGAAAACTTATGACTATAAAAATTTAGGTATAGGCAAGGTTAATTTAACGAAGATCGATTTACTGATTATTGATGAAAATTATATTTTAGATTCTGCTCTCTGGTTAGAGGGTATGACAAATAAGGTACAGACATTAGCTAATAAACAAATGCCAAAAATCATAGTACTCGGAAAGACGAATGTTCCACCGCCAAGGTTTTTACGTAAAGATTTTTCGGATTATATGCATAAACCCATAGATAAAGCCCTTTTAGGTAAAAAGCTTTTGGGCAGTTATCAACTAGGGATTACAAATTTAAAGATGCAGCAGCTAGACATAAAGAACTTAGAGCATGTGGCTTTAAATGAAAGTATAATGCTAGCCACCGAAATTGATATGCTATCACTCTCAGAATTTGGGATAGCAGTACGTTTTGGTTCGCCTATAAGGCAAGATATGTTTATTCAGTTTTATTTAAAATCATTTTTAGGAATGGATAATCATGAGCCAATCTATGCTAGATGTTACTTTTCTGAAGAAGATAGAGAGTTTCAAGGTAAGTATATTTGCTATTTTACATTTCTAGGTGTTAGCGACGATATCTTCAAAGCCATTAGATTATGGGTGCGAGATTATTACATAAAAAGTAAAGATGCTTCAGAATAGTTAGCGCCGTAACCAGCTAGTAATGCTGGCTCGCTCTTTGTGACATACTTTTACTTCATGAGGGAAATCTTCACTTAAAAAAACTACAAAGGTACCTAGTTCAGGGAGCACGGTACACAAAGTTTCTCCTTTTTGATTGTATATCACTAGCGCTCCGCCATCTTCTTTTTTCCAGTCTTTATTTAAATATAATATGACAGATAGCTTACGATTATTTTTACCCTTAAAATTATCCACGTGTTTATCGTAATGTTTATTTATGGGATACATAGTAACATGCGACTCTACAGTATTGGCGCCTAAATATAGTTCGCGGTTTAATGTAGTTTTTAAATTTTCGAGAGCGTTTAAATAAGTACTAAAAGGATTTGAGTTACAATCATCAAGCCATAAAATCATGTCACCACGAACACTAGGCTGTACGCCGGTAGCAATGCTAGCTTTTTTTAAAATATCTTCATTGTAGAGCCTAGTTAATTCGTCATGCATAGGCTCTAAATCAGAGTGTAAGAACAGATTGTTCTTAACCGAGTAACCAACTTCAATAAGGTCATTAATGACAGGATTCCATGCCATAAGCTTGGGGGGTAGGTACTGCTAAAACCCCAATAAGAGAAGGGAATTTTCTTGTATCTGGTGGTTTTCTAGATTAATTAAAATGTTCATGATTTTAAGGAGTAGCAATGACAACAATATCGTCTTTTATTGATTACCACTACAGACATTTTAACGCTGCCAGTCTAAAGGACGCGGCTCGCGGCTACAAAGAGCATCTTGAAAAGGGTGGAAAGATGTTTATGACTTTAGCGGGAGCTATGAGTACGGCTGAGCTTGGGTTAAGTCTTGCAGAGATGATTAGGCAGGGCAAGGTGCATGGTATTTGTTGTACAGGGGCTAACCTTGAAGAAGATGTGTTTAATCTGGTTGCTCATGAACATTATGTACGCATCCCGAACTGGAGAGAGTTAACGCCAGAGCAAGAGATGGAACTTTTAGACAAACACTTAAACCGTGTTACCGATACTTGTATACCCGAGGCTGAGGCGATTAGACGCATCGAGGGAGCTATAGAAAAAAAATGGTTAGAAGCTAGTAAAAAAGGTGAGTCTTATTTTCCTCATGAATACTTCTACCAAATTTTGTTAGATGGTTCACTAAAACAACACTATCAAATTGATCCTAAAAACTCGTGGTTACTTGCTGCCGCAGAGAAAAACCTACCTATCATCGTACCTGGCTGGGAAGACTCAACGCTTGGAAATATTTTTGCTGGAAAAATTATCAGTAAAAAAGTAGAGCGCTCTGCTATGAAAACTGGAATTGATTACATGGTATTTTTATCTTCATGGTACCCTGATAATCAAACTAAACAAGGGATCGGATTTTTTCAAATTGGCGGTGGTATAGCAGGAGATTTCCCTATCTGTGTAGTTCCGATGTTAGAGCAAGATTTAGAGCAAGATGTAGCAAAGTGGTCGTATTTTTGCCAAATTAGCGATTCTACTACAAGCTATGGATCTTATTCTGGAGCAACCCCTAACGAAAAAATTACGTGGGGTAAGTTAACATTAGAATCTAAAAAATATATTATTGAGTCTGATGCAACCATAGTAGCTCCACTTGTCTTTGCTTACGTACTTGGATGGTAAATTTTGTTAAAACTACTGCAACTTAGTCCTTATTTAAAACAATACAAAGGGCGCCTAGTAATAGTTGTCATTACCGGCGCTATAATGAGTGCTTGTACAGCAAGTCTTGCGTATTTAATGCGGGATCTCTTTACCGCATTTGAGGTAAAGAATGAGAAGCAGATATATATTCTGCCACTTTCTGTCTTTGGAGTTTATGTTCTGCATGCTATTGCAAGATACATTCATTCATTCTCACTTAAATTTACAATGGATAGGATCATTGCAAGGATTCGAGTAGATTTACAGGATAAATTTTTAAAACTAAATCTAACATATCACTTTAATTTTAAAACTGGTGGCGCAGGTCTTTTAAGTCAGACTTTGAATGACGTTAATATTGTCGGCAATGGCCTGATGATTTTAGCAGACATGGTTCGTGAGCCAATAACAGTTACGTTTCTAATAGCTACAATGCTCTATATAGATTGGAAGCTAACTTTAGCCACGATGGTATTTATACCTGTTATCATTATTATTATGAAAGCGGTTACCAAAGGACTACGTAACCATTCGTACAAGCAACTCGACCGCTTGGGCGAATTGTCCTCTACTCTTAAAGAAACATTTGATGGTATTAGAATCATTCAGTCATTTAATCTTGAATCCGAGATGCGAAAAAAAATGACCGTAGTAACTGATAAATACTTAAAAACACGTCGTAGTATTCTTAGGCGTGAGGAAGCATCGGGCCCTCTATTTGAGGTAGTAGGTGCGTTTACCTTTTCTGCTGTGGCGATATACATCGGGCAAAATATATTAAAATCGGATATGCGTATTGGTGATTTTGTTGGTTTTTTGACAGCAATGTTTTCAATGCAACCATCTATTAAAAAACTCCAAGAAGGTGTTGTAAGGTTACAGCAAAGTATAGCTGCTACGGATCGTATTATAGAAACAATCGAAGACGAAGCTGAGGTGCAAGAGTCAAAAGAAGCCTTACCTTTTCCTAAAGATTGGGATGAAATTGCATTTAAAGACGTAACTTTTAAATATAAAGACACTGAAATTCTAAAATTATTAAACTTTTCTATTAAACGTGGTCAGCAGCTAGCTTTAGTGGGTGAGTCTGGATCAGGGAAATCTACAATTATTAATTTGTTGATGAGATTCTTTGAGCCTAATAGTGGAACGATATTAGTTGGCGGCATTCCTATTCAAAATATTAATCTAAAAGATCTTCGAAAGAATATTGCATTTGTCTCTCAGGATGTATTTCTTTTTAACGATACCATTGCAAGTAATATTAAATCGGGTGATTTTTCAAAAGACATCGACTACTTATCTTCAAGTGTATCAGCGAATGCTCATACTTTTATTGATAAATTAGAGAAAAAATATGAAACAAAAGTTGGAGAGCGTGGGAATTTGCTGTCTGGTGGAGAAAAGCAAAGAATTAGTATTGCTAGAGCATTCTATAAAGATTCACCGCTTTTAATATTAGATGAGGCAACTAGCGCATTAGATAGTATTAATGAGGTTGAGGTCCAAAAGGGCTTAGATAAGTTGATGGATGGACGTACAGCCATAGTGATAGCACACCGCTTATCTACAATTGTAAGTGCGGATCGAATATTAGTGTTAAAAAACGGTGTAATTGTCGAAGAGGGCACCCATAAGCAGCTCTTAGAGAAAACGGGTGAATATCACCGCTTCTATGAGTTGCAAGCTAGGCTGTAAATTATCTTAATGTGCAGATTCATTAGAAATAAATACGCTTTACTATAAAAAACTGGGTATACTTAGTCGTGCAAACAAAATCAGATTTATTATGGCTAGGTTGGGATGAAGCACTTGATTCTCACCAGCATCCTGGCGAGATAGTTGCCAGAGTGGTAGGAGAAGAGAGAGGCTCTTATAGAATTCTCTTTGCTCCTAATATCGAAGCAACCGCAATCATTATTGGTAAATTTAGGCATCAGGCGAATGCACGCAAGGATTATCCAGCAGTTGGGGATTGGATTTCTTGTGAGAAACCATCTGGGTCTGAGAATTGGGTGATTCAAAGGCTTCTGCCAAGAAGATCATGTTTATCTAGAAAGGTAGCGGGCGATACCACGGGGGAGCAAATCATCGCTAGCAATATAGATTACGTGATGATTGCTATGTCATGTAATCAAAATTTTAATATTTCTAGAGTAGAGAGATATCTAACTTTAGCTTGGAATAGTGGCGCTACACCCATAGTGCTATTGACAAAATCTGATATAACAGACTCGCCCGAAGAATACATTGAACAGTTAAAAAGTGTTTCTGCGGATACCGAATACTTGTTGATCTCAAGTCATAAGAACACCGGCTTGGATGAACTTAAACAGTATTTTTTACCTAATAAAACAAATGTAATAGTGGGTTCTTCTGGCGTTGGAAAGTCAACGCTGATCAATTCTTTACTAGGAGAGAATAAACTTAAAACCCAAGACATACGTGATGTGGACGGCAAGGGTAAGCATACTACAACTTCTAGGTATCTTTTGCACTTACCATTTGGCGGAATGATTATTGATACTCCTGGTATGCGTGAGGTACAAGTTCTTGACGTCGAAGAAGGGATGGATGCGCAGTTTGCTGATATTGATGATTTAACTCTTAAATGCAAGTTCTCTGATTGCGGACATCACACAGAACCTGGATGCGCGATCAAGATGGCAATTAAGAGTGGCGAACTAGATTTACAGCACTGGGAATCTTTTTTAAAATTAAAAGATGAAGTAAAAGAGATCGCCAAACGCGCTGAAAAAAAGACCGCAGCAGGGCGTAATAAATCGAAAAATAACAATTCAAAAGAGTCGTATGAAAAAAACAAAAAAAAGTAATAGCGCAAAAGAAGCTAAGTTATATGGATTGAATGCAGCGATTGCATTTGCTAAAAAAAGACCTCATGAGATCATCAAGGCCTTCTATACAAAGCAAAATTCTAAACATTTTGCAGATTTGCAAAAGTTTTTATCAAAAGCAAAAAAAGTATACCGCGTAGTCGAAGACATTGATCTTGAAAAACTCTCGCAGAGTAAGCATCACGAGGGAGTTTGTTTTGTTGTTACTCAGCCAAAACCTAAAACGCTATTAGATTGGATCCGAGATGAGAAAAAGAATAAGATTTCAGTAATAATAGCTTTAGAAAATGTAGCCAACCCTCATAATATCGGGGCAATTCTGCGAATTGCAGCACATTTTGGCGTTTCTGCAGTGGCGTCAAAAGACGCTAGGTCACTTTCTAGTGGGGCTGCTATGCGAACAGCTGAAGGTGGAGCTGAGGTAATTACAAATGTGGCTATTGATGACATTAAAGCTTCTATGAGTTTACTTAAAAAAAATGGCTACAAAATAATTACTACCAGCAGTCATCAAGGGACCTCTTTGTACCAATATAACTTTCCTAATAAGGCAGTGTTGCTATTTGGCGAGGAAGGGGATGGTCTTAGTAAAGATGCATTTATGGTTCAAGACGACCGAATCATGATTCCTGGTACTAATAATGTTGAAAGTTTAAATGTTAGTACAGCCATAGCTGTTATTTTATCTGAGTATTGGAAGCAAATAAAAAAATAGTTGTCTGTTACAAATGCCTTGCCCCAAACTCGTTAGCTTGTCATGCTGATTGTATGAAGCTTACATCTATAAATAATATTTATATTCCAGATGGTTCTAATATCGACACAGCTTTTGAGAGAGTGACTCATTTAGCTATTGGTGCGCATGCGGATGATGTAGAGATTTTTGGTTTTCATGGAATTCTACAATGCTTTAACTCCAAAAAGAATGGCTTTGCCGGAGTTACTGTGACTGATGGTGCCAATAGCCCAAGAATGGGCGAATTTAAAAATACGACGAATGAAGAAATGATAGAGATTCGTCGAATAGAACAAAACAAGGCCGCTGACATTGGCAAGTATGCATTGCAGTTACAACTAGGTCTTTCAAGTGCAGAATGTAAAAGTGCTGTGAATGATAAATTAAAAGAACAGATAAAAGAAATCTTAATCAAAGCAAAACCAAAATTTATTTACACGCATAACTTAGCAGATAAACATGATACCCATGTGGCTATAGCTATACACACTATTGCTGCAGTGAAGGACTTAAAATCGCACTTAGACCTCGAAGGTTTTTATGGTTGCGAGGTCTGGCGCAGCCTTGACTGGCTAGCGGATGAAGATAAGGTTGTATTACCTGTCTCGGAAGAGCAAAAACTAGCTGAGGCTCTTTGTGCCGTCCATAAAAGTCAAATCAGTGGAGGTAAGAGATACGATAAGGCGGCCATTGCTAGAAGAATTTCTAACGCTACATTTTTAGAGTCAAAATCAGTCGATCAAGTAACAGCCGCTATTTTTGCCATGGATTACATGCCGCTACTAAAGAATAAAAACATATCAGAGTTAGACCTTGTTCAATCGCATTTAGAAAAATTTACTGATGATACTGTTAGTAGACTTAAAAAGTTCTCACCATGAATATTCATACCTATTCTGATTCTAGATTATTATATTTAGAGGCAGCTAGTTTTATAGCTAAAAAAATATTTTCTAATCCTAAGATTAATTTAGGCTTAGCTGCCGGCAACACTCCTACAAAGCTCTATGAAAATTTGATACAGCTATATCAAAAAAAACAAATAAGTTTTTCCTCCATAAAAACATTTAATTTGGATGAATTTAAAGGATTGGATGCAACTAGTCCTTCTAGCTTTGCGTTCTACATGTATGATACTTTTTTAAAACATATTGATATTAAAAAAAGTTCAATACATAACTTGGTTGCAGCTGATGTAGAGGATCATTGTAATAAGTATGAATTCCTTATTAAACAAGTGGGGGGGATTGATCTTCAGGTGCTTGGTCTTGGCACCAATGGCCATATAGCATTCAATGAGCCAGGTTCGTTGATCGACAGCATTACTCGAGAAGTAGCATTGACTGCAGCGAGCATCCAAGCAAATCAATATAGGTTTCAAGGCAGCGTGCCGAAGCATGCATTTACCATGGGAATCAAAACGATACTATCTTCAAAAACAATTGTATTGTTAGCTCTAGGAGAAAGCAAAAGTTTGGCTGTTAAAGAGCTTGTCGCTGGAAAGCAAGATGGGGCGTGGCCCTGTACGCATTTGCAAAAGCACCCAGACTTACATTGCTTTCTGGATGCTGAGGCTGCAGCGCTACTTTAGTAAAAGTATTAACTGCACTTCGACTTAATAAATTTAGATTGGTAATTTACCTTGGCTTTTTTACCCTTAGAATCAGTCGCATTGATAGTACCTTTATATTGCGTTTTATTAACGACTGTCCAATCCACATCACCCTTGGTTCCATCTTTACAATTAAATGTACCTTGCAGTCTTGTCGCGGTGTTATTTTTTAATGTAAAATCACACTCATCGTCTTTATCTTTTTTTAGTAGTTGTCCGTCTTTAAGCATTTGATCAGTAATACAAACTTTTGACATATCAAGGCTAGCAAGCATGCTATTTTCTTTGCTCATCCCCTTCATCATTTCCATCATCTGTTTTTTCTGCGATTCAGGTACATTGGCAAGAGCTTTTTTTATCTCTGCTTGAGGGTCATACTTTTTGCCATCTACCTCTACGGTACTTTTAACTTCCCAAAGTCCTGGGGTGACATTAAAACCTGCGGCAAATGTAGTTGATGAAATAAATAGAATTAAGATAAACAGTTTCATGATGGCTCCTTATTTGATTTATAGTTTATGGTAGGGCGCATGGGTGTCAATTTTAATCGTATTTTCTTATAAGTGCTAATGTCCGTTTATAGCCAGTAATTTATCTTAAGATAATGTATCTATTTGACAGCACCCAATGCTTTTATTATTTGTAGCCTTCAGATTAAGTTTAAGGCAAAAGGATTTATGAATTACTATCATTTATGGAAATCGCCCATTGGAAATTTACATATTATCGTAGATGAAGATGGATTAAAAGTTGTAGCTTTTGATGATAACTGGGATATTTTTTTAAAAAAATATGAATCCAATATAACGACTAAACTGACTGAACTACACACTCTGACTATTAGGCAGTTGTCTGAATACATAAAAGGTGAGAGAGAATCTTTTGATATTCCACTAAGCCCTATGGGAACGGATTTTCAAAAAGATGTGTGGAATGCACTTACTCACATTCCTTATGGGGAAGTAAGGAGTTATCAAGAGCAAGCCATTAGTATTAAGAAGCCTAAGGCAATGCGAGCGGTAGGTACTGCGAATAGTAAAAATCCTATTTCGATCATTATCCCTTGTCATAGGGTGATTGGTAAAGATGGTAAATTAAGAGGCTATGCTGGCGGTTTGGGTGCTAAAGACATGTTACTCAAAATAGAGGGAGCACTCATTAGCGATTACAAATCTTAGGTGGATTTTAAGCTACGACTATCTAAGTACTTTTTAATTTCAGCTAACTTCTTTTCGCAATTTGGATATGATTTTTCTATAGCATATGTCTCTAAATCCACGCTTAGTTCTACCAAAGGTCCAAAGCCATAAGGTCTACAGAAGCCTTTCCATTTGTGCATATAGTCTTTGATTGTATTGAATTCCTTATTATTAAGGGCCTCTGTTAAAATGACATATTCTTTTTTTCTATCTAATAAAAATTTATCAACAAGCTCTTCTAATCCCTCAAAGGGTATTTCATCTTCACGCATAAAAAGATACTACTATTAATAGCTATGCCTAGTATATAAAAAAAACCAGATGGAAAATCCACCTGGTTTTTAATGTAGCGCAGTCCGTACTTAGTGACGTGCGTCTTTAATCACGTCTAAATGAGATTTTAGCATCCAACTCATTTTTTCATGTTTTTGCAAGATGCCGATTAAAAAATCTTCAGTGCCAGGATCTTTGTCAAAAGCATCCTTATCTGAGACCGCAGTTTTAATCTGCGCTTGTACCTGTAGATGATCTCTCAAAAGAATGGATAGCATCTCTGTCGCAGGAGTCGGGGATGTGCTAGTTGATTCTTTTACACCCATGTTCGATAGCATTTCTTTTGCTGACCCTAACGGTCTACTGCCTAAAACTCTAACTCTTTCAGCAACATCGTCCATAATGGTTAACAGATCTCTATACTGCTCGTCCAAAAATGTATGTAAACTGTGAAACCTTGGTCCCGTTACATTCCAATGAAAGTTAAGGGTTTTTGTAAATAACGCAAACTCATCCGCTAAGATTACATTCAGAGAATCTACAATCTGCTTATTACACTTAGCAGTTACCTCACCAACAGGGTTCATTTTTTTTGCTTTATTTATATTTAGACTACCATTTTTCATTTTATTAACTCCTATCTATTAACTGTTGTAGCATTATGCGTGTTTGGCGTAGGTCGGGCTGTCTTTGAGTCGGTAGGAGTTTTGTTCTCCTTAGCCCTCTTGTAACTCGGGTCAATGCGCTCATCTTCATTTGTATTTTTTCTAGAACTTGTTCTGCTTGTTTCTGGTTTATTGTGATTTGATCTTTGTGCGCTTCTCTCTTGTGTAGACATTTGTCTCTCCTTGTTTAGTTGTTATCTAATATAGTACTGCGAATATAAAAATAATCCTCAAGATGTTGCATGAATATTGTTAAGAGTTCTTAACATTTAGTGAATTTGTAATCCGCATGCTTTTTGTTAAGTAATCTACACAATTTTACGACGCTTTCTTAAGGATAAAGCTAAGTACACTGTCTATACTGGTTTCAAGATAAGCGATTGCAACAAACAACTAACAAGGAGAAACGTATGCAAGAACAACAAAAGGCTACAGAAAAAATGAACGGAGCTGCGAAAGCTATAAAATCTGAAGCGTCCGATGCTTTTAAAGACTTTACTGACTCAGCCATTGAACTTAAAGATAGGGTGCAAGCAGCTTCAAGCAACGCTGTTGAGCAAACTGTAGATGTGGTAAAGAAGTATCCAGTCTATACAGCACTAGGTGCTGCGGCAGTTGGATTTATCGCCGGCATTTTTATTAATAGAAATAAACACTAATTATTATTAGTTATTTTAATGGACTTGCTCTAAGTAACTGGGGCAAGTTTTTTTGGAGGGGAAATATGGTTTTTAATAGACTATTTGCACTGTTTGAGTCCCTAGTTCGTTCATTTTTGACGTATAAAAAAGAAAATACAATTAAAAAAATATTAATCAATAAGCTATCTGACGAAGCTAAAAATCTTCCTTATTTAATTGCGGGTATATTTATATTTTCCGTTATTTTTAGTTTAGCTATATTTTGTGCTGTGTTAGGTACAACCACATTTTACAATTCTACTACAGATGCTCTATTCTTTAACACATGGAACTTATCATCTATATTTTTATTCTTGATAAGCTTTATGGCTGCGATTCCAATAATTTTATTTATTAATAAGAAGCAAAAGGAAATTTTGCAGCTACAATCAAGTGCAAAAAGTTATCAGTCCATTTTTAGCCCACTTGTAAATGAAATTAAAAAAGAAAGCGTTATGCTATTGAATGCAGTAGGTAACAAATCTAATAAAACGCAAACTCTTTGAGTAAGATTATAGGTCGGATATAATTTCTGGATGAACAGGGCACTTATGATAATTAAAATTTTAAGCTATAATATTCATAAGGGTAAGGCGTTTTTTACAAGAAGAAAAATATGGGAAAGTATTGATGAGTTAATACATGAGGTAAATCCAGATATTATTTGTCTGCAAGAGTTTGTTAAGAATAAAGAAGCCATAGTTCTTTTAAAAAAGCTAAGTGATGAGGGATGGTCACATGTAGCCATTGGTACTAATGCTATATCTATTTGTGGAAATGCGCAGGGAAACATAATACTTTCAAAATTCGCAATCACTGAAGTGGTGAATTCTAATATATCAACCAATTTAATAGAGTCTAGAGGATTGCTTTACGGAAAAGTTTTAATAGAAGGTAAAAAAAAACCATTGCACCTGTTCTGTACGCACCTAGATCTAACGGCTAAAGGTAGATATAAGCAATTTCAATCTATACAGCCCATTGTATCAAAGATTTCTAAAAAGAAAGAAAGCTTACTTTTGCTGGGAGATTTTAATGACTGGAATAAGGAAATTCATACAAAAATTAAATCTGAAATGGATCTAATGGAAGTATTTGAACATTTAAAAGGAATGCTTGTGCCAACTTCACCTAGTATTTTGCCGGTCTTGTCTTTAGACCGAATATATTATAAAAGCATAGATCCCATAAAAGCTATTAGGGTATTTGATAAAAAATTCAGATTTTTATCAGATCACCTGCCGCTTGTTAGCGAGTTAAGGCTTCATGAATAAAATATTGTGGCATTTTTATGCCCCTCTGTGCTACACATCCACCTTATGTCAGAAACTGTTAAGGTTACTAAAAGTGGGCATGAGTACGGGGTAATACATTATCTAGCTGCGGCTGATGGTGAGCTGGTTTCGCAGGTTGCCGCTGTATTGAATATTCAGACTACATGGGTAGAAGAGTTACTTTCCTTAGGCTCAATTTATGTGAACCAAAAACGTGTGTTAAATCATGTGTACTTAAAACCTAGAGATCATATACGTGTGCACACTAAGCCTCGTCGGTATAAATTATCCCTATTAAGCGAGTCCGATATTATTTTTTTTCAAAATGAGGATTTCTTAATTATAAACAAACCATCGGGTATTGGCGTTCATGCAACAGTAGATAATTACACAGAAAATATACTATGTTATTTAGAAGGTAAATTACAGATTCCATTATTTATTACTCACAGGCTAGATGTCGCTACGCGAGGTTTTCTGGTGGTTGCAAAAAATAAGGGCTTTCAGCAAAAATTCAACAAAAGTTTGGTGGATGATAAAGTTAGAAAGGTTTATACGGTCATAGTTCATGCTGGCCATAAGCCAAATATAGGTAGAGTGATTCATTATATGGAGCCTAGCCCAAGAGCTCCTAAAGTAGTTTCTGTTGAAGCAAAACCTGATTGGCAAGAATGCATTCTAGAAATTATAGACTGCAGTGAATTTAATAATGAAACTTGTAAGTTAAAAATCCGCCTAGTAACAGGCAGAACCCACCAAATACGTGCGCAACTAAGTCAACTTGGGTTTCCCATAGTAGGAGATTGTCTTTATGGCAGTCCCCGTCGCCTGTCCGCAGACTATGAATCTATTGAATTAGAAAGTAGTGAATTGCAGTTTGATAGTTATCGGTTTTCTCTAGATGAATCATTGAGATGATATGGATAGAGATTTTTTAACATTAAGTTTGGTGGCTTGCGCTGATATGCGTTATGGCTATTGGCAATACGTCATAGATTGAATGAATGGTCTACTGTGCTATTCTTTTACGATGAAACATCTGTATATACTTATCACCTTCTTTGCTGTTAGCAATTTCTCGCTTACTTGCCTCGCGGCAGATAAAAAAACCAAGGTCATTGAAGCTATTGTTTGTGAGAATGCATTAAGTGAGCTAACTGAGAGAAAAGGCACGCTTGAGAAGATGGGGCTAAGTCTTGATACCCTAATGGGCAAGGGAAGTGATTACCGTGTACCAACGCAAGTTTTGTTTCAGGTTGATCTGTCTAAGCCTGATGAAATCAAAAAACGTATTAAAGAACTTAGTCTTAGAATTTTTGCTGATGCAGAAGAGCTAAGTGCTGAATTTAAAAGTTACGACAACTGTAATGATAAAGAAGTGATTGCCGTAATTGAATCAGTAAAATCCATGCAAGCTAATATTAACCTTAAGAAGGTTGATTTTTTAAAAATAGAAAATGATAAAAGAGACAATCTTATATCAAACTATCAAACAACAAGAAATAAGATAGATGATAAGTACGGCTTAAAAAATCAATTATCAAACAGCCAGCAAGCTTTAGAAGAGGCGCAGGCAGGGTTACAAGATGCCGAAAAACAATCAGCAGAGTTAAACAACAGTGTTGAAGAATCAATTTTAACAGCGAAATCGGCTGTAGATAAAACCATGATTGATTTAGAAACAGAGCATTTGGCTTTTATAAAAAAATTAAAAGATAAGGATGATAGCTTAGAGCTGCTGCGGGCTAAATTATCTGCAGTGTATGAGAATAATGTAAATTTATCGGCCAATAAAATCAGTTATAATTATTCTGAAGTGAGTGGTATTTGGGAGCAGACAGTAGATTACTTATTAGAAGTGTTTTCTGATATTGAATTACAGTCTGATGTTGAGCTTCCGAGCGTTTTAATTTTAGAGATAGAATCAGAGAAATATAAAGATAATTACGAAGAGTATTTGGTTAAATATAAAAAAGCCGAAAATCGCAAGATGGCATTGATAGAAGCTAGAACTAAACTGCTAGATGATATGAAGGTCACTAACTTTAAACTTTTGCAGGATGCTGGAACATTACGAGCTCAATTATTAAGTAAGTGTGATGCGGTTCACTGTGATCGACCACGGGGTCTTAATGAGAAGAATGTAGGAATTTTATTAAGAGAAATTCGCGTAGTACCCCTACGATTTGTGGCAGGCGGATTAAGTAAGTGGATAGAAATTAAATCAAAATTTGTTTCAGGTCTAGATGGTTGGCTCGATTTAGTTAGGCAAATATTTATTTTATTCATTCTTATAATGATTCCATTTTTCTTAACAAAGATACTTCGCTGGACATCAGATAAATTAGATAAAATAAAAAAAGATTTAATCTCAAAATCAATGCTAGATTATAGGCGTAGAACTACATTCGCTGTTTGGATCGCTAGATTAAATCCATTTGTACCGTCTGTAGGTATGATTATTAGCATTGGCTTTGCTAGATCTTTAATACAAGATACTGATCTAAAAGAATTAGCGATGTTCTTGTATTACTTTCAAGTCTACTATATTTATCGCACGGTGAAGTTACTACTGACTATATGTCTAGAGGTAGCTTTTTCTACAGACTCTGTAGATACTTTAAAGCAGCAGAAAGTAAGAATAAAAAAATCAGCAACTAGAATATCAAGACTGGTATTTATTGAATTTATCTTGTTGCATATTACGGAAGACACGGTCCGCAGGGCGTTAGCTTACCAGATGTTCTCCAATTTAATTTTTTGGGTAAATGTTGCTTTTACATTTATTGAGACGGCGAAATGGAAGGATGAAATCAGTTCTTCTTTTTCATATCGATTTCCTAATTTATGGAATAGGTTGCAGCCAGCATTTAAATCAAAGATCAGCAATTTCATACTGCCAATTTTATTTTTGCTCACGGTTAGCTCGGATGTATTGAAATTTATCTCTTCTCATTTAGTAAGAATTGATTTAGTAAAAAGGCTATTATCAGAAGTATTAAGGAAGCGCTTAGAGCGCGCAGAAAAAGAATCGATTACCTATGGCCCGCCTCCACAAGATTATTTGTCTTCATTTGATTATTACTTGTCTGCCAATAAAGATATATACATTCACCGAGATAACTCGACAGAAGAGCGAGCGATAAACGCGATCTCTGATTGGGTTAATAAAAAATCTACTGATGATCTTTTGATTATCGTAGGTAACCGAGGAATGGGCAAAACAACAGCTCTTGATCACATCAGCGTTAGTGTTTCTAAAGACTGTGTTACAAAAAGTAAAAGAGTACCATCAAAGGTAGTTACAGCAGACGCCCTTTTTGCTTGGTTGTCAGAACTTCTAGAAGAAAAGATTTCGTCAATAGATGAGTTTAAACAGTTTGATCGTAATTTAGGTAAGCCAGTAGTGTTTTTTGTCGATGATATACAAAATCTATTCTTAGGCATGATTGGCGGATTTGAGGCGTATAAATTATTTTTAGAAGTAATTACTCTAAAAACAGCCAATGTATATTGGTGTCTTAGCGTCAATTCGCGCTCATGGGCTTATCTAAAAGGAGTTTTGGGAGCTGAGCATTTTTATGGAAAAGTGATGTACTTAGCACAATGGAAAGATTTTGAAATTCAAAAAATGATTTTGGCAAGACACCAACAAACAAAATTTAGCCGTACTTTTGATGACTCTATAAAAGCTTATGGTGCGGGTGACAGTTTTGGTCAGCAGGCGGAAGGGCAGTTTTTTAGACTACTTTGGGGACAGTCCAGAGGTAACCCAAGGTCAGCTTTAATGTATTGGATTTCTGCAATATCTTCACCTGCAGATGGGCAGGTTCATGTTGGTGTTCCATTATTTATAGGATCTAGCTTAGTGGCTTCGATGAGTGATGATGCCCTGTTTTTACTTTCTGCCATTGCAAGGCACGACAGCTTAACACAGCAAGAATTAAAACAGATAACGAATGTAGGGGATACAACCATAAGAAAGTGTTTAAAAGAAGCGCAAGATAAAAACTTAGTATGGCTAGATGAGAATGACAGGGTTCGTATATCCTCACGAGCTCAATACGTAATAGACTATTTCTTAATAGGAAAGAATTTTTTATATGAATGAAAATGACTTAAGCAATGCCGCTGGAATATTGGATGTACTTAGCTTTACAAAGATAGCTCTGCTGATTTTTGGTATAGTTTGCCTAGGTATGGCTGTTAAGTTTGTATCTTCCATAGGTAATGCGCTAAACAGACGGATTCCTTCTCGTCGGTTGTTGATCGCACAGATCATAACCACGATATCTTTTGCAATTTATATCTTGGGCGGGGGATATATTTTTTATGGCATTGTTAACCCTCCCAAGGCTCTTATATTAGCAGTAAGTGGTACATTAGCCGTTGCATTGGGTTTATCGCTAAAGGATTTGGTGGCTTCGGTTGTTGCTGGAGTTATTTTGTTATTTGATAGACCGTTTCAAGTAGGGGATAGAATTGCTTTTCAGGGTACGTATGGCGAGATTAGAGCTATCGGCCTTAGAGCCGTTCAGTTAGTAACTTTGGATGACTCTATAGTGACTATTCCTAATAGTAAATTTATCACTGAATATGTATCATCAGGAAACTTTGGTGCCTTAGATATGATGATTGAAATTGATTTTCATGTGTCGTTAGATTCTGATATTACAAAAGCTGAAAAATTACTCTACGAAACTGCTGTTACGAGCCGATTTGCCTTTTTAAAGAAACCAGTTGCAATTGTACTCACCGAGTTAAATTTTGCCAATCGTCCCGCGATGCAAATAAAAGTAAAGTGCTATGTCATGGACGTCAGATTTGAAAAAGCCTTGCAAACAGATATTCTGCTTCGCGGAAATGAGGCTTTAAAACAATATAAAATTACTCGTCCTACATTTTTTGAACCTACAGTTCAAGTTAATAACTCAACTGCGTCAAATGAGGTTATGTAAATGAATGATCAATTCAAAACAATTACTGAACAATTAAAAGAAGTTTGGAACCTTTTACGCGAACCTTTGTTGCAGCTAAATGGTTCGAAGATTTCCGTTACAAGTATTTTTATGTCCATGCTTGTTATTGTCTTAACGATTTATCTTGCTAAGTATTTAGGTAAGGCAATTAACAAGGCGCTGGGTGCTCGTGGTGTTGACTCGGGTGTTCGAGACTCGATCGAGAAATTTTCACGTTATTTAATTATCGCTATAGGAATTTTGTTTGCTCTAGATAATTTGGGCATTTCGATTAACTCCCTTGCTGCAGTTGGTGCAGTTTTAATGGTGGGGATTGGTTTTGGTTTGCAAAATATTGCACAGAACTTTATTTCTGGCATTATCATCCTTATCGAGAGACCAGTAAAAGTAGGTGACATCATTAAAGTTGGATCATCCACCGGGCGAGTTATTGATATACGCGTTAGATCATCGATCATACAAACACGTGATGAGGTGACCATCATCATTCCAAATTCAAAGTTAATATCTGAAGAAGTAGTTAGCGATAGTTTTTCGGGACAAAGGATAAGACAGCATATCCACGTAGGTGTAGCTTACGGTTCGGATGTTAATAAGGTCAGGGATTTGTTGGCCAAAGCAGCGTTAAGCCAAGAAGAGGTTATGACAGAGCCTGCACCTGAAGCTATCTTTGAGGATTTTGGGGACTCGTCTCTTAATTTTGATTTAAGGTTTTGGTGCGCTAATATTTGGAGTATTGAAAAAATTAGTAGTGATATTCGTTTTGAGATAGACCGTCTTTTTAGAGAAGAAAAAGTCGAAATTCCATTTCCACAGAGAGATTTGCACATTAAGAGTGGCAGTTTCACACAAAATAAGTAAGCAATTTCACGAGGAGTCATAGTGGGTGCATCAATATCATATAAACTAAAAAACTCATTACAAGGTGCGCTTGCAGGTGGTGGTGATCCAGCCACTTCCCCACTATATGTATTTGGTCCTTTTTTAACACTAATTGTAGGGGCAGGAGTTGCCCAGGTTACATTTGGCGTGTCTATCTGGCTAGCTGTTTTCACAGTGGTTACTGTCGCTGCCATGTATCGCTACGTAATGAAATGGATCACGGATGGTAGTGGTGGTAGTGGGCTTAGTGAAGAGGAGTTTGGCGGCTGGGCTGTAAAGGTAAATGCGGCCATTACTGTTATTGAGTATACGTTAACATTTTTAGTTAGTATTGCAGCTCTTGTTACTTTTTTAGTGGATCGTCTTCCAATGCTAAATACAACGCTGTTTGGACTAAGTACTAGAAGTTTAATTGCAGTTGGGTTTACCATATTTATCGCTATGGCTGTAAATCGAGGGCCAAAAATTTCAGCTAAATTTTTTGGCCCAGCAACTGCATTAATACTACTTTTTTTATGGGTAATGGTTGGCTCAGTTATATGGCAAGAGGGACTTCACTTTCCTGATTTTAATATGGCAGCATTTGATTCTGAGCATTTACATTTTACCTTGGGTGGGTTTGCCAGAATTCTTGCTTTGATGACGGGGATTGAGATCTTTGCAAATCTTGTGGCATCTTATGAAGGAAACGCGGCACAACGTAGCCGTAAGGCTTATGGCAGTTTACTAATTGTTATGGGTACTACTGTGATTACTATGCTGATTGTTGGTCCAGCTATTTTAAAAATGTCTAATCCAGCAGATATTACGAAATCGGTCTTTACACAAACTATGGATGTTCTTTTGCCCGCGTGGTTATCCTATACAGGTACCCTTATAGGGATAGCTGTATTATTGTCAGCCGCTGCCGCTAGTGCACAAGGTATGCAAAATTTAGCTCTGGGCTTAAGAGCCAGACATTATATTCCTGCTCGTTGGGGTAAGAGAAATACATTTGATGTGCCATCCTTTCCTGCATGGGCTCAGGCATTAGTTGTTATAGCGTGCTTTTTATTTTTTGGTACCCACGAAGAAACATATTTAGCTCTGTATGCGGCGGGTGTATTTATATTATTATCAATGACCGGTTGGTCTGCCTGTAAGAGGTTTGTACGATATTACAGACAGAAGAAAACAGTTGAGTCTACAATAGGAATTTTAATCACCTTGTTTTCTTCAATTTGTGCTACATTTGCGACATTCATTATTTTTGAAGAACGATTTTTTGAGGGAGCATGGAGTTATTTAATATTGGTTCCTCTTTTGTATGTGGTATTTGATTACTATAAAAAGCGTTTAGGGGCACCTCCAGAATCTATAGACTCTAGGTTGTCCTCCGTTATTAATGCTCGTCAGTTAGATGTTAATGCTAACCAACTTAATGTTAATTATAAAATTAAAAATATATTGGTACCTGTTAGTGGGAACTTAAATTCGGATATATCATTTTATTCTGCCATAAAAATTTCTTCGCAGTTTGGATCAAAAATCACGCCAGTACATTTTTTAGAAAAAGGTAAAAAAGACGTAGCTTCACAATTGGTTTCTGACTTAGTTAAAAATTGGTCTAGCGAAGATCTGCAAATAGAACCTCGTATTATAGATGGGAATGCTAGAAAAGATTTGCCAACATTTTGTGAAACACAAAAGTTTGATTTGATTTGTCTTACCTCTAGTAATTTAAAATCTGTAAACAAACTTATCTCTGAATCTACAGCATATAAAGTTATTTATGCGACTACGCCTCCAGTGCTAATCTTTAGACCTACTGACAATTGGAAATCAAGATCAACAAGCTTTAATCATATTTTGATTCCACTTGATGGTTCAGAGATTGCAGAGCAAGTACTTCCGTACGCGAAGGCTTGGGCCAATGTGTACCAATCTAAGGTTACGTTACTAAGTATTCCAGAGGCTGATGGTGGACCAGATATTGCTAGTACATTAAAACAGTATTTGGATGAGTTGAGGGCTAAGTACTTTGATAATAACACTGCCATAGAATGTATTGTGGATGGATCTGGAGCGGCCAGAACTATATTACATTACGCAAATGATTTAGACTGTGACCTAATTGCTATGGTTTCTCACGGTCGTGGTGGGATTGAAAGACAGGGTTTTGTAAAGTTAGGAAGTGTTACGGATAGTGTATTAGTAGAAAGCGATATACCAATGTTGTTTATCTCTGCCAGAGAAAAGCCGTCTTTATAGCTTAGCTGCCTTAAAACTTATTTCAGGCCATTTCTAAGGTTTCTAGGCCTTATATTCTCTATAGAAGATATGGGGTCAGGCCTGTTAAGTTTCCTGTTCAAACGTCCGAAAAAGAGACAGTGGGAGAGGATTGAAATGAGCAAGACATCTAATGCATTCGTAATGTTTGGCATAGTCTTAATGAGCGCTGTAATTGCACTACTATTTCAAAATTGTAGTGAGGTTCATTTTAGCCCAACGAACGAATCTAATGATTTCCTCAGCATCTGTGTGCCAGGTAAAAACCTAGGAATATGGCTAGATGATAGCAATCAAACATACTTAGGCAATATTGTTACTTACGGTGGAACTGTATCAGCTATTGCTAACTATAATTATTATTCAGCTTCTGCACATCCCATCAATGGTCCGACGCCAGTTGGGTATGAACTTCATAATTTTTTCTATGAAGGGCCAGATGGCTTGATGTTAAACTTTTATGCTAATATAGATTCTAATGATAACAGCACGGGTTCTGCTGACAATGAGTTCTCTATAAAAATTACGACAGCTGGAAACAACGGTATAGATGACATTGTATTAGTCGATGATCGTAGTGATCAGCTTGATAGGCAAGTTGATGCAGATATAAATAGATACATTGGTAATTTTCATTATTGGTACAATACTGATGGAGCTGTTATAGGACCATTTAATGGGGAAAATTTTGAGATTAGGGTTCAAATTACATCAGCAGGCGATCTGCAAGGGGCTAGATTCTATTCTGCAAATAGTACCAGCTTTAATTTAGGCCAAACTACTAATATGAGTTATATCATCAGATATAGGGACTACGAATCTTGTAGTAAATAACTTTTTACTTTCTTTTAGGTGCACTAGATTGAATTTTTTCCAATTTTTTAATTAACGGTGCATCTCTTTCAGTGATTAAATTTATTACTTCACCTTTGCGGCCAGCTCTTGCTGTTCTTCCGACTCTGTGAATGTAGTTATCTAATTCTTTGGGTAGATGATAATTAATTACCCGCTCAACATGCTCGACATCGAGACCTCTGGCGGCTAAGTCAGTAGAAATTAAATACTTTATTTTACCTTCGCGGAAGGCTTTTAAATTATTTTTTCTCTCTACCTTGTCCATCTCTCCACGGTAGATAAGGCACTCAAATCCTTTTTTATCCATAAGAGCAGCTAGTGTATCGCATTGTTCTCTGGTGTTAGTAAAGATCAGAGTTCCACCCTGACTAGGTTTTGCTAATATTTTTTCTAAAACAGGATAACGCTTTCCCTCAAGAACAGTTTGATTGATGGTAGTGAGGGTTGGTACAACTTTGTGACTACCTTCCGCTTCAATCATTTCAGCATTTGCAAAGAGTTGTGTGATTAAACCTTCTATGGTTGCAGAAACGGTCGCTGAAAACAAAGCCAGCTGGTGCTTAGGGGCACAAGCATCACTGATTTTTTTAGCGTCATTTAAGAAGCCTTGATCTAACATTTGATCAGCTTCATCAAATACTAAGACTCTAACATCATTCATTTTGACAAGATTTTGATCCATTAACTGAACCAGTCTTCCGGGGGTTGCTACTAAAATTTCAAATGCACCGTTTACATTGCGTTTGGCTACATCCATTGCAGTTCCACCTAGAACCGTGCGGACACGTACTCTAGTGGAGTGAGTGAATGGTTTTAAAACCTTTGATATCTGCTCACCCAGCTCTCTAGTCGGTACTAAGACAGCAGCTCTGGGTTGGCTGGCTTCTGTGATAGCATTACCCTCAATTTCTAAGGTCTTCATCATATGCAGTAATGGAAGCGCATAAGCCAGGGTTTTGCCGCTACCAGTTTGTGAGAGACCAACAATGGTCTTACCCTCTAGAAGAGCAGGAATAGCACGTCTTTGGATCTCAGTGGGCGTAACAAACTCTTTCTCTGCTAAAGTAGAAAGTAGGGTCGGTAGAAGTGGCAGTTTTGTAAAAGAGCTCATTAGAATATCCTTAAAGGTGCTAGTTTTAGGCACATTAAATCACTTACTGGATAAGTGGTATAAAATTCATAGAAATAGCGCAAAACCTAAGAATATTGAGAGTGTGTGGATACTATTTACATATTTTACAAGTCAGTTACTGTAATCTAAAATATAGTTCATTTTGTTCAGCCACATATAGTAGTTGGCATCTAAGTGTTCAAAGTGAGTTATTGATTTTTTGAGATGTACTCTTAGTTGCCGTAGTAGTTGCAGGTGTGAACTGGCGATATCGCCATTAAAACCTGAGATTTCAACACGTATCTGTCCACCCATCGGGTTTTTAATAGCTAAAATAGCACTTACAAGATCATTTTTTTTTGAAAAAATAACTTTATCTGGATTCAAATTTATTCGACCCAAGATCAGTTCAAGATATGGTTTTGAAGTATCTAAAAGATATCCTGTTTTGTTTAATATAAAAGTCATTTCTTTCGCCCATGATTTTACTTCTTGCGGGCTCATCTGCTCAATGGACAAAACACGTTTTCCATAAACGCTCTCTAGTTTTTGAAGTAGCACAGCGATGGTATTAAAGTTAAAATAATTACTATATTCGCCGTTGTGGTAAATACTTTTTCCAGTTAATTTTGATAATTTCACTTGGTAGAGTGATGAATTCTGAATCTTTGTAGTAGCAAATAAATCGTGGCATACAGAGGCATGTAGGCTAGGGCTAAAAAGCACAAAAATGAGTTGAGTCAGCAATGTTTTGTACACCCGTGCACTCTACAGCATCATGAGGGTAAATTGGTTTTTGATCGCATTATTAGAAATTTTATATAAATGTCATGATACTAACATGTAAGTCTGTGCTCATCTGTGTATAGAATCTATCTGAGAGAGTCTTGCATGAATTTAGGAGTTTAAAACTTAATCTCTTGTGACCTAATTAACTTGCTGGCAGTCAATAGAGCTAGCCCTTCAAACTAATCAATCTATTTAATGTAAAGTGGTATAGGATAAACACAGGCTACGGCCAAAAAGGAAATCCTATGGTATCTGACACAATTTTTATTTATACCGACGCAAGTTTTAGTAAAAGTCATGAAATTGCTATTACTGGTTATGCTATCGTGCAAGGAACCTTTGAGCATGAGGCTATGTCTTCAAAAGACCTTTTGTTTAAGACGCAAAAAATCAATGAGGTTAATAATATTCGAGCTGAACTCAGAGGGGTGATTAGCGCCTTAAAAGCCTGTCCAGCACACAAACGAGTTATGCTTTTTACCGATTGCAAGACAGTGGTTGATTTACCATCTAGACGAAAGGATTTAGAAGAGAGCAAATTTATTAGTAAAGCTAAGCAAACCGAACTTACTAATACTGATCTTTACAAAGAATTTTATACGATCTTTGATTTAGTGAAACCAGAGTTACACTGGGTGAAAGGTCATACATCTTCTAAATCACAAACTAAGTCGCAAGAAAACTTCTCTTGTTTAGATAAAGAAGTGAGAGAAGTTTTACGAAAAGAATTAAAAGGAATATAAAATTTAATTATTTATTGTTTTGATCTTTAATTAAAAGGTTCATTTTTGTATTCCTTTTATCTATAAATTATTACAACCGTAATTAATTATACGAGTTGCAGTTTAGTTTATAGATTCTATAACTTAATTGAGCTCAATGAAAACTACGGCTATTAGCTTAAATTCGCCCAGTAGCTAATAATATAACAAGAATAATTACCAGTAGTCCTAATCCACCACTAGGTCCGTAGCCCCAATTTTTACTGTGGCCCCAAGTAGGGATTGCACCTAAAAGCATAAGTATTAAAATAATTAAAATGATAGTTCCTAAACCCATATATGTACCTCTGCAAGGAGAGTAGATCTTTATGGATTCATTGGCTAATTATGCAACGGGTAGTTAGACAACCGTTAGACATTTTATGCTTTTTTTGACTTTATTTGTTAGGTAATAAACTCTAATTCCATGACGACGCGTATTTGGTTGAAATTATATAAAGCGATTCTAGGCTAAGATCTCTAGTTGTTATCGATTTTATCGATCCAATCTGATTTTGCACAAAATTGCGCTGGGAGCTTAGTCATTACGAATTTATCATCTCCACCAAGAACAGCTTGTAAAAAGACGTCCTTTTCTTCAGATCCACAGCCGCCGCTTAAGATAAATCCATTTTCTACAGATATTACTAATTCGTTTTTTGAGCTCATACTTATTTTTACAGAACCACCGTCACAATCTATCCCGCATCTGTATTTTCCACCATCATCTAGAAAACATGAGAAGATAGATCGGTAATTAGTGTACTGATTTTTTTCTCCTCTAAGTGTTACTTCAAGATTAAGTACATTTTGATTGTATTCAGGAATGATCTCAAGCTTTGCTTGGATTTTTTTTACCGTCTGCTTTGGCTTCGCTTTTAAGTGCGCGGGACTATATTCACGGCCATAGCATACTGGCTGGTCAGTAGTAATACCAACAAAGGGCATCGTGTTTGCCATTGGCGTTGGGTCGGCAAAGATATTTTGGGTGCTAAGTGATAGTAAGACTAGTAAGAATGCTGGCATACAAGCTCCATATGGATGGTTAAGAAGTGCCTGTAGTATAGCCTTATAATTTGGCGGTATGGATTAGTTAATGAGTGTTTGAAAATGTTCTATTGTTTTAACCTCAAATTAACACGATTGTGTGGGTTAAAATTGGTCGGGAAGACAGGATTCGAACCTGCGACCCTCTGGTCCCAAACCAGATGCGCTACCAGACTGCGCTACTTCCCGACGAACCGGCAACATAGTCAAATCACCGCTCGATGTCAAAAAGATAGATAAACTACCCTTAAGATGCCTAATTGTTGCGCCGCACACAGTTTAGAAGAAAACTTTTGCAACCTAGATTTTACCTGGCTTTAATGGACGGGTTCAAAAGAACGGACAAAGGTCCAGTGGACCCTGCATAAAAATAACACCTTAAAGGAGTGCTTATGAGTAAATCTATTCTGCTTGCTGCCGTACTAATGGTATCAGTAGCTAATGCCCAAGAAACACAGTTCAAATGGAGCGGTGGTCTTGAAGTAAAATACGAATCAACAGGAAATTATGACCATAATGATTCAGCTAGTGATCGTGAAAATGACTTCGTGCAAACTACAAGATTGGCACTAGATATCGTTCGTAGCGAAAACCTTTTTGGTAAAATCGTACTAAGAAACGTAGCTCTTTGGGGTGACGTACAAGCAATTACTGGCAGCGAAACTGCTTACAAAACACAAACACAAACATCTAACCTTCTTTTAGTAGAGGAAGCTTACGGTGTTTGGAAAATGAACGATGTTAGCACTCTACAATTTGGTCGTGGTTCATTTGAACTTGCCAATGGTGAGTTAGTTTCAAGAGCTGGTAACGGTGGCTACACTCCAATTTCTTTTGATGGTGCCCTACTATCCAATGAATTCGATGCACTTCGCTTTAGTGTGTTTGGTGTAAGAGCTGTTGATGAAAGCTTTAATGCAACTGAAGGTGCAACAGCAGTTGTAGTTGGTAACAGTGATGCTCACTTTTTGGGTGGTGTTGTTGATTTAAAAAACATTCCTGAATTTTTAAATAAAGTAAATATTCACTATGTGTTAGCAAAAGCTAACTCAGCTACGACTAACGAAGTGGCTCAACCCATCGTTAAAAACGATAGGCAGTGGATTGGTTTATCTGTTGGTGGTGAAATGGGTGCATTTGATTATGCAGCTGCCTATGAGAATTTTACAGGTAACATTACTTTTGGTGGCGTTGAAAGAGACCGTGAAGGCGACATGTTTAATGTAGAAGCTGGTTTTAATATGCCAGAAGTTAAAGGTCTACGTATCGGTGTAGCTTATCATCAGTCATCTGGTGATAAAGACGGTGGTGCAACGACTACTGATTCAAAAGCTTATGATTCTTTTAACTATGACCAAGAAAAATACACTGGCCGTATGGGAATCGCTCGTTGGGGTAATGGTTTAGCTGGTACTAATGCATTAGTGGGAACTGGTCTAACTGCAATGGCTGTTAAAGTAAAAATGGTTCCAATGGATGATTTAACAGTGATGTTAGATTATTACATGTTTACTGAAACTGAAAAATCAGGAACAGATGATGAAATCGGTAACGAAATTGATTTAACGATTCAAAAGAAATATGCCAATGGATTTAAGACATCTCTTGAGTATGGTATGTTTATGCCAGGGGACGATGTTGTTGGTGGCGGTGATGACAGTGCTGAACGCATAATGGCTAGTGCTGGTTTTGATTTTTAATTAAAGCCTAGTATTGATCTCAAAAAAGCCAGGCTTTCGAGCTTGGCTTTTTTTTTATTGCAACCTACCATGTAACTATGAGTTCTTTAGACCAAGTCATTGCAAAACTTCCTAGATGGGTACTCGTTGGTGGAATACTTGTATTAGGTATATTCCTGCTTTTAGTTTTAAACCCTCCTCATTCGGTATGTGATTCACAGTTAACCTTGCTACAATCTCTACAAACTCCATTTCTATATTTAGACAAAAAGAAATCTTATATTAAAACCACAGGATTTTCTGCATCTTACACAAAATGTCGTAATGGTAACTCTCTAGGAGCTTGTCAGGATTTATTTAATGGAGTTCTAAAACTCACTGGTGATATAGAATCCAGTAATCCTGAATGCTTAGCTGAGCTAAGCAAAGTGAAAGATATTAAGAAAGCATTTCGTGATACACAGGATTTAATGGTTGAACTTGCTTGGGGCAATCAGCCGCCAGAATCTACCTATGAAAAGTTTAGCTGGCTAGATAACAATCATATGTTTTTGTTTTGTAAATTAACAGGCCTAAGAACAAAGTCTGAAGGTAAGGACGCTTGGGAAAAGTGGCGAGAAAAAACAATGCTGTCGCTTCCTAATCCTAGTAATTTATCTAGAGCCGATGTGTGGAGAAGATCCATCTTCTCTGCAAGTTGTAGCACCTTTTAAATTGCTACTAGCTGTATTCCTGTCCATGTTGCTGATATAATGCTTTTCTTTTTTTCTACGGTAGCCTCAGCTCTAAAATAAAGATCATCAAATTCTCTACTAACAATTTTAATATTACTGATAGATATTTTCTTTTTAGCTTTTGCAGTAGTCGTAATTTTATTTAAATAAATGTACCAATCTTTAGGATTTAACCCAAATTGATATAGGTTTGTCTCTAGTTCCATAATTATATTTTTTGCAGATGTCATTGTTATCTCCCTTTACCGATTGGATAAAGCAAGCGAAGTGCCAAGCTGTATGCTAATTAAAACGTAAATGAGACAAAAGAACTTGTGATTTGTCCGGAAGTCGGTAGATTCGTCCGTATATCAGGATGTGTACGGATGCCCCAAGAAATTATTGAAAGTCTTAATAATGCCAAGATAAAGCAGGCAGTGCAGCTCAAAGAAAGACGTGCCCGTAAAAAATACAAAAAAACTTTGATTGAGGGATATAGAGAGTTGTTTCAAGCCATTGATCATGGTTTAGAAATCGATACGATCTTTCTATGTGAAGAACTATTCCCCAATCAAGAGTGTAAAAAAACACTTGCTAGTGTAGATACAGCAAAAACATTTTATGTCAGCAAGAAGGTGTTCGAGAAACTATCCTTTAGAAGCACCCCAGATGGTTTTATCGCTGTGGCAGACGAAATACTATATGATATTTTAGATATTCCCCCTAGTCCAAACCCATTTATACTAGTGATCGAAAAGGTAGAAAAACCTGGTAATTTAGGCGCTATTCTAAGAACGGCAGACGGGGCAGGCGCAGACGCTATTATCTTGTGTGACCCAGCGACAGATCTAAATAACCCAAATGTAATCAGGGCAAGTCTTGGAGCCGTATTTTCATTGCCAGTAATTACCATGACAGTCGATGAGTTGTTTTTGTACTGTGAATCTAAAAAAATACGAATTATAGCCACAAGCCCAGATGTAAAAAAGGTTTATTGGGATATGGATCTTAAGCAGGGTATAGCTCTTGTATTAGGGTCTGAAAAGGATGGAATTAGTGACCGATTTTTAAAAGAATCAGATGATGTAGTGGTGATTCCTATGCTTGGCAAAGTGGACTCTCTAAACGTCTCTGCGGCAGCAAGCCTTCTGTCTTACGAGGTCATCAGACAAAGGAGTCAAAGATCATGATAGCTCTTGTGGTACAGATTTTAGCAATTCCTACAGTAGCCCTGTTGTTTCACTGGGCGCCTAGATGGAGCGCGAGTATTGCTGCCAGTGTGGTGTTTATAATTGTTGCCATAAATAGTATGATTGTTTTTTTTAAGAAGCGTGAGTTCAAGTCCTATAGCTTCTGGGTATGGTCAGCATTTCTATATGCGCTAGTAATACCCATTTTGGCGATCAGACTTGCTGCAGGTATATTTTACGGAGGATCCGTTGAAGAAGTTTTCCCGGTGATTGGCATTTTGCACCGGATTTCTAGTCCTTACTACGTTGGTGCCATTCTCTTATCTATACTGGAATATATACAAAATAAAAAAGCCGCAAAATAGCGGCTTTTTTATGATCAAACTGTCTACTTAAGATCTATTCAAAAGTAAACGGTACTGGTGATACGTTTTGTGGACGTGAGAAATCATCGTAAGAAAGTGAGCCTACCGGTAACAAAGCCAAGTTACGGGCTTTTTTAACAGCGTTTGTAAGGTCTCTTTGCTGACACATGCTTAGTTTGCTAATTCTTGAAGGTACAATCTTTCCACCTTCTCCGATAAAGCGGTACAGAGTAGCTGGATCTTTATAATCAAATTTATAGTCTCCGTTATACTCAGTTCTATATTTAGAACGACTGCTACCAGCACCTATATTGCTATTGCTATTGCTGTTGCCACGTTTATTGTCACTTCTATCTGATCTATCTGATTTTTCTGCTCTATCCATATTTACCTCAGCTACTGAATCGATTTGAATGTGCATAAAATCCTATATTCGTCTAAAAATCCAGTGTTTTTTGTTTATTTTTATGTTTTTTTCATATATACCCGTAGAAATCTTGTGAATGGGCCTTTTTTCTTGCTGTTATCTGGCCTCTACACTATATGTTAAGTTCCTAATTTTTTGGAGGTTTTATGGCTCGTTGTGAGCTTACGGGCAAAGGTCCCAGTGTTAAGAATTTGGTGAGTCATTCTAATATTAAAACTAAGTCTATTGTACATGCCAATATTCAAAAAAAGCAGCTACATAGCCAAGCTTTAAATGAGTTCGTAGACTTAAGAATCGCAACTAGCACACTACGTGCTATCGAAAATCGCGGTAGTTTTGATTCTTATTTATTAAATCTTCCTGAAGAGAAGCTTTCAAAAAGAGCCATGACGTTTAAAACTCGTGTTAAGCGAAAACTTGCTGGAAAATCTAAAAAAAGAACAGCAAAGGCAAAGGAGTAGTATATGAAATTAAAAATTAAAAAAGGTGCTACTGTAGAAGTAATTGCCGGCGCGGATAAAGGCAAAAAAGGCACAGTAACTGCTCTTGATAAAAAGAATCTTAAAATTCAAATCAGTGGAGTGAAGCTACTAACTCATTTTGATCGTAAAGAGGGTCTTAATAAAAAAGAAGGCTTTATCAACTATTCGAATGTAGTTTTAGTATCAAACCCAGATAAAAAAGCACCGACCAAGCGCAAAGCCGCAAAGACTGCGAAAGCGTAAAGATAAAAAAGCAGGCCTTAAGCCTGCTTTTTTTTAATCTAAACCTAGAGCTCATATCTTTAATAGAGCTATTGATTGTTTAAACCATAAAATCTTGTTACCCTAAGTCAGTAATGAAACTAATACTAATTTGCATCTTGATGTTTCCTATCTCTCTATTTGCCGAAGAAAAGGCAGATGACTTACTTAGTTACGTAATCTGTAAAAACCGTGGAATAGTTCGCACCATTCGAGTTGAGTGGGAGCCTACAGAAAAGGTATGCCTTACAATCTATACAAAAGATGGAAAAGACAAAGAAGTTGGCAGAGCGCAAAACAAAAGTTCATGTAATATGTTTTCAGAAAATATTCGTACCAATTTAAAAAATGCAGGATGGGACTGTAAGGATGTAAGTCAAAAAGCTGATTTACATTCAGCAGCCAGCCTTCAGTAGTATGCTTGTTCGTTTAGTACAGCTTTGTACAACGAATCAAAAAAATAAAAACCTACAAGTTATTCTAGAGCATCTTAAAACTGTCTCGGTTAAAGAGGGAGAGTTGATATGCTTACCAGAGAATTCACTGTTTATGCGTGCAACTAGAAAAGATCCTGTGGAATCATTTTTGTTGGACAGTATAGAGATAAAGACGTTGCAAAAATGGAGTGCTGATAAAAAAGTATATCTTCACCTGGGGGCCATTCCTCTAGAGGTTGACGGTAATATTTTTAATTCTTCTATTCGCATTTTACCTACTGGAGAAGTAGTTGCGGGTTATCAGAAAATTCATTTGTTTGATGTGGATGTAGAGGGGCAAACGAGTATTAGAGAGTCCGACACATTTACCGCAGGAGATAAAACATCAACTTTTATTTTTGAGGGGTGGAAGTTGGGTGAGAGCATTTGTTATGATCTCAGATTTTCTGCTTTATACTTAAAGTATGCACAAGAAAGTGTGGATGCGATCTTGGCTCCATCATCTTTTTTAGCTCTCACTGGAAGTGCTCATTGGGAAATTTTATTAAGAGCCAGAGCGATTGAAACACAAAGTTACATCATTGCGCCGGCCCAAGGTGGGGTACATATGGGGCTACATAGAACATGGGGACACTCTATGGTTATAGACCCTTGGGGCGAAATCATTGCCGAAATAAAGACCGAGAGCGATCTGCCGCAGTCTGTGTTGGTCGAGCTAGACAAAGCTAAAATTGAGTCAGTCCGAAAGCAGATTCCGCTGCATTTACATCGCAAGCCTATTGTCTAATTTTCTACAAACTATTGTAAGTCTTAATTAGTTATTCCGATAAAATAGATGAATGAAGACGGTAGTTTGTATTTTAACTCTATTTATAATTTTCCCGGCTTTTGCTGATAATAGCAAGCAGGAGGAGTTTACATTGATACCACCTATCGCAAAAGAGCGAGAAGATGGACTAGATAAGCTACCTTCACAAACGTTTACTGACAATTCTGGAGTAGAGACTTGGTTCGTGCAAGAGAGAGGCTTTCAGCCGGCTAGTACTACCGCAAAAACTGAAAATGAAAAGAAATCTTTAGAGCGAACACCTGCTGCAAAAAAAAAATCAAAATCTATTAAAAAAAAGAAGAATGGCAAAAGAAAGCCAGCTTCTAATAAAATCAAGCAAAGTAAGAAAAAATTAGGGGTAAAAAAATGAGAAATTTAATTATCTTAATTTCATTGCTATTGCCGCTTATTGGTCTTGCAAAGACAAATGAGCAAATGCAGAGAGAAAGAAAGTACCCAGGTGGGTGGGATGAAATGGATATACAGGTTCAAAAAGAACTTCCGGCAACCTATAAGACCTCTCGTAAGTACTATGAGGTAAAGATGCAAAATCCAAACAATAACAATCGATTGCCAGCGTCGCACGACGACTAATTGTTTTCAAAAACATGATGTCCTGGCTCTCAGGACATTTTTTTATAGAATTCTCATTTAATTTTTAATAAGCTACATACATTCGGAGGAACTATGGATCAAATCCAAAGAGAGACTATGGAAGTAGATGTGCTT
>JBBKWS010000041.1:0-7641 GCA_037969075.1 Bdellovibrionales bacterium | reverse complement strand
GGCCAATTAAAATACACAGGAGTTGGCCAGTGATAATAAGGTATTTAAGACTGTATCGACAGTTTTTATTATTTTCTATTTCAAAAACTGCTGAATTTAGGATGGACTTCTTCTTTCGTATATTGATGGATTTTATTTACTACGGCACTAATATTTACTTTTTTAAAGTTATATTTTTACATTCTTCTGCCCTTGCAGGATGGACAGAATCACAAGTTATGGTTTTTGTCGGAATATTTTTAATTATTGATGGTATCAATATGACTTTGTTTGCTAATAATCTTTGGTGGATTCCCATGTTAGTGAATAAGGGGGAGTTGGATTATTATTTACTTAGGCCGGTATCTAGTTTGTTTTTTTTGTCTACCCGAGAGGTCGCCATCAATTCGTTTATCAACTTACTCTTTGCTTCTGGTATTTTTGTTTGGGCGATTACCAGTTACCCAGAGTCAATTAGTTGGGATCGATATGTCTTAATGTCTTTTTTAATGGTGTTGGGCTTACTTCTATATTTCTTTTTGCGCATTATATTTATCTTGCCGGTATTTTGGACCCATGGGGGCAAAGGCGGGGAGATGGTGTTTTGGACTTTAAATCGATTGATTGAACGGCCTGACCGCATTTTTAGATCTTGGATGCGGGTTGCTGTAGTGACGATTATTCCATTTGGAATTATGTCATCATATCCTGCTCACGTACTTTGGGAAAAAAATCCTTGGCCCTATGTAGGCGGGTCGATTTTAGCGACGTCTATATTTGGTGTAATGACAGTTCTGTTATGGAAGTTTGCCTTAAAAAGTTATTCTTCAGCGTCGTCTTAGCTGTTTGTTAAGGCCTGCTTAAATATATCTAATGCTCTATCTAGCTCTGCTATTGTGGTGGGTTTTCCAACGCTAAACCTAAAGGTGTTCATGGCGTCGGCCTCATCCATTCCTAAAGCGAGTAAGACATGACTTGGGCTACCTTGGCCAGAGGTGCAGGCAGAGCCGGTGGAGTAGCAAAGTGCGCGCAGTTTTGGCTCAATATCTTTTCGATTTTTGTTGAGTAGGGTGATGTTTAAATTATTTGTTAGTTTCGCAGTTTTTGATCCGTTGATTTGATATTTTATATTTTTACTATTTAAAATTTTTATTATTTCGTCTTGAAAGTAATCGCGGTGTTTTTTTGTTTGTGCGGTTTCATTTTCTTTTAACATCAACTCTAAGGCTTTAGTCATTCCAACGATACTTGGAGTATTTACTGTGCCAGCTCTTAGGCCATTTTCATGAGCGCCGCCTACAATTTGCGGCTGCATCTTTACGTTTTTTGAATTAAAATACAGTCCGCCCATGCCTTTAGGGCCATAAAATTTATGAGCTGACCAAGTTAAAAAATCAGCGCCAAGTGTTTCGACATTGAGAGGGTATTTAGAAAAAGTTTGTACGGCATCGGTGTGAAATAAACTATCATTTGATTTACAGAGTTTTGAAATTTTCTGTAAATCTTGAATAGTGCCAATTTCGTTATTTGCATGTAACACGCTAACCAAAAGAGTTTTGTCAGTCAGCTTATTTTTTAGATCACTAAGGTCAATGTGGCCATCACTATCTACCTTTAGCCATTCAATTTTGGCTCCTTGTTTTTCAAGATTAAAGGCTGCCTTGATCACAGACTTATGCTCAACGGGGCTAATTAAAATATGATTTTTTTGCTTTCCGTAAACTTCAAAACAAGAGTGAAACACTAAATTATTAGCTTCTGTTGCCGAGCCTGTGAAAACGATCTCTTTTTCTTTTGCTCCAAGGTAGTTTGCATGGGCAAGTCTTGCGATTTGCAGAGCGTCGTTTACCGGCATTGAGGCCATATGGGCTGACGAGGAGTTGGCGTAAAATTTGTGAAAGTAAGGCAGCATAGCCTCTGTAACTCTCGGGTCTTGTGGCGTTGTAGCGTGATAATCTAAGTAAATCGTTTCCATATGGACTATATTGTATAATTTTGTAAAAGAATCAACTAGAGTTCCCATTCATTTTATACTATAAATTTTCTCTATGATTCATTGTAAGAGCCCTCTACGTATCAGCTTTATGGGAGGAAGAACTGATTTTCCATCTTTCTATCAGGAAGAAGACGGTTTCGTTGTATCTACAACGATAGATAAGCATGTCAGCTTAACTGTAGAAGACTCACAAGGGGTGCAGCTTGAGCAAGAGGCCACTGAGCAGGTTGAGTTAGTAAGTGATTTAAAAAATAGCTTAGTGAGACATGTTTTGCGCTCTTATGGTATTGAAAAAAATATAGGAATTCATATTAAAAGTGATACGCCAACGGGCACCGGTTTAGGTTCGAGCTCTAGCCTAACTGTCGCTTTAATAAAAGCTCTGCAAGTTAAAACAAAAGGTAATGTGCTTAGTAACACTGAATTAGCTGAAAAGGCCTGTCATATCGAAATCAATGAGTTGGGTTGTAACACGGGCAAGCAAGACCAATATGCCGCGGCTTTTGGTGGCTTGAATGCATTTACATTTCTTGCAACAGGCGAGGTAAAAGTGGATAGCCTGCAATCCCAACATGCACAATCTTTAGAAATGGCAACACAGTTATATTACACAGGCATTAGTCGTGACGGCACGAAGATTTTAGAAGCTGAACGTAAGACTACAGAAGTTGCAAAAGATTCTTTACGGAGAATGGCTGACCTTGCAAGGGAATTTTACAAAGAGTTAAAAGAAGGTGGGGATCTCTTAAATCTAGGACGAATATTAGATGAAGGTTGGAAACTTAAGAAGGGTGTAAACCAATTAATATCAAATTCTATGATTGAAGAATCTTATCAAATAGCTCTATCGGCGGGAGCTTATGGCGGTAAATTATTGGGCGCAGGTGGCGGCGGATATTTATTGTTTATCTGCCCTCCAGAGAAACAACAAAATTTACAAACAGCTTTAGCGCACTTGCAGCCACTAGGAATTAAGTTTAGTACTGATGGTGCAAAAGTTATTTAGGAGTATCGGTATGGAAAAAAAATATGGTGAACTAGCTATTGAAAATGCTGAGCTAGAAGCATTTGAAAATAGAACCAAAGATAGAAAATATACGATTGAATTTACTTGTCCAGAGTTCACATGTCTCTGTCCGCGCAGTGGCTTTCCTGATTTTGCGACAATTTATATTAACTACGTGCCTGACCAAAAATGCGTAGAATTAAAATCATTAAAACTGTATATAAATAAGTTTCGTAACCAAGGCATCTACCATGAAGATGTAACAAATATGATTATGACAGATCTTATTAATTTATTGGATCCGCATGAAATCGAAGTAATTTCAGATTTTACAGTTAGAGGTAATATACATACAGTAGTAAAAGCTAAACACATTAAAGCTTCGAAATAAAAACCATTTTTAAAATTCGATCATGGGTTGGGGCTTCAAAATCTACATCACTAGACGCGAACCTAATAATTTTATAGCTTCTAGGTAGAGCTAGTTCTACTTGTTCTTTAAAATCTTTCATTTGCCAGCCTTCAAAGTTAGTAGAAAACAGTAAGGTGCCTTTCGGCGCCAATACTTGTAAACAGCGATCAAAAAGATCCTTAAAGTCATTTTCAATTTTAAAAACACCTTCTTTGCTTCTTGAAAATGACGGAGGATCACAAATAACAAAATCATAGGTTTTGTTTCTCTGGCTAGCTCCTTTTAAAAACACTCTAGCATCGGTTGACCATGATTTGTGTATGTCTTTATTGAAGTCATTCAATGTAATGTTTTGCTCTAACCACTCTAAGGTGCTCCTACTAGTATCAACACTAGTTACATCGATGGCTCCCGCTTTAAGCGCGCAAAGGCTAAAGCCTCCGGTGTAGCAAAATAGATTTAATAGAGATTTACCTTTAGTGTTTTGTAAAATCCAGTCTCTATTTTTTCTTTGGTCTAAAAATAATCCGTAAGAACTTCCAGAGTCTGACCTAAATTCATAAGTGATTTGATGTTCAGTGCTAGTCCAACGAGTTTCGCCAAAATCACTTACCAACTTTTGATTTGGAGTCATGCCTCGGTTAGGCATTATTTGAATGTGGTGTGCTAGTTGTGTATTTTGTTTAGTTTCAAGGTAATTTCTAATTTCGTTAACTAACGATTCATAGTTATCCGTAACTTCAAATATTTGAAACCATAAGTGACTTCCTAATTGATCTACACATAACCAGGGGATCTCTTTATGAATCCATCTAATACAATTAGGGAGTTCTTTAAATAAAATAATTCGGTCTTCAATAGCTCTGATGCTTCTGGCAAATAATGGGTCCTCTACTATTTCAAGTTTCGAAAAATAGATTGGAAGGGAAGAGGTGTGCTCTTTCTCTCCTGGCAGTCCTATTTTATGTGAATGTAAAAGTAAAAAAGGATAATCACTACCGCCGTATATAGAATCACCCAGTATAGATATACCAGCATTTTGTGCATGTAAGCGAATTTGATGGGTTTTACCGCTAAGTGGTTTTGCTTTCCATAGATGGTATTTCTTGTGAGAGCTTACCCATGAAAAAGCTGTGCTGCTATTTGCTTGTTTGTCAGTTGTTGAAGTGTAGATTTTGTCTATTTTTTCAATGCAAGTGTCTATGGTAAAAGTAGTATCCTTACAGTTTTTGTCAGTAACAAAGTAATATTCTTTTTCAATAAGTCTTTTCGAAAATTGCTCTTGTAGTAGTTTCGCGGATTCATTGGTAGTGGCAAAAACCATCGCTCCAGTAGTTGTTTTATCTAGGCGGTGAGCGACATATATTTTTTGATCAGCAGTGCTTTCAATATGCTCAGCGTACCCTGGTTTATCAGTATCAACTCTATGAGTTGGCCAACCGTAAGGTTTCTCTGTAAATAAAACGGACATTAGGTATCACCGATTGGAAGCAGCCCCTCCTCCTTCTGACATGGGGGACATAGGCCGTAGAGTTCTAAAATGTGACCTGTAAGTACATAACCAAATTTTTTGGCTATTTGCTTTTGTAACAATTCAATTTGTTCATTCTCGAATTCGCAGATAGCTCCACATTGTTTACACGTAAGATGATCATGGTGATTTTTTTTCTTGGCCCACTCATATCTTGCTGGCAGACCGCCCATTCTAACTTCTGTTACTAGATCTTGTTCGTTGAGTTGTTTTAAAAATCTATAGACTGTGGCGAAGCCAAAGCTTGGATCTTTTTTTATAACAGCCTCAAATAATTCTTGAGCTGTGATGTGATCTCTGCCTGATAATAGACACTTTAAAATAATCATTCTTTGTTGGGTCACTTTGAGTCCCATATCGCGAATGATACTTTTAACCGTAGGCTCATCCCACTTAAAATTGCGTTTGGTATTGATTAGTTCGATTGTGTGGCTCAGTTTTTCCATAGGGGGACAAGATGCTAAATGACCTAATAAAAGTCAATCTAAATAAAAATGATTCTCATTTGCGTCTTAAGAATCATAGGTATTCCAGTTACTTGCACTGATTATTGTACTAAGTTTTTGAAAATAGCATCTTTAGGATATGTCGCAAGAAAGCTTTCTGCTGTCTTCTCGTCATTATTACTTTTGGCGGTAAAGTACACTTTTAAGGCCTTTAAATCCTCATAAATAAAATCTCTTGGCTGCGTAGACAAATAGTCATCGATTGGGTCGAAATTCGCAATCTTTGCTTCTTTTACTGCGTAATGGGCCATTTTCATTTTATCGCAGCTAGAGGTAGTTAAATGTGAATTGATTCTCTCTAGGCATTCTACTGCATGTACCCAATCTTTATTGTTTGAGACAAGTGGCAAACGTTTTAGTTTGCTAGGGTTTAACCCGACTTCAAGCTCGGTAAGGAGGGTTTTTAGCCAGCCACTGGATTCACTTTCTATGGTTTCAGGTAGGATTTTTAAAATATCATCAGTCTTAGCTAATGATTTTAACAGGGTTTCATACTCTGAAAAATAATTTTCTGAAAAAGAAATATCTTCACCGCTTTCAAGCGTTGCCAAAAAACTTGCGCTATTACATTCTTTCGATGGGCTAATGCATAAGGTGGTCTCAAGAGGTTTGATCTCGTTTTTATAAAAATCAGCTCTGGCGTCTTTTGAAATCAATAAGTATTGATGATATTTTTTACTAATTATAGCTAGTTGGTATATCTTTGCATCTTTGATGTTTTGATTAGAAGTTTCTATAGCTTGCCAGCAGTTAGTAAATGCTGGCGAGATGACCAAGCCAACTAAAACATCTTTAGAATGTTTTACGAAAGCTTCAGGGGAATCGCAGTTGTTTAGACTGTAGGTAGAAATTTGAGAATTCTTTATGCCCACAGAGAATATTCTTGCGCCAATACCAGAAAACAGAAGTAGAGATAAAACTAAAATAATATCAGGCACCCATCTAGTTGCAATGTTTGAAGGGTTGCTTCTAGATGTGCCTATTACTAAGGTTTCAGCAATGAGATCATGCCACCCACGATGGTCACGACGAGAGAGTATAGGTAAGATACCGATACCTAATAAACCTAATCCTAACCAAAACATAATGATACGAAGAGAGATTTGTACTGGGCTTGGAGCTCCGTCATATCTTGGAGAATAAATTTCAAGAGATAAAAGTCTTTTACCAGGAGAAGAGCCCGTGAAGATCACAAAGAAAGCTTCCCAGAACCACATGCAGATTAACCAAAAATAAGGTGTGTTTTGCCAATGCATTGGCTGCTTAAATAATTTCATCAATACAACAACGACAAATAAAACTAGAACACTGTCGATAAGGAGTGCGAGCACTCGTTGCATAGGTTTTGCGATAGGCCAAGAGTCAAACGAGGATCTTTGTAAAAATGATTGTGACATACCAAAATCGTAGCAAAGACCATTTGTGACACAAACCAAAATTTGAATTTATCTCATAATAGCAGGAACTTAACGCGAGGTATCTTGAGCTAATCTTGATTTCATCAAGGCCTTCGTCTAGTTTAAGGTCTTATGCAGCCGTAGCTCAACTGGATAGAGTATCGGTCTTCGGAACCGAGGGTTGCAGGTTCGAACCCTGCCGGCTGCGCCAAACTAAATAATAGTTCGCTTAGTTTGTATTTAAATCCGTTTACTCAGCTAGGGTTTTACATTGACCTTAGATCCTTAGGTGCAAGAAGATACAAAAATATCTTAGCTAGGAGCTTATTATTTCTGCTTTTAAAATTAGACAAATCTTTGATCATTCTACGCCTCTAAATCTAGATGTTATAAGCGCTGTTAAAGAATTATTACTGTCGCAGTTTCCTTATATGAAGCATGAGTACCTAGATGGTTTAATAGAAAGAGTAACAACAAACAAGGGTAGCATTTATAAACACTATCTTTTTGTGGCAGAAAGACGTGGTGTGGTTTTAGGTGCAGCGATCGCTTCTCAATTTTTGGCAGAAAATTTCTTCTTTTTGGATTACATTGCTTCTAGTAGGCATAGTCCAAGTCGAGGCATTGGTGCAGCGCTGTACTCTAGAATTAAAGATCAGTCGGTTTTAAATAAGTCCCTCGGGGTTTTTTTAGAGTGTGAATCAGTGGAGAGAAAGTTCTGTGCTAGTGATGAAGAACAAAAACAAAACACTACTCGTCTTAATTTTTACCAACGGTTTGGTGCGAATCAGCTGAAGAATTCTATGTACGAGCT
>JBBKWS010000040.1:0-31481 GCA_037969075.1 Bdellovibrionales bacterium | reverse complement strand
AATGATGTAGCCCCTCCTGGGATTGCATAGTAGGCAGAGTTAGCTAGGCGCAATGCCTTCAAAGCTAATCCTTGATCTTTAGAGAGTTGATCTTCAATTTGGCCGGTTGATGCCATTGGGTTGTCTATAAGCTTTATAAACTCTATAACCACATTTGGCAATGAGGGTATACTGTCAATTTTGCTAAGATAGAATTCAATTCTTTTTTGTTTATCTATTGGGTTCACACATTAAACTTTTGTGAAATATCTTTAAATGTTTCATTTGGAAAAAGCTTTTTTAAAACATCACTTAACTTTTTAATACTTATAGGTTTTAAAATATAACCTGTTACTCCTAAGCTTTTGGCTTCAATTACTGATTCTTTTTCTGTCATGGCTGACATAATTAAAATAGGTATGCCTACGAATTTTCCTAATTCTTTTATTTTTCTTATGAATTCAAAACCATCAACTTTAGGCATCATGATATCTGACAATATTAATTTTAAATCACTAATTTCTTCCTGCTGAATATATTCTAATGCGGCTTCGCCATTACTGAAGCCGATTACTTTGTAATTATTCTTTTCTAAAAATAGTGTGACTACATTTCTGGCGGGATCAGAATCCTCAAGTACTAAAATTGTACCCTTAGTTACTTTTTCGACTGTTTTTATCTTTTCATCCATATAGTGAAAGAATAACGAGAATGGTATGTCTTTGAAAACTAATCCTTATAGAGCCGGTCCTTGGTCGAGCATGAGCTGCATGCTATTTAAATTATCTGAGCAACGCATCCCACATGGTTCTTTTGTTTTACCTCAGCCACTGATTTTTGTCTTTGATTACATTGTGCCTTGACGTTTTAGGGGTTCACTAGAGACACTTGAAGTATGAGGTTCATATCCATTTTACTAGTAGGTTTATTTTTTAGTACAGTCCTAAAGGCTGAGGATGATAAATCCAAAGAGTTTTTAACTAGTGCTGCATATGGAACATTGGTCGGTGCTTTAGTGGGTGCTGCATCACTGGCATTTGTAGATAATCCAGGGGACGATTTACAACGAGTTGCAAAAGGGGCCTCTCTTGGTCTTTATGCTGGAATTGCCTTGGGAATCTATGTGACGCAATTTTATGAAAACAAACCAGAGCCAGAACTGGGTACTGAGCCTGAAGTGCGTGCACCATCTTTTTTTGTCGCCCCCATTGTAAGTAATAAAGGTATCGACGGATTCATCTCACAAATGACGATTTATAACTTTTAGTTTAAGGATTCAGGATTAAACTTATCGTCATTTACGCCATCAAATAGAAATTCAAATTTAATTGAGGTAACTCTATCCTGCGAGTTTAATGTTTGGGCAACTGAAAAGTTCCAACAATCTCCAGGTGGCTTTAATTGGATACCTACTGTGTATTTTTCAAAGTTATGCGTAACATTAGAATATTCAGTGCTGCCTGCTATGTCTGCATTTTTGAAACGAAGGACAGTAGAAAATAGTATATCTTGTGACTCGGCAGAGCTATCAACACGTTCACCTTTACGGATTACAAAAGCTTGGTTGTACGCGAGCTCTAAGTAATCTCTAGAATTAGGATAAAACCGCAATCTAGTGGATGAGTTCAAATGGTTTTGATAGGGGTAATAATAAACAGTGGATAAAGCTTCAAACTTATTAAAGTAAAGCTCAAGAGCACTTGTTATATTGGACCAAGGTTCCCTTTTGGTATCCTTAGAATCTGCTTCCCTTAAGTCGTATTTTTGTGACAAGGACCAGGCCGCAAGCTCTTTAATTTGCGGGGTACCATCGTTATAGATTCGTCGACTTAATACATGTCTAAGACCAAATTCGATAACATCTCTTTGAGGAAGGCGATCTCTAAAATCAAATTGCAATGGATCTTGATCGTTTACACTTTGATCTGACGAGTAGGGAATTAAATCCTTTGGGCCAATAAAGGTATCATCGCTTCTTTGAATGAAGGGTGTTTTTACAAATGTTAAAAATGGAATCATTTCGTGTTTAAAGGCTGCATCGTTAGGATCACCACTGTCATAAATTCTTGAGGTGGTAGATCTAAGAGAAACCTTTGTTTGCAGATACCTAGAGAATGGGCTGCTTTCAATCGCATCAGTGAACTTATAAATATTTTCTTGATAAGATACGCTAGGTAGAACGTTCAAGTAAGGGCCAATTGAAAAAGGATAATATAGTTCGGGTTTAAGAATGAGCCTTTGTCCTGCGCGAATTTTATCTTGTCCCTCAGTAAACTTGCCATCGTTATTTATATCGTCATAGGCAAAGTTACTACGGGCGTAATTCACATAATTTGTTTCAAGGTTATAGTAAAAGTTTGAGTCTTCTATTCTCTGCGTCTTCAAGCTCCAGCGTATTTCGGGCATTTTATGAACAGCATCCTCATTGTTGGCCAGAGGGTCGGTTTTTAACTGGTTACGGTGCAATATCGCATCGACGCTTAGATGTTGGTTTTCATTGTATTTAGACAGGGACATTCGATTAGTGATGGAGGGCTCTCGGTAGAAGGGGAACTCTTCAGAAAAATCAAAGGCATATTGTAAATCACTGGCCAAATTTAAATCCATACGGTGTTCGTAGTAATTTGGCAGTTCGTAAATGTGTTTATAAGATAAAAACCATCTGTCTCTTGTTCTGAAATCCTGTCCATAGGTAGCTAAAATTCTCTCTGATTCAGAGAACGTTTCATCTTGTAAGTAAGCATAATTTAATATCCCAGAGCTTCCGGGCGCCAAAGCATATCGGTACTCTAGATTTGTCTTTAGTCCTCTAAACTCAGATGTAGTTAGTGTAACAGTTGCATCTTGATTCTCACTTATAACCCAATAAAGAGGTAAGGATAGTGCGTTACCACCGCGACTTGACCTTGAGTGACTGGGGGTGAGTATACCCGTTTGTCTTTCGTTTTTTAATGGTACAAATATGTAAGGCAGCCAAAATATAGGGATGTTTGCAATTCGTAAGATTGAATTTTTAATTCTAGCATAACCGCCAAATGTAGCTCTAATTTCTGTGCCTGTAAAACTCCAAGCAGGGGGGCAAGTGGTACAAGCAGAGTACGTCGAATTAATAGCTTCATAATCATTTTCGCCGGTTTTATAAATTAACTCTCCTTCAAAGGAGACAGAGCCAGACTGCACATAACCATTATAAATTACACCGGTGTTATTTTGATAATTGATAAACATCTTGTCAGCTTCTGCGTATACCGTTGGTGTTGTAAGTACTACGTCACTGATAGCCTCAATTGTTTTAGTATCAAGGTAGATGATTGCCTTTTCGCAAGATAAATATTGCTGCTGGTAGATCACCTGAACATTACCGCTTAGTTGAAGTGTATTGTTTGTAGTATCTCGTATCATATTGTCAGCATTTTTTAGAATAATGCTTTCTGCAGGAGCAGCAAAAGTAAGTTGAGATACTATCCAAAAAATTAGCAACATTATTCCCATGATCGATAAGTATCGTGGGTTTGTCTAGCTATTTTGTCTTCATATCAAATACCCCGTCCCACCCTGTTGGCGGTGGTTCGGCAATGTATGCGACTGCTCTTTCTCTAAAGAGAAGAGAAGGGCCATCATCAGGTAGTATTTCTAATGCATTTTCAAAGATTTTTGCTGCTTCACTAAACTTCCCGGCGCTATATAGCTCATATCCTGTATTAAAGATTTGAACGACCTCAATTTTTTGTGCATTTTTAAAGCTATTTAAAGCTCCTACCAATTCGAATATTTTTACAGGTTCTAATTTCCCCTTAACTCGCACGCGGTCAATTTCACGAGTGATAAATGCGGACTTTACATCCCCATTTGTAAACTCAGAAATTATGATGTTAGTACCATATTCTTTATTAATGCCTTCTAGTCTCGAGCCTAAGTTTACAGCATCCCCCATCACAGTATAGCTTCTAACTGTTTCAGATCCCATATTTCCTACGCTCATTTCTCCTGTGTTTACACCTATTCCTATGTCTATTGGTGGGAGGCCCTGCGTTTGGTAGATCTTATTGAGCCCATCAAGTTTTGCCATCATATCAAGAGCACAAAGGCATGCCATTTTTGCATGGTCAGCGTACTGTATCGGAGCGCCAAAGAATGCCATCACTGCATCGCCCATATACTTATCCAGAGTACCTTTATTTTTAAATACAAGTTCAGTCATTGGCGTTAAATATGAGTTTAAAAAATCACCGAGTGCTTTAGGGTCTAACTTTTCAGAGATAGTTGTGAACCCTCTAACATCAGAAAATAAAACGCTCATACGAATTTTTTTACCACCAAGCTCGATATTTTTGGCATCTCTTAATACTTCTTCGACAATTGCAGGGGATACATATTTTTGAAATGTACCCTTAAGTTCACGCTTATTTTTTTCTTCAGTAAAGTATTTAAAGATTGTGAGTCCAATATAGAGCGTAACGATTAATGCAAGAGGTAAAATAATATTTATTACTAATCCTTTTTTATAGAAAAACTCAAAGTCTACGTAGAGGGTGGAAGCTACGGCTGCCGCTGCAAAGAGCGATCCGTAGATGGCGCCAAGTTTTGCCATGGCCAGGCTGATTAAGATGCCGGTTATTAATAGAATATAGAACATGTATTCAACTTCATTCGGTAAATCTAACAAGAAGTCGTTTCTTAATAAGTTATCGATTACATTGGCATGAGTTTCTACTCCTGGAAAGTTCTCTTCAAAAGGTGTGACTCGTAAATCATAAATACCAACTGCCGTCGCTCCTAGAACAAATATTTTATCTTTAAACCATTCAGATTTTTTTACTGTGTATTTTTCTTCTTTGCCATTAGTTCTCATTGTGATGACTGCAGTATCTTTTTTGTTAAATAATTCGGCTACACTTATATGAGGAAACATTTTTTGTGGACCAGCATAATTAATTCGAAGTGCTGCGGTCAAATCTAGTGGCAGAGTTGCAACGATATCACCCGAATCTAAATTTAAAAGTTGAAAATCTTTAATTCCAGTTAACTGGGGAGATACCGGGTCAGGTTGTTCTGTAAAAATAGCGGCATTGTTTTTTAATCTCATAATTGTTTTAAGAGAAATAGATGGAAAATAAATATCACCGTATTTAGCAATTAAGTTAGATCTTCTGATCGTCCCATCTTTGTCTAAAAAAGCATTGAAGTACCCAAAGTGTTTCGTTTTCTCATTGTATTCGGGAATATTGGTAACTAAGTGCTCAGCCCTTACAATGTGACTAGAAGTAACGCTGTACCTAAGAACATCTAAAAATTGGTCTGCATTTAGAGTAGAGAAATCTTTAGATTGGGGAAGCCAAGCCTGTAAATGCTTTTTAAAGTCAGGAAGGCTTTTGTCTTGATTGGGGTAAAGCCAAGTGGCGCAATAAATTAATTGATCATTAAGAATAAGTTTTTCAAGTTGTTTTTCTGTAATGTCAGAATGCAGTGATTTAGTGTGGATTGCAATAGAGCTTAATTGTAGCTCTAAAAAGGACAAAACTTCGTCGGGTAAAGTAACAGCGGCAATATCAGTAGTGGCAACAGCAAGCTCTTGGGATTGTATGAAGTGGTAGGCGGGTCTGTCAGTGTAAATTAGATTTGCACAGCTCTCGTTGGCGCCTTGTATAAGGTATGATGACGGCTCATAAAAAGTTCCTAGCACTAAGTGATCTGCGTGCTTTTCAATGGTTGTGGCAAGCGTGGTGTCAGTATTTGCCTTATTAATTTCTTCTTCGATGCGCTGATAAATGACTGGGTCTTTGTACTTTTGTTGCTTTAATCGATCTAAGGAACTGAGGGTTTCGGTGATATTTTTTTCAGAAAATATAATATCAAACGCAATCATTTTAGCACCTAAGTTAATAGTGCTATCAATGATGTGTGCAAATACATCTCTAGAAAAAGGCCATCTCCCAATCTTATTTAATGCTTCTTCGTCTACTGTTAAAATGGCAACATCTTTTGACCCTTTTCTATCCCCACGAAGTAACATGCGGTAGTCAATTGATTTCAGGTGTAATTGTTGCAAGAAGCTTTGTATGCCCTTGATTTTTGATTGTTCAGATACACGGTATAGATAGTAATCTCTGGCTAAAACACAAAAAAGGATAGTAACAAGTAGCCCTAACTTAAAAGCTGAAAACTGAAATAATCTTTTTAATAGATGCTTTATTTTAATCACGGCCATCGTCCTCTTTTAAACTTTCAATCCAGCTGTAAACTTCATTTCGCTTTACTTCATATTTTAATTTTACTCTTTCTAAAATATCTTTGTTACTCAGTTTTTCTAGTAAAAGTTCCGAGATATAGCTTTTAACCAGCTCATCATTATTTTCTACTACGTCTGATGGTGTGAATATGATAACAAACTCACCCTTTGGTGCGCTGCTACTATAGGTGTCTATGGCCTCATCTATTGTAGAGTAAATATATTCCTCATACTTTTTTGAAATCTCTCTTCCAATAAAGATTTTTCTGCCAAAAAAAGTATCTTTTGCTATTTTGAGAGTTTCAACAAGGCGATGCGGGCTTTCAAAAAATGCCAGGCTGTCTTCTCGTTGTTGTAATTTAATGAAAAGTTTTTTTTTGTCACTTTCTTTGTTGGGTGCAAACCCAAAGAAGCTAATGTAAGATAGTATTGGGTACATTGAAAGGGCTGTAGCAAGGGCTGAAGGACCGGGGAGACTGGTTACAAAAAGATTGTTTTCTAAAACTTTTTTCAAAGCTTTCGAACCTGGGTCAGAAATATTTAATGTGCCCGCATCCGAGACTAAGCAAACTGATTTTCCTGTTTTTATAAGTTCTAAAATGCCATCAGCAGATTGAGATTCATTGTTTTTGTGGTGAGCTATTACATTCCATTTATGACTTATAATTTGACTCATAGTATTTTGAAATGTGCGAGTGTCCTCACAAGCGATGATATCTGCAGACAACAAAGTCTCGATGGACCTTAGACCAATATCCTTAGGGTTTCCTATAGGCATTGCAATTAAATATAGTCCTGGTTTTAATGTAGTGGTGTTTAATTCAATTGCAGTCAAGACTAGGCCCTTTGTATGTTGCAAACTAGCAATGCTAATTTATACTTAAATATATAATTTTCTATTCGGAGTTAATATGCAAGCTAGAATTCGTAAGTCAAAGCAAATCATCAGTGTGGATCTTGTTGGTAAGGTTGATTACGAGACATTAGATGGTTTTATTGATTTATGCCGCTATGAACTTAAGGGTCACAATATTGTCTTTAATCTTGAGGCCCTATCCTTTGTTGGTTCTTGTGGAGTTACGAGTTTTTTGAATATACTTGCTAATTTACAGCGAGTGCCAATGACCCGCATAAAATATGTAAGCATGGCTAAGGAGTTTATTAAGTTATTTCAAAGTATGGAAGAAACAAAGCAAGTGCCTTTAGCTGTTTTTGCCACTGAGTTTGAAGCTATCAAAAGCTTTGAATCTCCTGATGTTGTAGTCGCCATTGAAGTAGAGCCAATTATTGCTCCACATGATTTAAATCAGAGTGATCTTGAAAACTAATAAAATCATTTAACTTCTGCTCTACAAGCTTTTTCTCTAAATCTTGTTGCTGTAGTTTTCCTTTTAATTCAAGCACTGTCTGCTGCATTTTTCTTATTTGCTCTTCAAATTTTCTTTCAGATTCAAATTTAGATCTCTCGGCAGAGATAGCCCGATTTTTTGCAAGAGTATATTCGTCGTCAATATTATCTAATAAATTCATGCGCTGATTCATTTTGCGCATTTTGCTTTGCATCTGATCACTTTTTTCTCTCTCTAGGCATAATATCTCTTCCATATGCTCCATGCGAATTTTCCATTCGTTGATGACGGTGTCAATGTTATCACTGTGAGTAACTTCAGATTTTTTTATTTCTTGTTGCAATTGTCCAACACGGGACTGTAAGAGATGGTTCTCTCTTTCGAGTTCTTCAGCCTGTCCCTGTAGGTAGGTGATTTTAGCGGCCAAATCTTGAAAGTAAGGTTTGATTTTATCTTGCACTTTTTGTTTGAATTTATTCAATCTAGTGACTGTCATTTTTAACTCTTCATTTTCAGAGTTAAAAGTAGCAACGTCTCCCTTGTGTAAGGAGTATAGTTTTGCATATTCTTTCTCAGATTGTACCAGTAATGATTTTATGTTTTTTAACTCATTCTCTTTTTGTATAACCAGCTCTCTATTCAAAAGTGAAGAGTCAGATATAGCTTGATTTTGACTTTTTAAGTGTTGAATTTTCTCGTTGTATTGTTGTATTTGAAGTTCTAATTCACCCACGCGCCTAAGACTTACGGCTACTCGTGCTAATAAATCTTGATTTTGCTTTAACATTTCATCAGTAGCAGGATCTTTTGTCATATAATTAGGTGGCGGTACTTCGTTTGGTAAAGGTATTTCCGTCCTAGAAATCACATCTTTCATTTTAATCCTCCGTGAATTGGCCATGGCCTACCTGGTTATTGTCTCAAACTGAAGCAGGACTTGTCAAAAGTAGGGTTTCTTTGGGCCACACTTTAGTAGGGCTATTAAACGCCGATACCTAAGTATGGGCGCAGAAAAATTTGACAACTTAAACCGGCAGTTAAGTGATGATTTAAGCTTAAATCAGGCTGAAGTTGAGTTAAGATCTGATTTTATTTCTCTTATGGGGTCCAGTGACAGTTTAAAGCATACAGTCTTAAGTCTAGCTAAATCAGGCAGTTTTGAATCAGCAAAGCAAGAGCTTAAATTTTATCAACAGCAAAACATACATACTCCTGGCTTTGAGTTTAGGACAAAACATTATTTTGCTCACTGCTCGGAGTTACTAGATGCAATACATAACTTAAAACACATACCAAACTTTGAGAGCTTGCGGGCGGCTCAGCAAAAGCAGGTTCGCGAGAGGATCATGGTTTATGGACATGATTTAAGTTCAATATTAGGGCGCATAGATAAGGTTACGAATGATTTAAAGATTCAAGACATTCGTTCAACAATGTGGGTAATGCGAACAGCAACACTTTGTTTTGGCGCGATTATTTTTATGTTGGCATTGACTGAGGCTCTTCATACGGTGGGTAGCCCGATTACCACGGTAGCTAGCCAGATTTTCAACTGGCTTATTTACATTATCGAACAAAAGTAATTACTTAATATTTTTATAAGCCTCTTTTAATACAGGCAGCATATTCCCGCCCTGCAAAAGCTTTTTATTTACAAAGATTGTAGGTGTTCCTTGAACCCCTAATTCGGTTCCAAGTTTAGCCTGAGTTACTATTTCTTTTAATGTATCTGCATTTTGCATGCAGGCACTTAACTCCTCGCTATCTATACCTGTTTGAGTTTTAATGATCTCTATTGCCTCATCTAAACTCTGCGGCTTTTCTGTTTCGAACATTGCTTTGTGACTTTCCCAGCCTTTAGCGGTGAGTTTGTGACTGCAATGGACAGCTTTTGCCATATCACAAGAGACACCTTGCCTTTGTATTGAAGGGTTGCAGGCACCATCAAGTGGAAAGTGATAAAAAATTAACCTTGTGTCAGGGTGTGCTTTAACAAAAGAGTGTAGAACAGGGGCTGCATGTTTGCAGTGAATACAGTTGAAATCGGCAAATTCGACAATAGTCATTTTGGCTGTATCTTCGCTGGCTCCGTAGCTAGCTGCATCTAGTAAGGGAATTTCTTTTTCAGGAGCATTTTTCCACTGCATTATATAAAATCCAAGGCCCTTCTCTAAGTTTCTATATGATTCGCCTAATGCCATGTCGTTAGTGATGTAGGCGGCAGCGGGGACACCCAAAAGAAAGGCTAAATAGATTCGACTCTCATTTTTAAAAAAATTAAAAGAAAATCCTTCTTGTAATTTCCACACACAAATAAAAGTGGCAAAGATACTAAGATAGGATAGTAAGCAAAACAGGCAGTATGTAGAGAGAAACATTACAGTTATAGCTCCCATGACAATAACGGCGGCTATATTAATCGTGGCTATAATGAAAGACATTCTTAATGCATTTGATGAACTTGAAAAATAATAGATCACTAGTAAGAGTAACAAAGAAATTTGTGCAACCAAGCCCCAAACACTGACGGGAATAGATAGTAACTCTGAGTAACTGGATGCGCTGACGGCATCACAGTTAAAGGTTTCGCTAATATTACACATACTACCCGAGGTGGAGGTTCCTGATTTTAAGTCATAATGCTTGATGGATAAGTATGCCAAAAGCAGAAGACTGATTAATGTAAATACGATGGCCAATGTGGTGAGTATTTTTTTATTTTTCATATGATAAGATTATGAACTCAAAACTAGCCTTTAGGCAAGCGCGACCTATAAATCGAAGGAATTGTGGACAAAGTGCGACTTTTTGCTAGGCTGAGCTGGGGAACATAAGATATGCAACTTTGGTACGTCTGCAAAGAAAATCAGCTGTTAGGGCCTTGGCAAGAAGAAGAAGTACTTTCTTCCTTTGAATCTAAGCGTATTCAATCTACTGACTGGGTTAGAAGAGCCGAGCAGGTAGAATGGAAGTTAGCCGCAGAGTCAGAGGATTTTAAAGATCACTTTATAAACTCAACTACTGATAAATTGCCATTTGAAGAAAATTGGCATGATAAATGGGTTTTATTACAATTTAATCCACAAACAAATAGCTACACTCAAAACGGACCATATTCTACTGTTGAACTACTATCTAAAATTTATCAGGGTAGTGCCGATTATTCGGATTACGTTTGGCAACAAGGAATGTCTGAGTGGAAAAGGGTAGGGTCAGTAGATGCTTTTATCCCAAAAGAAGATGACGATGTAGTTGCATCTTTGAGTGAGAAAGCGGAAGTCAGTTTAAAGAATATTGAATCACATATAATGACTAATAAGCCTGCGCGAGATTCTTTTTATGAGCAGATTCCACTTTTCGAAGAAGAGAAGTTCCCACTGGGCGCGCTGCAAAAAACTACAAAAACAATTAAACCAGTAGAAAAGTTTCCCGAATACTATAAACCCTTAGTTAATAAGAGACGAAGATGGTGGGTGTTTTCATTCTTTTGTCTTATTTTAAGCTTAGCTATTGCGATCTGGGGTAAAAGCTCCCTAAGTCTTTATTTATAAGCTAGATTTACGTCTAGCTTTGCTTTTTCATCTCAAAATTCATTCATAAAATGCCGATATATAGTCATGAAGTTAGAACTTTATTTTGTGGCAGCAGGTATTATCGGACTTATGCTTTTCCGCGTGCATTCTCATTTTAATGAGAAGTATAGTGGCGAGCATTTTTTTCAGCAAAAAATCAGTGTCTTACAAGAAAGTTTAGATAGGGCTGAACTAGAGAATACTTTGGCTCAAAAGCAACAGTTTGATTATCAACAAAGTATTGCTATGCAGATGCCAGATGCAATTAAAAAAAATCCTTACACAGCTAGAAATATCGCCAGTGTAATTAGTAAAGAAGAAGGTGGCTTTACGTTTGATACTACAAATGAAAAACTAGATGCAGCAAAAAAGTATTTTAGCGAAGGTAAGTTTGAGCTGGTGGTAGACGGACTTGAGTCAATTTATCAAAAAAAAGCAGATCATCCTTTGGCGCCTGAAGCTACATTTCTATTGATGGAGGCAAAACATTACTTAGGAAAAAGAGAAGAAGTATCTCATATCATACAGAACATGTTACAATTATATCCTGAGTCTTATTTAACAGGCTATGCTCTGCTTCGTCTTTGTGAGTATTTTCTGCAAGAGGGAGATGAGGATAAGGCAAAGTATCTATACAGATTTATAGCTGAAAAATTTAACTATGACCCGCAGATTGTATTATCAGCTACTGAGGGCCTGAAACGAGTTGGGCATGGCTCTAATAATTAATATTTTACTTATGCTAGCGTCTGCCAGTGTAATTGTAACTCCAAAAAACTGTTTGGTTGAATCGGGACAGAAGTGTTCAGTCTGGAATAAGAATCAAGACGGCTATCAATTAAAAAACGAAGGTGTTAGTGTTCTTTTGCAGCCAAATGCTATCGCATCAATATTAGATAGCGATACGGTAGAATTAATTTCAGGAAATGTATCCGTTACCTCTCGTCAAACAACACAAATAGAGAGCTCATTTGCCACATTTATATGTGAGAGATGTCAGGCTCAATTTTACTTAGTAAATGGCCGTCTACACGTAAAAAACCTTGAGGGAAAGCTAACTTATAAAAGCATAACAAATGATACCTTTAGTGAGTTTCCCGTTGGATTTCAGACCAGCTTCTATGCGGTCAACGTATTAACCGGTAAAGCAAAGCAAGAAGTGTTTAGCCCTATAGATGTTAATTCGGCCATAGATTTTTTTACAACATTTACAGAGGCTAAAGAGTATATAGATAAAATTGAAGCTCGAGAGACTTTTTATGCAACAAAGGCAGGGGAAGCGAGTCTTGTGTACAAGCAAGAGGCAGAGCGCCAAATCGCACAAGAACAAGAGAAGAATAATCTATTAGAGCAAAAGAAAGCAAGAGAAGAAAAAGAGCGAGCAGCTCTAAAGAAACTCTTTCGACAAAAAAATTACCTAGAATAATCTCACTGTATCCGTATATAATATAGGAATGAAAAAAGTAGTTCTTGTAATCAGTCTCTCAATACTTCTTTATTTTTTATACTCATCTTACCTTAAAATTGTGCCAAGCCATTTTATAACTATAGAGAAGCAAGAGCTTACATTTAGCCAATTTTTTGCTGAAGAGCTTACTGAAACAGAATACAATAAGCTGATTCCAGCTGACAAGTTTGCGCTGATCTACGAGCGTCTTAAGAAGTTTATCTGTGTACCAAATTGTGAAATCTCAGTATTCTCATTTGATACAGCGCCTGTAGATGTGTCCATTGAGAAACTTTTTATGAGAGCCTCAGATGTAACAGAGGTAATTCTTATGCAGCAAAGAAAGAAACTTGCTAGTGAGCAATACTATTTCTCTAAATTAATGAACACTGTTGTATTTATTAATGATGCAAGTTTAAAAAATAAGGTTGTGGATTCGCAGTTGCCATGGATTGGGCGAACAGTGGACAGTGTTCTTGTTGAATTTGTCTACGCCTCTAACTTAAATGAATGGTTTAGACCTTGGGTTTTGCGCTTTATTAGAGACTATAGAAAGATTGCTAAGATATATATTTTTCCATTTAAAAGCGGAGAAAGTGTTCAGTTACAACTTAAAACCATCGTTTGTTTAAAAGAAAAAAGATCGTTTTGGGATTTATATTTATCAGACAAGTTAGATCTAGTGCGTACCACTTGTGATACGGCCACTGTTTTAGAGCCAATCGATGCCAAGGACCTGTCTGTTCGTCTAGGCGTTATAGAGATTGTAGACCCAGTGTCTTATTATCAAATAGCAAAAAACTTTCAAATCTCCTATTTAGCATTAAAAGTTAGATAACTAGACTCTACATAAGGCGATTTTAAATTAATTAGAGATTCTAAATACATAGAAAATTTGTTATTCTATATACATCATTCTCACGGAGGAGAATATGGCTGTATCTTCGTCGGATAAATCCGACTCTCGAAATGTTAATAATTCTAAGTCTGAAGACTATCGTAAGCAATTAGAGTCCAGAGAAAAAAAGCATCAAGCCGAAGTTGCAAGGATTCGTCAGCAGAACTATGAAGCGACACAAGCATCAAAAGTACAACACAATACACAAGTAGAACAGTTACAAGCGGCGCATAAAGAAACAGTGTCCGAACGAGATCGTTACCATCAAAGTGAGATGGAAAAAGTGAATGGCATGTATAGACAACGCCTTAGAGATCAGGCTGAAGATTTAGGCGAAAAAGTTACAATTACTAAAAAAAGTTCTGAACAAGAAATAAAAGCTAATAGTGAATTGCAAGCTCGTTCTAGGGAGCGTCTAAACAGTAATTACAAAAATGAAATTAAGAAGATGGATGAAGATTTCAGAGATTATGCGCATAACACCAGAGAAACTCAGAAGGAAAGTTATGAGACGCAAAAATCTAAATACATTAAAGACAAAGAGAAAATTGTAGGTAGTCTTAATGAAGGCCACCAAAAACAAATGGTTAATGCGGATAGAGATTTAAGCACTGAAAGAGACTACAGAAAAGATGAAATTGGAAGCCTTAAAGATAGGATGAATGAACAGGCTGAATCTATGAGAAAGTCGTTTAGAAGAACTTTAGATCGGGATAGAGCTTTTAATGATGATATTATTGCCGCACGTGATATTGATCAAAAAGATAGTATGCAAACTGTAAAAATGCGCTATCAAGATGCGCTTAAAGAAAACTTAAATTCCACTAGTAATTCACAAGATAATTTTAGAAAAAATGTAGCAAATAGAATGAATGCAAGGGTTGAATCTTTGCAGACAAACTTGGCGGACACAGAAGCCAAAACTTTAAGTGAAAAGATAAAAGCGCAAAACTTTAGCGATTTAGAAAAGAATAATCTTAGGCGAGAGATGAAGACGAGCTTAGAGATTGCTAACGAGCAAAAAAAATTAGGTATCCAAGCGGAGAGAAATGATAGTCGTAAGACGCTACTAGAAAAAAATGATGAACATGAAAAGGCGCTTCATCAAAAGATACGTTACTATCAAAATGAAATTGCCGAGATGAGGGGCAAGCATAGAATTCAAATGAGTGAAAAAGAATCGATACATGCACTGCAAGATAATCAGCAAGACAAGCAAACAGACACACAGATAAAAAATATAAAAGAGCAAACCAGTAAAGAACAAAAAAATCTGGTAAACTATTACGAGGCCAATTTAACAGACACCAAAGATGCGCATAATAAAGATAAAATTGAGTTTCAGGCGCAATACATGGAAGAGAGAAATAAATCCATCACAATGCTAAATAAAAAGCTACAAAACTTAGAAAAACAATACTCAGTCGAAAAAGAACGTGAAAGAAGTGATCACGCGACCAAGATTGAAGAGATGTCTTTTGGTCACAGAGTGGACAAGAGCAGGCTAGAGAAGAGATTTCATGACACTGTCGAAAATCTGCAAAAATCTCATGCCAGAGAATTAGAGTTTACAAAGGCTACCTCAGAGAATAAGCTAGGTGAGATTAATAAACAGCACAGAGAGGAAATGCAGCGATTACAGGATAGACATACACAGGAGATGGCATCTTTAGCATCGCATAAGCCAAAAGTTTAATATGCAAATTTTAAGAAAAGTAAAGATCGTGGCGACAATTGGTCCCAGTAGTGAGTCGTATGAAAATCTTGAAAAGTTGATTCGTGCGGGTATGAATGTAGCCAGGCTCAATTTTTCTCATGGCACACATGAGCAACATAAAAAAGTAATTCAGAACATTAAAGACATTAGTCGTAAGCTTCAGGTAGAGGTTGCCATATTACAGGATCTGCAAGGTCCCAAAGTAAGAGTAGGAAAGTTTGAGGGCGGAAAGGCCGAGTTGGTAGCAGGATCAACAGTGATTGTTACTACTAAAGATATCTTGGGTAACGCAAAATTAATACCAACAGATGTTAAAACTTTACCCTCTGATGTAAAGCCGGGTTCTCGCATATTAATCAATGATGGGCTTTTAGAGTTAAAAGTGATTTCAACTAACATGTCAGATGAAATTACAGCAGAAGTTATTTACGGAGGTAAGCTAAGTGACAGAAAAGGTATTAATGTTCCTGATGTCAGGCTTAGTTTAGAGTGCATGACTCCTAAGGACATTAAAGATCTTGAGTTTGGTTTAGAGCACAATGTAGATTACGTAGCCTTAAGCTTTGTTAGAACAGCAAATGATATTATAAGTTTACGACAACGAATCCATGATTTTGGCAAAACCACTAAAATTATTTCTAAAATTGAAATGTTGGAAGCTATCCAAAATCTGACTAATATTGTTAGGGCAAGTGATGCCGTGATGGTAGCAAGAGGTGACCTTGCTACTGAGGTAGGTCAAAGTCTTTTGCCGGGTCTACAAAAAAAGATTATCAGAGAATCAAATTATTGGAAACGGCCCGTAATTACTGCAACACAAATGCTTGAATCAATGGTGGATAACCCACTGCCAACAAGAGCTGAGGTTACAGATGTTGCGAATGCTGTGTTAGATGGGACAGATGCGATTATGCTTTCGGCCGAAACGGCTAGCGGAAAGTATCCCGAGAAATGCATTCAAACTATGAGTGAAATTGCGTTAGCAGTAGAGGCAGATCAATTGGGATTTTATAAGTTTAATGATAATAAAAAATGGAATTTTATTTCAGAGTCCATTGCTGAGAGTGCGTGCGTAACTGCAAAAAAATTAGATGCTGCAGCTATTATTTGTCTAAGTACCACGGGAAAGACGGCGACCTTTATATCATCATTTCGTCCAAAGTCTCCAGTGATTAGCGTTACTCATGTTGAAGATGGTCTTACGCCATTACAGTTAGCATGGGGTGTTTATACGCTTCGTATCCCACCGTATCAGACGGGTGAGCAGGCGATGGAACATGTCGAAGCGCAGTTGTTAAAGTATGAGGTTGTAAAGCCAGGTGAAAAATTAATTGTAACGTTAGGCATGCCAATAGCGAGTCGTGCTAAAACAAACGCGTTACGTGTTCATGTGGTGCGAGATATTGAAAGTAAAATCGATAAAGATGATCTTGTCCCTTTTAGATTTCAGAAAAAATAACTATTTAGCATCTTGAATAACATAGATGAGTTGCCAAAACGGAACAAGTCTTCCTAGTTCCTTAGGATCAAATGAGATAGATAGTCCATCAGCCTCTTGAAGCTTTTCGGACACAACTTTTTTACCTATCAAACCATCGTATTGATTCACGTCTACTAGGTAATCTAAGTCCTTTACAGATTCTTTTCTTATCATCTCTAGTTGTACTTTAACCATGCCCTTGGCATCAGGCGTTGCCTTGTTTCCATAATAAATTAGTGCTTTTAGAGTTGGGAGCTCTTTCTTTTCAATGGTTACTCTGGATTCTTCTTTGGCATATAGGTGTTCGTTATAAAACTCCACAAAGTCCACCATAAAATCTAATTTTTTAATCAAAATTTTCTTTCTTCCTTCGCCTAATTTTTCTATGGTTAAAATGTCGAAAGCGCTTAAAATTTCTATTAAAGTTTCCATTTTATTTGTGGGTTCTTGAAAGACTTGAATGGTAAAACGCCTAAGAACATTCCATGAAAGTGCAAAACCGCCGTCTTCTTTTTCTGCAAACCTAGATGCAGTAAGAGCAAAAATTCCGCATAGTTTATTAATTGTATGAGGGGGAAATCTTTGGTCTTCTTCTGAGCTAGTGCGTTCTAGTTCTTTGATTCTACGGTTAGCCGAACGTAGGTTGTCGTTAACAGTTTTTACCATGGCTTTTAACCACTCAGGAAATTGTTTAAACTGCGCGTGAAGAGATTTGAAGGGAAGAGCAATAACAACAGTGCCGTCTTTAGAAGCTCTCGCTCCGGCAGATCTTGGTTTATCATCAAAAAATGCCATTTCGCCAAAAAGTTGACCAGGCATAATTTTAGCTAATTCAATTTCTGAGTTACCCTTCTTTTTTACAATACTTACTGAGCCACTTTTAACAACATACATAGCGTCGGATGCAGCGCCTTCATCAAACAACAGGTCGTTTTTTTTTATTTGAATATGGCCGTTGCTAGGTTGAGACACTAAAAGCTCCTTATAAGCAGATTGCGCTAATAAATATGGCTAAGTATTATCCATATAGTAAACAAATCAGTCAAATGATGCACCATTTGATCAAACCCTAGGCACCACCAAAAAGGTCCCTTAGTAATATCATTAAATCTGCCAAGCAGGGTGGGGCTAGACTTAATTCTATCCATAGCAAAATGAATCCCTAAATCCACTAAAAACAACCACCAAACACTAGGGGCGAAGATAAGAGTGATTACTAATGTAAATAAAGAGTGCACAAGAGAGTGAAGAAAAAGCGGAACAAAAAATTCCCAACCCGGTTTGGTCTTGTAAAATATCATGTAATTCACTTGCAATGGAAAATCAGCAAGGAAGTGCTTAATTTGAAACAAAATTAATAGAACGAAGCATAACTCTAGTTGCGACATCTCTTAGCTTTCTTTTGGGTTCTATTAATATAGTAAAAATCAACTGGCGCTGGGTAAAGTAAAAAACCATTAAATCAGCACTTCTAGATGAAGGTCTTTTATAAAATTCATTGCCTAAGAATGATATTGAAATTATGATGTAAGCATTCTGAATTACAAAAGAAAAGGGCCCAATGAAAGACTTTAACTTTATCGATAGTCCATCTCCAGAAGTCATTGAAGATCTTTACGAATTGTACCTTAAAAACCCAGAGGCGGTTGATCCATCTTGGAAGAACTTCTTTAGAGGCTTTGAATATGCTCAGCTCCCAGATGTTACTCCTAAAAGTATTCATGTCGATGTAGCCGATGTCTACCAGGGGACATCAAGTAAAACTTTAAGTGCGCCAATGGTCGGTGATTCGTCAGTTGTTAGTTTGATTGAGGCCTACAGAAAACTTGGGCACTTGTTTGCAAACACAAATCCGCTTCACCCTAGTCTTAGAGATAAATCTACTCTTGATCCCAAACGTTGGGGGCTTACTGAAAAAGACTTAGATAAAATTTTTCCAGAAGCAGGTAGCGTTGGTGCTGCGTCCACAAAATTAAAAGATATAATTTCTCATCTAGAAACTACGTATTGCGGAAGTATTGGGGTCGAGTACAAATATATTAGTAATGAACCGTTGGTATCTTGGATCCAAGAGTTGATGGAACCAAACGGCAATCAGATCAATTTAAAAAAAGATGATAAATTAGAAATACTAAAAGACTTAATCCATGCCGAGACCTTTGAGTCTTTTATCAATACAAAATATGTTGGTAAAAAACGATTTTCTTTAGAGGGTGGAACCGCATTAATCCCGGCACTTGAAAGTCTTTTAGATTACGGCGGAAGTCTTGGCTTAAAGGACATTGTGATTGGAATGGCACATCGTGGTCGATTGAATGTCTTAGTAAATGTACTCAAGACACCATATTCAGATATGTTTGGCTTGTTTGAGGGTGGTTTTTTACCCACAAATGTTCCTGGAGATGGGGACGTAAAATATCATTTAGGTTTTTCATCAGACAGAGTTACTCCGTCAGGTAACCATGTGCACGTGTCTCTTTGCCCTAATCCGTCACACCTTGAATTTGTACACCCGGTTCTTGAAGGCATCGCTCGCAGCAAGCAAGATACAAAATTTGCATCTGACAGAACAAAGGTTTTACCTGTTGCTATTCACGGAGATGCTGCCTTTGCAGGACAAGGTACAATTTACGAAACTATTAATATGAGTCAGCTTGAGGGATTTAAAACCGGTGGAACCATTCATATTGTAGTGAATAATCAAGTTGGATTTACGACGCATCCAAGAGATTCTAGATCAACCATGTATTGCTCTGATATTATGAAAATGTTAGAGGTTCCTATTTTTCATGTAAACGGTAATGATGCAGAAGCAGTGGTGCATGTGATGCACATGGCAATTGAAATTCGTCAAAAATTTGCAATCGATGTAGTTGTAGATATTATTTGTTATAGAAAATATGGGCACAATGAATCAGACGAGCCAAGGTTCACTCAGCCAACAATGTACAAAATCATTGATAAAGAAAAATCTCCTGCAGAACTGTATGCTGATAAATTAATAGCGGATAAATCCATAGAAAGATCTGACGCAGAAAGAATTACTGAGGATTTTAAAAATCATCTAAATGGATATTTAGACGAAGTCAGAGTAAATGTACCAGACATGCACGTGCAACATATGAAAGGTTTGTGGGACGGCTATATTGTTCCTACAGAAAAAGATATTTTTAAACCTATCAAGACGGGTGTAAATAAAGATCATTTACAAGATATTGCAAAGCACTTAGCAAGCCTTCCTTCTCAGTTTAAGCCAGTGCAAAAATTAAAGCGTCTGCTTAAAGATCGCTGGGATATGGCTGAAGGTAAAAAACCAATGGATTGGGGTATGGTTGAGAATATCGCTTATGCGTCCCTTCTTATCGAAAATTATCCTGTAAGAATGACTGGGCAAGATGTTAGACGCGGTACCTTTTCTCATCGTCATGCAGTTTGGTATGATGAGTCGACAGAAGAGCGTTATATTCCAATGAATCATATTTTAGAGAAACAAGAGAAATTAGCGATTTATGACTCGCTCTTGTCTGAGTCAGGTGTGTTAGGTTTTGAATACGGATACTCTACCGCGACCCCAACTTGTTTAACGATTTGGGAGGCGCAATTTGGTGACTTTGCAAACGGGGCACAAGTGATCATAGATCAGTTTATTACTAGTTCTGAGTCTAAGTGGCAGCGCAATAGTGGGTTAGTGATGTTACTTCCTCACGCCTATGAGGGACAAGGGCCCGAGCATTCAAGTGCAAGATTAGAAAGGTTTTTACAAATGGCTGCTGAAAATAATATTCAGGTTGCTAACTTAACCACGCCGGCGCAATTGTTTCATGTGATGCGCAGACAAGTATTAAGAAACTTTAGGATTCCATTAATTATCATGTCACCAAAGTCACTACTTCGTCATCCAAGTGTAGTTTCTAACTTTGACGATTTGGCTACGGGTGAGTTTCAAGAATTGATTCCTGATACTCTGAGCCCTACAAGAGTGCAGAAACTAGTTTTTTGTACTGGGAAAATTTATTACGACCTGTCGGAGAGAAGAGAAGAACTTAAGTCAGAGGGAGTTGGAATTGTAAGGATCGAGCAGCTGTATCCGTTAAATAAAGAAAAGTTAGAAAAGATTTTAGGTGAGTACTCTGCGTCAGTACAATTGATGTGGGTGCAAGAAGAGCCTGAGAATATGGGTGCATGGTACTTTATCCGGAATAAATTTGAAAAGATGGGTAGAAAAATTTCGATTGTAGCTAGAAAAGAAAGTGCGTCCCCTGCTACAGGTTCTGAGAAACGACACAAGGCTGAACAAGAAAAAATAATTCAACGAGTTTGGGAAGGTTTATAGCATGGCTAAGGATATAAAAATACCGTCAGTCGGAGAGAGTATTACAGAAGTAGATATCAGTGAATGGCGTGTGAAGTCGGGCGATTATGTAAACCGCGATGATATTTTGCTGGTGTTGGATTCTGATAAAGCCTCACTTGAATTGGCAGCAGAAGAAAGCGGACTTGTTGAAATTAAAATAGAAGCCGGAGAGACAGTTCCTGTTGGTGCGGTAGTTGGTTCTATCGATGTATCGGCGCAAAAACCTGCAGGCTCTGCTAAAGAAACTACTAAAGATGAAACAACTCCGAAGCAATCGCAACCAGCTGTTGGCGCTACAAGCGCCATGTCGTCAGCGGATGCAGAAAAATTTAGTCCAGCAGCAAGAAAGCTGGCTGAAGAAAAAGGACTCTCTGCAAATGATCTAGACGCTAGTGGGCGTGGTGGCAGAATTACTAAAGAAGATGTTTTAAAAGGACCAACAAGTAAGCCCGCTTCAAATGGTTCTAAGCCAAGCGTGAGTGTAGATTTGCCAAAAGTGAAGCACGCACAAGATGGTCCAAGAGAAACACGTAAAAAAATGCCATCCATTCGAAGAAAAATTGCTTCAAGATTGGTAATGGCCCAGCATACGGCAGCTATATTAACAACGTTTAATGAAATTGATATGTCTGGTGTTATGGATGTAAGAGAGCATTACAAAGAAAGTTTTGAAAAAAAGCATGGTATCAAGTTAGGTTTCATGTCATTTTTTTTGAAGGCAACAGTTGAGGCTTTAAAATCATTTCCAGCAGTTAATTCTTATATTGATGGGCAAGATATTATTCAGAGAAATTATTATGATGTTTCTGTAGCGGTATCTTCTCCAAAAGGATTGGTGGTCCCAGTGGTTCGTAATGCCGATCTATTGTCTTTAGCCGATATTGAAAAATCAATAAAATATTATGGCAACAAAGCGAAAGAGGGAACTCTTAGCATTGATGAAATGGAAGGCGGTGGTTTTACCGTTTCTAATGGCGGGGTATTTGGCTCTCTTCTTTCTACGCCTATATTAAACCCTCCACAAACCGGTATTCTTGGTCTTCATAAGATTGAGCAAAGGGCCGTAGTGATTGAAGGACAAATTGTCGCTCGTCCTATGATGTATGTTGCACTCTCTTATGACCACAGGGTGATTGATGGTGCGCAGTCGGTAGCGTTTTTAGTAAAAATCAAAGAAATGATAGAAGACCCAACTCGTCTTCTACTAGAGGTGTAGTATGTCAAATGCCTTTGATCTTATAGTAGTTGGTGCGGGTCCTGGTGGATATGTCGCTGCCATTCGTGCCTCACAGCTAGGGATGAACGTAGCTATTATTGAAAAACGCTCTACATTAGGGGGCACGTGTTTAAATGTTGGATGTATTCCTTCGAAAGCATTATTGAAATCTACCGAGCATTATTGGCAGGCTAAACATCATTTTTCTGAGCATGGCTTAGAAGTTGGTTCCATCAAAATTAATTTAGGTAAGATGATGGAGAGAAAGAATGAAGTAGTTAAAAAGAACGTCGGTGGTATCGATTTTTTAATGAAAAAAAATAAAATCACTAGACTTGAAGGGCATGGAAAAATTGTGAATGCCACGACGGTTGATGTTGCTGGCCAATCGTATACTGCTAAAAACATTTTGATAGCTACTGGCTCAAAGCCAAATGATTTAAAAGGTGTAAGCTTTGATAATCAAAGAATTGTTTCTTCAACCGAAGCACTAGAGTTACAAGAAATCCCTAAAGAGATGGTCGTGATTGGTGCTGGTGTGATCGGTGTCGAGATGGGGTCTGTTTGGGCAAGACTTGGCACTAAAGTTACAGTGATCGAGTTTGGCGATGTCGTCATTCCAGGAGCGGATAAGCAGGTGCAAAAACAATTGCAAAAAAGCTTAGAAGAAATTGGAATGGTATTTCAGTTTGGAACGGGCGTTACTGATGGTAGTGTTAAGGGTAAAAAAGTTAATCTAAAAGCAAAAACTAAAGATGGAAAAATCTTAGAGTATACAACAGATTATTGTTTAGTAGCTATCGGACGTGGCCCATACACGCAGGGGCTTGGTTTAGAAGCAGTAGGTATTGAATTAGATAAGCGTGGGTTTATTACTGTAGATAAGCATTGGCAGACAAATGTTCCTGGCATTTATGCCATCGGAGATGTAATCGGCGGGATGATGCTTGCACATAAGGCCGAAGACGAAGGTGTAGCCTGCGCAGAAATAATTGCAGGGAAGCCTAGCCATATAAATTATGATGCCATTCCAAGTGTAATTTACACATTTCCAGAGGTAGCAAGTGTTGGAAAAACTGAAGAGCAATTAAAAGAAAACAATATCCCATTTAATGTAGGTAAATTTAATTTCTCTGCCAATGGTAGAGCCATTGCATCAGGCGAAGCGGTTGGGTTTGTTAAAGTACTTGCACATAAAGAAACTGACAGAATATTAGGAATCCATATTATTGGTCCGATGGCATCTGAACTGATTGCAGAAGCGGGTCTTGCTATGGAGTACTTTGCTTCTAGTGAGGATATCGGCATTACAAGTCATGCACACCCAACACTAAGTGAGGCAGTAAAAGAGGCTGCTCTATCGGCGCTTAAACGTTCGATCCATGGAGCCTAATTCGCTACTGTTTACAAAAGACTTTGTGTTTCATACCATTCAAGGTGAGGGTAAGTTTGTAGGTGTACCCTCGGTTTTCATTAGACTGTCTAGCTGCAATCTTCGCTGTGAATGGTTAAAGGAAGATGGAAAGACTAACCTCTGTGACACAGCATATTCTAGCCACTTTCCAGAAAATGAAAAAAGAACCATATCAGAAGTGATTGAGACCATAGGCCGCTTTAACTGTAAACATGTTGTGATCACAGGTGGTGAGCCCTATTTACAACCGCAATTACCTGCCCTAATCGATGAGATCAAAAAACACGGTCACTATATAACTATAGAGACCAATGGAACGATCTACTTACCCACAAAAGCTGATTTTATAAGTTTAAGTCCAAAATTGGCAAGTTCGTGTGTGAAAACATCAAAAGACTTTGAGGAGCATCAAAAACTTCGATTAAATAGGGACGCCCTAACTAATTTTATCACAAAGCATGATTACCAACTGAAATTCGTAGTTAATCACGAGAGTGATATAAACGAAATCGAAGAAATTCAAAAGCACCTTGAGGGTGTTACTAATAAATCCATTGCTGAAAATATTTATCTTATGCCTCAGGCTATTACTAAAGACGAATTAATCAAAAAATCTCTAGAAGTCGTGGATTGGGCCAAGACTAAATCTTGGAATTTTACCGACCGGTTACACGTTAGACTTTGGGGCCCAAAGCGCGGCGTTTAGCGTAGTATTTTAGACACAGCCCAGGCTAGCGGAAATAACACTAGCTGGTGAGTCATGTAAAACACAAGTGAATGATGTCCTAAAAAACTAAGCTGTTTAAACTCTTTATACAAAATACCCCATCTTTTCTGCTTTGCTAGGTAACCAACAAATACACCAATCAATAAAGTGCCAAGCCAAGGTGTTAACGCTGAAAAGTCTTCGGTAGTAGGTTTTGTGGTGGATAAACCAGATACAATCAAAAATCGGTGTTTAAAAAACTCATGGGTAAAAAAGTTTGGGAGTGCAATTAAAAAAAAGCCTATGGGTAAACACAGCCTTGGTATTTTAATTAAATAGGGACCGAGAAGACTTGCGAACACCATAAAGTGTAAGATTCCAAAAAATACCCATGACTGTGGGTATATAATATAGGTAACCATACTGATCAGGCCTGCACAAAAAATTAATTTGTATAACCTCGAGCGGTATCCTTTAGAGGAAAGCTTTGCTTGGCCTAGATAAAATCCAACGCCCGCTAGACCTGTAAATAGAGTCATAATGATTGCACGAAACGACAGCCAAAAAATATCATGATTAAAATTTTGCTGGATAATGCCAAAGGTATTTAGATCAAAGCAAAAATGGTAGACGGCCATGATCAACATGGCAAAGCCTCTAAGACTATCAAATAACGGTAATCGCTCTTTTTTCTTCATCAATGAAGATATTTTTGCATGAAAAATATCTTGTGGCCAAGCGCTAAAATAACCGCAATTATAAGCAACGTTTATAGTGCAGACGCAAACCGTGGTTTTGTAGATATTCTATATACAATGGTAATTTCTTCAAATACCTGTCCTAAAAGTAGACAATTTCGACTCTCACACAAGTACAAAGCATCTGAGTTGGCACAAATATCGCTAATTAGAAGGTTAGGTAAGGTTGCTAGGGGTAGCGGTTTTACTGGGTTATAAAATAATCTTAAGTTAGGGGGGGAAGCATGAAAACAGCATTAGTTTTCGCAACACACGGATCACTAGATTTTTTTGAAGTTCGCACGGCGGTTCTACGCATACCAGAAGTTTTAATCACATTAAAAGAAGCACAAAAATCTATCGATGTGATTTGTCCAAAGCCAATCGATTTAATCACTTTTTTGCACACAGATGACTCAAGGTTTTGGGCCAACGAAAAATTTCGTAAACTTACAACTGGATTAGTGCAAATTGGTTTGGCTTCGAGATTCTTAAAGCGCTATCCGCATATCGATGCCATAGTAGCAGGAGACACTAGATCTTCAGTGGCGCAAGTGATGGCCGGTAAACAAAGTTTACGTGAGTATGTTGAATCAAGCTTGTTTCAACCAGAAAATAATCCCACAGTACTAGAGCTAGCTACTGGTGTGATGCCACAAAATCTTTGCTCTTACGTTTATAACAGTGAAGAGTTTCAAAAAATTGATTTAGTAGATCAGGATATTCAAAAAGTTGTGGCTCATCTGCGTGATGAACATGATTTTATCAGATTCATAAATGTCGGGCCTTGTAATACTCTTATCAATACTACGATGGAAGAAATAGTATATTACGATGTGCAGGTTGAAGAGACTATTAACTTAGATCCAATGCTGACATGGTTTTGGCCTAGCATAAACTCTGTATTTAGAGAAGTAGCTAACTAAAGCTATAGGAAGGCTACTTCAAAATCCGGCAAAAGTTGTTGTGATAAATGACTAAATGGAAGGTTATCCTCCGGATTCAAGACTAAGTAGAGGCCAAATTTTTGTTTGATGTGTATAAAATCCTTTGGAGGTCTAAGCATATGATCTCCCTCAAAACTAGAATAAATAATGTATTGGTCAGGTTTACAATACTCCATGCTTTCACTTAATAATCTATGAAATATATAGGGGTTGTCGGCAGCTAGATGAGTTAAGAAGTAAAAATCTGCCGTTGACCCTGCTGCAGGAAGATTTTTAGTCAGTCCAAAGGCTGACGGTATCTTTAGAAGAGTCTGCATGCTTTGATAAAAATCACTGTAAGAAATGATTTGATACTGCTGAGTTTCTTTTGCATTCCACGGAGCCGCACAGCCTACAATATTTCCTTTGCCGTCATAGGCGATCAAAAAATTCTCTTTAGTAAAGTTTTTCCATTTTTTTAGTCTTTCTTGCAGTAAAGTTGGGGAGTAGCGGTAAGACAAAAGCCGACCCTCTTTCTTTTTCTGAAGATAACTTGCAAGGGCCTCTATATTACTATCATCTAAAGATTTGATTCGAATGCTTTGCAGAGGCACTTCAAAGCTTGGGATCTTAGAGAAAATTGAAATACGATAAAAATTTGATATTAAATGAAATCTTGGTTGGTTAGGACGTAAGTTTCTAGGGCGAATAAATGCATTTAGCGTGCTGATATTTGTTTTATTAATAAATGTAAACAAATGATCTAGGTGTTTTTCTTCCTTAATCTTTTGCATCTCTTCTAAGAAATTTTCAAACCAATATAAAATGGCTTTACGGTTTGACGATAGTCTTAAATCGGTAATCCACCCAAGTCTTGACCATTCATTAACTAATGCATCCCTCGTGTTTACACTTACTAAACCATGTAGCTCGTTTTCATCATTCATTAATTTGAGTACGCTGGATTCGTCGTAATTTTGTTTTCCATGTGCAAAAAAACCCGCGGGCCGCAGCACTTTATAATCAATGGCGCCGTTGATGATTTCTTGTTCAAAAAAGTGTTTTAATAAAGCATCATCTTTGGTTGTGGCATACTCAAGTCTCATTACTTTTAAGTATTCCATAAAATTTTAGCCAGACATACGGTAATTCCATTTTTTTGTTGGTATGTGGACTTAAAAAGGCTTATATTCTCATTAACTATTCAATTAGAAGGTTATAAAGGAGCGTTTATGTCACAACTTAGTCGTCGTAATTTTTTTAAAGTAGCTGCTTCAGCCCTTGGTCTGGCCTTAGTGTCTGGATCAGTCGGTACATTGTTTGCGCAAGGGCGTAAAAAGAAAGAAGCGGCAGCTGCCCCTTCTAAAGGGCCTACGCTTGTAGAACCAGGTAAAGGCATGGCTGCTAACGTAAATTATCAACATGAGCATAAAGATGTAAAAAATGCGGCTTTAAAAGTAGATAAGCAAGGCGTAAAGTGGGCCGATCAAAACTGTGCTAATTGTGTGCTTTACACAAAAGACGGTAGTGGCACAGGAAAATGCACGCTATTCCCAGGTCAATTAGTGAAAGATACAGGCTGGTGTACTTCTTGGAGTAAAAAAGCCTAACTACATTGAGATATTTTCTTTGCGTGATCTGATTTCGCCTGTATGGCTTTTTTGATCACGCAACTAAGTGCCTTCTCTGTTTTAATCTTAGAACATGAAGCCAATAAATTAGTCTGGTTTTCCCGATGTAAGTAGGCGACGGCCATTTTAGAACAAGCTAAAGCAAATCTATTGTTAATATTTCCACAGGATTTTTCGGCAGCCTGTTGATTGAGAGAACTCTTCAAGTAAGTGTACCTGTAGCATTCTTTTTGTATACCCACATCATTGGCCATTGCGCTAGATATTCCCAAAATAGATAGTGTAATTATTATATACTGTAACATGGTCACCTCACTGCACTTTATAAGCAAAGAAGGTACCGGCCCAGATAGAAATAAACAGCTTAATTCATGCCGCTTATTGACTGAGATGCCACTTTTTGCTACTTACTTGAGCGAATACCTAGGATTGAACTTTCTGAACTACTTGGAAATTTGAATCTTAGGATTTCTTGTAAAAGGAATCTAATGTTAGAAAACAGTCCCGCAGGCGACGCTTATTTGTCGTTCATTGAAGATTTAGAACTTAAAATCAATTATAGATTTAAAGACAGAAACTTATTGCAGACAGCATTGTCACATAAGAGCTTTGCCAATGAATTTACCAGACGCTACAAAAAGAAATTTACCAATAACGAAAGATTAGAATTTTTAGGGGATGCAGTTTTAGATTTAGTGATGAGTGAATGTCTAATGAGTACCTTTCCGTTAGATACAGAAGGGGCTCTTTCAAAAAAGAGAGCCAGTCTTGTTAATGAAGAAATTTTAGCGAAGATTGCTTTTAGTCTAGAGATTGAGAGATGTTTACTTTTAGGTAGAGGCGAGTTGGCAACAGGCGGACAAAGTAAACCGCGTCTTCTTGCCTGCGCTATGGAAGCATTGATCGGCGGCATATTTGAAGATGCTAACTACGAAACGGCGAAAACAGTGATTTGGGACTTGTTTAAAGATTATATTACTGGCCTGAATCCTCTATTGGATTATGAGAAAGATTTTAAAACTAGATTACAAGAATTGTGTCAGCACAAGTTCATGGTGCTACCGCAATATATAATTACCCATGAAATTGGTCCTGCCCATGCGACAAACTTTACTAGTGAGCTATATTTAAATGGCAAGTGGTTGTCTAGAGGGTGTGGAGTTAGTAAAAAATCAGCAGAGCAGTATGCTGCTAAAAATGCATTGGAGATATTGTTATGACATATAAAGCAGGGTTCATTGGTTTAGTAGGTTTACCTAATGCAGGGAAAAGCTCACTGGCAAATATGATTATTGGCTCAAAATTTTCTATTGTTTGCTCAAAGGCACAAACCACAAGACGAAGAGTCATGGGGATTTATAACGATGACGAATGCCAATTTGTGATTACAGATGCTCCGGGTGTGATTGCAACTACAACAGGTTTAAATACATTTTTGCAAGAAGAGTACCGGGATGTAATGGACAAGTCAGATGTACTACTAGCGTGTTTAAATTTAGATGCCAATAACCCAGAGACATTAACCTCTATCTGTGAAGCAGTAAAGGCACAAAATAAACCTTGGGCCATAGCTATCACAAAAGTAGATTTACCAAAGATCCATAGAATATCTATCTTGCGTGAAATGTTCTCAGTTTACGGAGTGCCAGTTATAGGTGTTTCTACAGAAACAGATGTAAAGTCACACACAGAAGTGTTGATCGACTTATTTAAATCCTTGTTACCAGAAGCCTCAGCTCCGATGTATCCAACGGATAGTTATACTACTGAGACGGTTAGAGATTTAGCGGCAGAGCTAGTGCGCGAAAAATGTTTTAAATACTTACATGATGAAATTCCATATGGATTGGCTACTCAAGTAAGAAAATTTGAAGAAGGCGAAACTCTACAAAAAATCTTCGTCGATATCATCGTAGAGCGGGATTCACACAAAGCCATGGTGATTGGTAAAAGTGGGGAGCATTTAAAGCGTATCGGAATGGAAGCTAGAAAAGACATTGAGCAAGTAACAGGAACTAAGGTGTATTTGGAGCTGCATGTTGCGGTTAAGGATAAGTGGACAAGAAATCCTATGCAGTTAAAGGACTTTGGGTATGTGGTTAGAAAACAAAACTAAGACGAATAGAATCGCTATTATTGGTAGACCAAATGTGGGTAAGTCCACGCTTTTTAATATTTTAACCGATAGTAGAAAAGCGGTTGTAAAAGACGTCTCTGGAGTTACCAGAGACATTCAAATAGAACCAGGTGAATGGTTAGGGCGTGAGTTCGATGTTATCGATACGGGCGGCCTGACAGAGGCTGAAGATGTATTTTCGGTAAAGATAAAAGAGCAAGTGCTTGAGATGATAGATGCGGTTGATGTCATCGTGATGGTCGTTGATGGTCGTGTAGGGATGTGCCCTGAGGACCGTGAAGTTTGTAAAATCATCCAGCAAAGTCAAAAGCCATTTTGCGTGGCTGTAAACAAAATTGATAAGGTCTATGAAGAAGACCTTTTGATGACAGAGTTTTATGAGTTTAGTGAAACTGTCTTTCCGTGTTCGTTCGAGCAGCGTCGTGGGATTACAGAAGTTTTAGTTTGGGCCCTATCTCATTTTGATCAAAATAAATCTACGTACCGAGAAGGTTTAACCATCGCCATTGTTGGAAAGCCCAATGTTGGGAAGAGCTCGTTATCAAATCAGCTATTAGGTGAAAATCGCATGCTTGTATCGGACATTGCAGGCACTACGGTTGATTCGATTGATTCTGAGTTTGTGTATAATGATAAAAAATATGTCTTAATTGATACTGCGGGTATTCGTAAACGCGGTAAAATGAGTTCAGATGTTGAGTTGATCTCTACGTTTAAGTCTCAGTCGTCTATTAAAAGAGCGGATCTAGTGTTATTAATGGTAGACGGAATGCTTGGGCCATCTGATCAAGACACTAAACTTGTTGAATTTATTTTAAAGCAGCATAAGCCGGTGATTTTAGTTTCGAATAAATTAGATTTATGCGAAGAGCATATTCCTGAATTTAGAAAAACCTTTAGACAAAATATTTTGCAAGAATTCCATTTCTTCACTGATATTCCAGTTTGTTTTATCAGTGCTAAAACTACATCTGGTGTGAAGAAGCTATTTGAGATGATTGAAGAGATGGATGAAAAACTTCACAAGAAAATATCTACTTCAAAATTAAATGATTTCTTCTTTGATGTCATCAGAAAGGCCCCAGCTCCAGTGTATGCTACTCGTGATGTGAAGTTTTATTACCTAACGCAGACGCAGCAAAAACCACCGTCATTTATTGCGTTCACTAATTGCCCAGAAGGTGTAAATCCATCTTACCGTAGATTCTTAGCTAAAAATATTAAGCAAGAATTTGGGTTTGAAGGAGTTCCGATAAGAATTTTTGCCATGAAATCGCAGCGAAGAAAAAAGAAGAAGGGCGAAGAAGATCTTAATGCTATGGAAAGAGAAAAAGACATTGAGACGTTAATAAAAGAAGAAATAATTCCTAAGTCACTATCAAACGTTGATAGTGTCGGAGCTACGGAAGTATTTTAGAAATTCACACCAAGAACAGCAAGAATTTGGTATAGATCTCCATCTAGTGAATAACCGGTGGAGTCGCCATTTTCATCTTTTAAAAATGTATTTTCATCGTTAAAATTTATGTAGGTGTATTTTGCCTCAGCTCCCACATAGGCTGAGTTTCTTGAAAACGGTATTTCAAACCCAACGCCTGCGTTGAATCCTAGTGCGCCATCTCGGCTATCAGCGTCAGCTTGGTCGATCGTATATGTTCTATATACTTGTGAAAATCCACCAATCAAATA
>JBBKWS010000039.1:0-9750 GCA_037969075.1 Bdellovibrionales bacterium | reverse complement strand
GCATACTTCAGGCCTTCACGCCCAAGGCCTGACATCTTAACCCCGCCATAAGGCATGGTATCAATTCTAAAACCCGGCACATTGTTCATAATGATGCCGCCCACTTCTAATTCTTCCATGCACTTTTTAAAATTCGTAAAGCTATTTGTAAACACCCCGGCCTGCAGGCCAAACTTCGAATCATTGACCTGAGCAATCGCCTCATCAAAATCTTTCACCGACTCAATGATCGCAACCGGTCCAAACGCTTCTTCGTCCACAACCTTCATGCCTTTTTTGGTGTTAGTAAGTAAGGTGGGCTCAAACAAATTGTGAGTCTCGTTTTTTATCTTTCCACCTACTAAGATTTCAGCCCCCATTGTCTTCGCTTCATTCACCCAATCCGTCATTCTATTTAGGTGAACCTTGGCAATCAACGGTCCCGACATGGTGTCTTTCTCACTCGGATCGCCGGTTTTAATTTTTTTAGTTTCATCCATTAATAATTTTTTAAATTCTTCAAACACAGGCTCAACCACATAAATCCGTTGGGTCGAAATACAAATTTGCCCGGCATACAAAAACGCACCCATCGCCACCTGCTTTGCGGTAGCTGCTAAATCCGTATCACTATCAATAATCACCGCAGCATTTCCACCTAGCTCCAACGCTACTTTTTTGTAACCACAAATTTCTTTTAAATGCCATCCCACCTTTTCACTTCCGGTGAACGACAACATCTTGATTCTATTATCCCTGACCATCAATTCTGCGACTTTGTTATCACAGTTTAAAACACTGATCGCGCCCTTGGGATAGCCCACCTCTTCCATGATGCTAGCTAAAAACAATGAGCTCAGTGGAGCTTGCGGTGCTGGCTTTAAAATCACCGAGCAACCAACCGCCATGGCAGGAGCTACTTTGTGTAAAACTAAATTAAGCGGAAAATTAAACGGCGTGATACAAAGAACCGGACCCAAAGGAAAACGCTTAGTAAATGCCGTCTTCCCGGCGCCGGCGCCAAAATCCATCGGTATCATTTCTCCTGAAAAGGTTTTAGCCTCAGTGATCGCCCCATCAATGGTACTTAAGCAACGCTTCACTTCATTTTCGGCATAAGGCCTAGGCTTCCCCGCCTCTGTAATAATGATTTCGGTGATCTCTTGTTTTCTCTCTTCTAACTTATTAAAAAGTTTTTGTAAAAGATCGGCTCTCTCGCCGGCAGAAAATTTTCTTAAGGTCTCAAATCCAGTGATCGATCCGGTAATTGCCTCTTCGGCCTCTTGTTGACTGGCTAGTGGTAATTTTGCTATGGACTCATTAGAGTATTTATCAAAAACCTCAAGACAATCTTTGCCGACCGTCTCTAACCACTTACCATTTATAAAATTTCCGTGTTTTATTTTAGTTTTACTCATTTATATTACACCTTAATAGATATATTCGTTGTTGAAGCATTAAATGTATAAAGAGATTGTAGCACCTGCTGCTGTTGCCAAAGTAGCGATAAATTCATCTCGCGGGGTCGATAAATTGCTGTATAAAGAGTGCCAAATTGTTGTTTAAAGTTCACATTATATAAAGGGGCTGTAAAAAAAGACGCAACCAGTTGTTCGGGATTCATCTCTACATTTGCCAGGTTTCTTTTTAATAAATTATATCTCTCTATAGTTCTAGAAAATTCAGCGTACTCCATCCAGTCCGCGCGCTCCTGGTGGTTCGTAGACACCGGATCATCTTTAAATATAGCGGACCGATCTGGGCAAAGAAAAACTTTTGTGTAATCCCCCGTCGCATCTAACAATGTAATATTATATGCCATATGACATGGTATTTGCTCGATCCTATGTTTTGCATCTTCGACACTAATTGCAGTCTCTAGTATATAACGTAAAATCAGTGGCGCCCCAAAACCCTCGCCCACTTGCTTTTTTCCGCCAAAGGTTAAAGAGGCGATCAGGCCACTATTATTGACTCCATCTAAAAGTCCCCACGCACAATCAACCATCCCAATCACTGGTTTTAACCAATTAGAATATAGCATTGTCTTTTCAAACATTAGCGGACTGTAATCGTAGTTTTTAAGTAAAAATAAATCCTCTCTATCCCAAACCACTTGTGAGCACCCAGCCATATAGGGTGGTGGGTTATAGAGACTCAAAAACCTACCGGCTAAATCCGAACCGCCCGTTTTTTCTAATAAGTCAGAGTATAGAGGTACAATCTCTGGCATATAAGTCTTTAAGGCAGACAAACAAGATGAGTATCCCGGCCTACGCAGTAGGCCCTCCGAAAGATACCAATTTTTGCACGAAGGCCAAACGCGCTCCCAGTGAGCTAGCCACGTCTGATCGGCTTTATCATTTTCGATACAATGTAGATCAAAGTTAACGTCAGACAAATTTAAATCCGCCCACTTCAGCTATTTCTGGTGCGTTTGGACCAGTATAGAGTTCAGATTTATATTTCGATCGTATTGCATCAATCCACACGTTTGCACGATCTGTAAGTTCAAAGCTATCTGTCATCAGGCGTCCTCGCATCACTAAAATACCAAGATCTGCGCCCTCATACAAATAATCACCTTTATTAATAATTCGCAAAAAGAAGGCCTCGTTTTCTGTTTCAACCGCTCTTCTATGAGTATCGAGTCGATCGTAAGAAATCTCACCTTTCTCATCAATCTTCCAGATCCCCGAATCCGGAGCCTCATTGACCATTTCAATGGTTTCTTTTGTATGCTTAATCACCATCTGGCCCCAGTCATCAATATTCTCAGGCTTGGCCCATCTTCTATTTAATGCTTTTACATTTAATTCAAATGGCTGCTCCATCCACTCTAGAGTATGAAATAAAAATAGTGGCATATCAGAAAGAGCAAATACCGCATGGTTCGTAATCGAGCTAGCACCAGTAATCCTAGGATTCAGCTCCCCTAAATATAGTGTCTCAGAATCTAAATCGACTAAAAAATCTAACTCAAAGTATCCCTTGTAGCCTTTCTTTTTTAACTGCTCGCCAAATCTCTCCGTATACAGTCTGGCCTGCCGGCGCATTTTTTCGGTAAATACCCCTGCGTAAATTTCGTTTCCGCACCAACCACCTTTATAAGGAGTTAATTCTTTAAAACCAACTAGCTCTGTCATCAATGGAGCTACCACCGTACCGGCCCTTGTTACACAGGCTTCAACAGCGGCTCCGCGGCAATTGATTCGCTTCATTATCTTTACTTCTTTTTCATTGATGATTTCTTCAGAATGCTTTTCCCACTCTTCTTCGGTCTTAATAAAGAAGGTAGTGTGCCCTGAATCTCCAAACGGCAATTGAATCACTAAATCTTTACCCAACTTTTTTGATACTTTCTGCAGATGCTCATAGCTTTTAACTTTTGATAAAACATAAGGGACGCAAGGCACTTTGGCTTTCTCGGCTATTCTATTTGTATTTACCTTGTTATCTAACCATTGACGCATTTTTGCTGGTGGAAAGCAGACTTCGAGGCCTAATTTTTTAGCGATCTCTTCGGTCTTCTCATCAAACATTAAAAACAAGACCTTTCCACTATTTCCTCGTTCGGTGATAAAATCCTGCACTTCTTTGTGCTCTAATAGGTAGTTATTAATTTCTTCAATACTTTGAAATTCACTATGAGGAACCTCCTCTTTAGGACTAAATACATTCGGATGTTTTCCATCAAAACACTCGATGTATACAATAAATTTAAAACTCTTTATCCACTCATCGGCTCCTAGTAAATTGAAATTCGTGGCACTAACAAAATAAATTGGTGTCTCATTGCGAAAAAAGAATCTTCTGATGTCAGAGATCCCCTTAAGTATATTTTTAGGTTTTCTTTTCGCTACACTTTTCTTTTTTACTTTTTTGCGTGCAGTAACTTTTTTTCTTTTCTTAACAGTCATGATTAGCCCTTCTTTGAAGTGAGTATTAATTCGTATTTATTTTTAACCGTCTTTAGCGTGACCATTTCTCTTAGCTCCCATCCCGAAAGCCGTAGGTCGATGGTGTCGGTTGGTCACTTTTTCGTTAAAGAGTCTTAAGCCTACCTCAGGTACATAACCGTGGATTTCTGTCACGTCCAAACCCAATAAGAAATCGATAATTTCTTTGGAAACAACCTGACCAGGAACTAAAACCGGAAATCCCGGAGGGTACGGTGTTACAAAATTAGCGGACACAAGGCTTTCTTTTTTATTTAAAGCCGCCAGCGTCTCATCTAGATGTAAATACTTACAATTATCTTCATCATAAGATAGATAGTAAGCCTCTCTCATATTACCACCCACAACACCAGGAATCTCTCTAAACGAATCATGAAAGCCAGTAAAGCTAGGTAACAAAGCGCCTTCGTTCATTAGTTCATGCGCTCTTTTTTTAATCGCTTTTTGAGATTCGGCATTGGCTGTCTTGGTATCGTAATCAATCTTTTCAGCGATCTTAAGAAGCACACTTATTAGATAGGATACAGAACTACGTGTCGTACCAATATTTGTCATAAACAAAACTGTATTGGGTGAAGTTTTATTTACCTGAATACCAAATTGGTCCATCAAGTATTTATTACGAAAGGTGGTCCCATCCACTCCCGTTTGACCAACACAAAGCGTGATTTTAGTGGGATCTAATGCAAACTCATCCGTATCCCAAGAGTTTCCTTGTCTGCCCCAGGTTTTATCTGTATTTAAAAAATCTTTGTTTTCAATTTTTCTAAAACTTTCAGGGATAATTTCGTCAATTTGTAAAACATGAAAGTACTTACTTAATAACGGATGGGTCGAAACCTGATAGCGCAGAGCCATTGCCATCTCGATGGCTCGTTCAGTGAGTTCAAACCCTTCAAACTCAGCCTGTCTTCTGCCCGCATCGAGGGACGCTAGAATTTGATAATTAGGCGAAGTAGAAATGTGAGTCAAATACGCTTCATGAAATGCGTTCTCATTTCTCATATCAAAATTTTCATCATAAACATGAATGACTGAACCCTGTCTAAATGATGACAGTGTTTTGTGGGTCGACTGTGTCGAGTAGACTCGAACTTTGGTATCGCTGGCTTTCTTATCTCCGCCGCTAATTGCAGCATCTCTTTTCTCTTGTATCTTTCTCGCTGAGAACATAGCTGTTCTTGATCGTAGATAAGGAGAGAATGAAGCAAAGGCGAACCAGGCCTCATCCCAAAGAAAAATCATATCGGGTTTAATTTTTAAAACTTCTTCCATAACCATTTGTGGGTTATAGACGATTCCATCAAAAGTTGAGTTTGTAAGAACAAGCATTTTAACTTTATCTAATCGGCCGGCTTTTTTTAGATCTGTTAATTTTTCTACAATCGTTTTTATTGGTACCGCTCCATAAATAGAGTACGGCTGAATTTTATAAGAATCTAAATACACAGGTATGGCGCCAGATAAAACCAAAGCGTAGTGATGTGACTTGTGACACTCTCTATCAATTAAAACAATATCACCTGGTTGAGTTAAGGCCTGATGAATGATTTTATTCGAAGTCGATGTACCGTTAGTTACAAAAAATGTTTTTTTAGCACAGTAAGCGTTTGCTGCCATCTCTTGCGCTTTTTTTAGTGGCCCTGTTGGTTGCGATAGTGAATCCAAGCCACCTGCGGTAGTTGAGGTCTCGGCTAAAAATAAATTTCTTCCATAAAATTCGCCAAAATCTTTCATCCACCAGGATTTAAATACAGAATTACCACGAGAAATAGGCATGGCGTGAAACACACCTGTAGGTTTTTGGCTATACTCTTGAAGAGCGGTAAAAAATGGAGTCTGAAACCTTTGTCTAATATCTTGCACCAAACTAATATGTAATTCTTGAATGTCTTCCATTCTATAAAATATGCGTCTAAATGTTTTTAACATTACATCCGGCGTATCTTTAATAGACATATCTGTTACAAAATAAATTGAAAGCTCTGGTCTAAGCTCTTTAATCTTCTGTGCTAATTGTACGGTAAGGTTGTTGTCAGCTGACGCCTCTAAGGTTTTACTGGCGATAGAATCTAGAAAGCACTCGTAGGTCTGGTGCTTGAAGTCTTTTTCTTTTCTTTTAGAAACATGGTACCTAAGCACTACGGACTGTAAAAGTGGATTAAATAGTATTGCCGTTAGCGCAGCCTCATAAGACGTAGCAAAAACTGTTCTGTAATACGTATCTTTTTGCTCTTGGCAATGCCCAAGTAGAGTTTCACTTATCTGATCTTGATCTTTTTCGTTTATATCATCGACAAAAAGTACTTCGAAGTAGTTCATCGTGGCATCACTCGTTTGTGAAGCTTGCTTTTTTGTGCTCGTTAACGAAAACTGATTATTTTTTCTAAATGAGGCGGCAGTAAATGCTCGAAGGCACAAAGTAACATCGCTATATAAAGCCTTAAACTCTTGGTGCTTAGCGCGCTTTTTTAGGCCTTGCATATACTGACGACCAGGAAATCCCCAATACTTCTCTAATTCTAACAATTGATCCAAGATTTCTTGCAAGCGAGTCTGATTAGGCTTGTCAGTAGTAGCATCATTTAATGCTTTAGCCACTATTCTTAATTCACGCCACAATGACAATCGGTATTGTGAAACAAAATAGTAATTACCCGGAACAATTGAGTTGCTAATAGAGATCTCCCTTTTAAAATTAATCTATGCCTTAGAGTACAGTGCTAATCTATTTCCTTCAGAATCTAAAATCAGTGAATAGTATCCTATCTCTTCACTAATTAAAGTTTTACCCATTAAAATTTGACCGCCAGCGGTTGCAATTTTACTTAACGGCTCATCTAAACTTGGACCCGCATTTAAATATAACAAGGCGCCTGTTTGGCTAGGCACCGAGCCATCACCAAATACGATGGCTCCGCCAACACCTGTTTCTGCCGGAAAAAATGCCATTGTATGAGTGCCAGTATGAACAGGTTCAAATTTAACATCAAAAATAGAAGAATAAAAATGCATGGCTCTATCCATATTTGCCGCTGGTATCTCGTACCACGAAACAAAATCATCCTTCTTCTCTGGTTTTTTAATGTTAAAGTTTTTTATGCTGGGTTTTTTGGATTTTTCTTTGTGCTTCATATAATACCTCCTATAAAGCTTATACAACTGTGATTGGGTTAGTAGGTTGGCTAAATGCCGCATCTAAACTCACTTTGCGTTTTGGTTTTTCTAGCGCGCCTAATGTCGCTAGATATTCGTTAGAATAATCTTTATCATAAATATCAAATTTAATTCTTCTGTCTCTAAAACTCTTTAGAGGTTGGCCTAATCGCAAAAGACCGAGTTCGCGACTTCTCTTAACTCTTTCTACATCTATCTCTATAGGAATAATTTCTTCACCTACATTGGCTGTATACAAAACGCGCCCATCCGGTCCACATACAGTGGAACGCCCATTACCACCAGCGCCGATGCCGTTAACATCAAACACAAAACATTGATTTATAGCTGCTGTTGCCTGCACAATCGCTAACTCTACTTCTCTATCAATGGTGGGAGTAAGGGTCGGATGCAGTATGACGTCAACGCCATTTGCTACTAATGATCTTGCCGTTTCTGGAAACCACAAATCATAGCAAACAGATATTCCAAATCTTCCCACATTAGGAACATCGAAAAACGAAAAGCTATTTCCTGGAGTAACCCCTTCTTCGTAGGGATAAAATGGGAAAAGTTTATCATACCTTGATACAACTTCTCCATCGGGACTAATAGCCATTGCCATATTGTAGATTTCACTACCTCTTGTTTGATACATCGACCCCGGCACTATCCAAATAGAATGTTTTTTTGCCATGTCGCAAAATACTTTTTCAACGGCGCTGGTATCAGCTAGTGAATAGCTAGTTAATGGACCAAACGTGCAAAGCTCACTAAATAGAATCATATCCACCCAAGGATAAATAGAGACTGTTAAATCAATTTTATGCTTCATCATTTCGATGTTACTTGTTGTTGCAGACACATACATTTGAATTCCGGCGATTGAAAATGGCTTCATATTTTTTTTACTCCAATTATTTCTTTTAAAGAAAGTTCGATTATATCAAGGGCCTTTGCAAGCTCCGCATCACTTATGACTAAAGGGGAAAGAATTCTAATTATGTGTTTCGAGCTACCCGCTTTTAAAAGGATGAGTCCTTTTTCTAAACAGGCCTTAACTAGGGTCTCGCATACCTCTGTATTTGGAAGTTTTGTTTTTCGATCCGTCACAAACTCCATGGCAATCATTGCACCCAAGCCTCTAACATCTCCGATACAATCAGCCCACTCTGACATTTTTTTAAAGCGGTCCATCACCGTCTTGCCGACAACTAGCGCTCTACTGTTTAAATTTTCTTCTTCCATTACAGCAATGGTTGCAAGAGCCGCCGCACAGCAAACCGGGTTTCCTAAATAGGTTCCACCCAAGGTTCCTGGCTCTGCCGCATCCATAACTTCTTGTTTCCCTATAACGGCACCAATGGGCATTCCTGAACCCATAGATTTTGCCCAGACAGAAATATCGGGCATCACACCGTAATGTTCATAGGCACCCCATTTTCCAGTTCGACAAAAACCACTTTGAACTTCATCGAAGATCAACATAATTCCATGGGTATCACAAAATTTTCTCAAACTTTTAAGGTAAGGAACTGGCACTATATTAAATCCACCCTCACCCTGCACTAATTCTAGAATTATGGCTGCCACAGAACCTGCGTCAACATTGGTAATAACAAATTTCTCTAACTTGTTAATCTCTTTGTCTGAATATTCAACCTCTGATAAACCATCTCCACCGTGATAAAAATTTGGAAAATCAAGCCGATAGACCTCTGGTGCAAACGGTCCGCAGTTTAACTTGTAATTTACTTTTGAGGTAAGCGACATCCCCATCAAGCTTCTGCCATGAAAGGCTTCTGAAAAACAAATCACCGCCGGTCTCTTGGTTGCTTGACGTGCAATTTTAATTGCATTCTCAACGGACTCGGCCCCGGTATTGGTCAACATGACTTTAGTTTTTTTGCCATGCGGAAGTATCTCAATTAACTTTTCACAAAGTTTAACATAGGGTTCGTATGTGGATACATGAAAACAAGCGTGAAGCATCTTTTCAGCTTGTATCTTAATTGCCTCTACCACCCTTGGTGGGCAATGGCCCGCATTCACAACGCCTATGCCTCCCCCAAAATCAATAAACTTCTTTCCATCAACATCTATGATGGTCGCACCACTTGCTTGTGCTGCCGTGGTTTCTACAAAAACTCCGACCCCTCGAGAAACAGCGTTTTTTCGACGCTCGAATAGATCATGACTACTGCTCATTATTTACCTCTTAAAATTACTAATATAATGTTACTAGAAAAAGATCATTGTTCGATGAAAAATAGAGCAAATACTTACTAAAAAACAAGCGCTTTATTACTTGATACAAACTTAATTCTTAATGATCGATTAAGTTAATAATAGTACTTATGTAGTCGATATACACGACGCAGTCTGGTATGAATAACTTAAATATATTCTTTACTCTATGTATTTGATTGTGCGCGCTTACCTTACAAATATAGAGCTTTACGTTTTATAAAAGATTTTTACTAATATAAATATACACGTTTAAAAGTCCAAGTATAACTAACGGAAATAGTGTTAGCTGCATTCCGAGTATACGAAATTTAAAATTCATTTTACCTCTGGTGAACGCAATGTAATGCAAGAATCTGCCAAGAGTAAATGCGCCCGCCAATATGTGTATGGCAATAGCTGGCACCAC
>JBBKWS010000038.1:0-11105 GCA_037969075.1 Bdellovibrionales bacterium | reverse complement strand
ACTAACTATGGACAATCAACAGTAGATATATTTGCACCTGGGGTAAACTTACTGTCATCCATTCCTGATAATCAGTACGCTTCTTTTAGCGGTACCAGTATGGCAAGTCCATCGGCAGCTGGAGTGGCGGCCTTAGTTTGGTCGCAAAAACCTGAGTTAAGCGCTAAAGAGATGAAGCAATTAATGATGGATAGTTCACGCACTAGACATGGTTTGCAGGTTCGTTTACCAAGTGATCACGCAATAGATATGGATTTTAAGGATCTATCTATTACTGGTGGAATCACTGACGCTTATTTGATGTTAACAAAGTAAAAATAAAGAGAGGCTTCGGCCTCTCTTTTTAATTGATTAATTTTTTTCTAATTTGTGTAAATGCTAAAATGCATAGTATCGCACTTTGAAGTAGCAAAATACTTCCGTGAACCATAAATGCCTCGGCGATGCCTTTTTCCCAAAAGATAGATTGTGCGAGTCTTACCCCGTGAACCAACGGAAAACATTCGGCAAGCCATCTAACTGGCGTAGCCATTTGCTCAATAGGAAAAAATATACCTGACAAAAAATATAAAGGCGCGATTATAAAAGAATAAACGGTTTGAAATTGATTAATATTTTTAACTAAAGCAGTAGCAAGAAGTCCAATGGCTCCACAGGGGAGAGCAACTAAAAAACCAACGGCTGCTACAAGAGGTATTAAAAATGGATTAGCCATCATACCAAACAAAGCTAAAACTATGGCTACACCAACACCCATGACTGCGCCTTTAAGCCCAACCCATAATAGTTCGCCAATAACTACTTCTGTGATACCAATGGGTGTGGTGAGCATGGCCTTAAAAACATTTTCATAAGTCATTCGCACATAAAACCCGTAACTGCTTTCAAAAAACGAAGTAAACAAAGCGGTAGCGACGGTTAGGCCTGGAGCTAAAAACTGAAGATAAGTCATTCCCTCAATATTTGTAACAAAGGCCCCTAAGCCTAAACCTAATGAGATCATAATAAATGCGGGATCCGCCACAGAAGGAGAAGTGTTTGCGATAAAATCTTTTTTATAAACAGTCCAATTTCTAAGAGTAACATATAAAGAGAGTCGTATGGATTCAAGCATTGGCGGCTAACTCCTGTCCAGTGAGCTTCAAAAACACATCTTCTAAATTTGATGGTCTAATTTGTAGTGGTTTAAGTCCATGAATAGAATGAAAATCAGTAAGTTCAGTTAGGGTTTTTACCCGTAAGTACATTCCGGAAGTATCAGTATGAAAATAAATGTCACGATTGTTAGAAACTAATATCTTCATCTTTTCTTGATCCTCTAAATTAAAGACTCCCACATAGCCTGGTGTATGTTCAGAGATCATATGTTGTGGACTACCCTCGGCTGTGACTTTTCCGTTATTAAAAATAATTAGACGATCGCATAAAACCTCAGCCTCATGCATATAATGAGTTGTTAATAATATAGTTGTGCCAGCTTGGTGCAGTTCAGTGACTTTTCCCCAAAGTAAATGTCTAACGGCTGGGTCTAAGCCGGTGGTGGGCTCATCTAATATAAGTAGCTCGGGCTTTCCAAGTAGTGCTCTAACAAAAACTAATCGGCGCTTCATGCCACCAGATAAAGTTTGTATTCTAGCATCCTTTTTATGACCTAAATTCATATAATCTAAAAGATCACTAACATGCTTCTTTCTTTCTGTTTTTGGTACACCAATGAATGAGCAGTAGAGCATCATATTCTCTAGTACTGTTAAGCTCTCATCCAATGCGTTGTCTTGTGTAACCACTCCCAAGCGTTTCTTGATTTCGCGACTATGGGTATTTGGATCGTAGCCAAATACTTTTAAATCCCCTGAGGTTCTTCGGACGCAACCATATGCCATATTTATAAAGGTAGATTTCCCAGCTCCATTTGGTCCTAATAGTCCAAAGCATTCGCCTTTTTTTATTTCTAAGTCGATCCCGTCAACAGCTTTAAAGCTCCCAAATTCTTTGACTACTGATTTTGCTATGATCACGTATAAATCCTATCCCTATAAGGTAATCCATAATAACGACCTTTATTGTATTTGTGAAGGGTCGGGTTGTTTGCAGTGGATTAGTTTTTTACTGAATTGCTTAATATTCAGACATGGACTAGCTTTAGTTTTATAATTATTTAGTCAGTTTACGTATAATCTAAACTTTTATAAATGAATATGGTTTAAGTAGTGGCAAATAGTAGGAGTATTTATGATTTGTGCGTGTGGCAGTAAAAATGAGTTTTCTAAGTGTTGTGAGCCTTTTATCTTGGGACGTGCGCAACCCGAAACGGCCGAACAATTAATGCGCTCACGCTATACGGCATATGCGACAAAAGACATAGATTATATTGAAAAGACATTGGCTCCTGAATCTCGCGGTGATTTTGATCGAAAGAGTACAGAGTCATGGTCAGAGCAATCTACTTGGCTAGGTTTAGAAGTTATTTCGACTAAAAATGGCGGAAAGACAGATAAAAAAGGCACAGTCGAATTTACTGCAACTTACGAACAAGATGGTGATGCGGTTGAGCACCATGAAGTTTCTGAGTTTAGAAAAAATGAAAAGGGTCAGTGGTTATTTGTGGACGGTGATTCTCATACTCATAAAGCAGGAGAAGGACATCACCATCATCATGAGGTACAAACTGTAGTGCGAGAAGAGCCAAAACTTGGGCGCAATGATCCTTGTACCTGCGGCAGTGGCAAAAAATATAAAAAGTGCTGTGGGCTTAATTAAAAAAGTGCATGAGTGTAATACACCCAAATAAAAAAAACAAAACACTGGCGAAGCGTCGTACCCAGGTCATAGGTATTTTTTGTAAAAAATGTTTTCCTAAAAAAACTACCAGGGCATTAGACGCTAGCATTCCAAGTGTTGTACCAATAGTTACATAGTATATATTGCTGTACCTTGCTCCTAAAGCTATCGTTGCAAGTTGCGTTTTATCCCCCATCTCTGCAATAAAAAAGGTAATGATTGTAGTAAGCAGTGGGCCAAATTTATTTTTCTTATTAAGGTCTTCTTCTTTATCAGGAAATAAAATCCAAACAGCAAAAACAAAAAAACTAACTGAGATAATGATGGTTAGAGTTTTTTCAGTAAAAAAACCAGAAACCCAATCTCCAAACCAAGCAGCTAAACCATGATTTAAAACGGTTGCAATAAAAATCCCTAATAAAATAGTCCATGGTTTTTTATATTTGGCAGCAAGCACTAAAGCTAAAAGCTGGGTTTTATCGCCCATTTCACCGGCAAACACTAAAAAGAAGGAATTTATCAGAGCTTCCATAGGTTGAAGCCTAAGTAACGTAAAAATATCCTCTAGGCAAGAGGCGAAGCGTTTACTTGCATATATATAAGAAGTAGGTGATTATTTTTAGTATTCAGGAGTGATAAATATGAAGTATGTGCTGCCCATTTTAACTTTTGCTTCTTGCACACATCTTACTAAAGAAAAAGCAGCCATACGCAATGTCAGCCTGTAGCGTTTGTTTAACAGCTAAGGCTGGTCTGTCGTGCGGAGAATGTAGCGCTCCAGTGTGTAAGTCTTGCGCGGAATTTTTGGCAGACGACGACTTCGCTTTTATGCCGAAAGTTACTTTAACTAAAACTACATATTGTCCCACTTGCTTTGATGTCCATGTAAGACCAGATCTAGATATTTATAACGCGCTCTTAGATAAAGCCAAGGATTTTCCTGTGTATTCAAAGTCGCAGACAAAAGAAACTAGGCTGATGAGGCGCAATAGACCAAAATTAATAGCAAGTGATTGCGAAGACAAAGAAGAGGCTTTACTTAAATTAGCATTCTTAGCGGTTTACGATGCTTGTACTGCGATTGTTGATGTGGAAGTGATTTCTAAAAAAGTTAGAAATCATGCGTATCAAACTCTTACTTGGGAGGCTTCTGGCTTACCAATTAAATTAGATAAAAATCAAAAGTAAATTAATTAGCATCAACCTCTCTCTTGTAGCCAATTACGATACCCATCACGTCAGCATCTTCTCCTGATCTTGCAGATAGTGAGTAAGAATATCTAAGGTCAGTAACAATTGTGAATCTGTTTGTTCTGTAGACTTCGGCCTGTAGGGATATATCAAAACCAGTTTCAGTCACTTTGTGCGCGCTTGTATAAATTGGCGGGCCGATAAAATCATTATGAATAATGCTTGGGTCACCCATGGCATAAGATGAATAATAAGCCAGACCCATTGAGAAGATAGAGTTAAACCAATGCCTATATCCTACGGTCATATGCATTCTCTTTAATTTCTCTGCAATAATATGGCCTTCTGATTTGCGGTAGTATATTTTATGTAGGTAAGTCATTCCAAGCTCAACGCCACCATTTTTATCAACTCCGCCCTCTGCAAGTAGGGTAAAGCCACCTAAAACAGGGGAGTGATCGTCTATGTCAGTTTTTGTTTGATAAGTGTAGGGACCAGCTGTTGCCATTGCCTTACCTCTTTGAGACTCATGCGCCCAGCCGGTCTCAGATAACAAGGTAATCATTATAAAAATATAAATTCTAACTTTCAACATCTTCATAAATATAGATATTTAATCCTTAGGATGCTATGTTTTTCATACTAAAATGAAAACTTCTCTATTTCTTATATTTTATATACTACTTATTAGTAACGTTGGTTCTGCGCAGGCGGCTAGTAATGATAAAAAGGCTGCTGGGTCTGCTGAAGAATCCTTTGAAAATCGAATGATTAAGAAAAACAAAATAATTTCAGGGGAGTTGGATAAAACAGCTACAATTTTAGATCATTTTTTTACAGGTGGAGTTAATACGGATGATAAAAATGAGACAGATTTAACTATAACCAACAGGCTAGATTGGGTAGATGGTTCTGATATCACTTATAAACCAAACGTCAGTATAAGCCTACACTTACCTAATTTAGAAAAAAAATGGAAATTGCGTTTCACTAGTTATGATGAAGATAGTCAAGAGCGTGGGATAAATAAAAACCGTTTAAAAAATACAGCTCCTGAGGAAAAATATGGCGTCAGTTTAATCTTATTGCAGAAGCTGGGAAAATTAGATGTTACATTTCGACCTAAGGTCGAGTTTAAGGATACTGTTACTACGTCTTTTTTACTGCGCTTTGAAAGAAAAAAACAAGTCGGTAGGTTATTATTTAAACCTAGGCTTGAGTTTTTCGGTAGATCAGATACTGGAGCAGGGCAATTTGCAGCTATTAACTGGGATATACCCCTGGGAAAAATTTTTACTCTTTCATTTTTAAATGAAGAACAGTATGAAAACACAAACCACTTGTTAAGTGTGACCCATGGACTGGCTTTAAGCCATCCGTATAATGATTCAATGTCACAAAGTTATAGCCTTAACTTTGAATACGGGCGTAGACCTGCGTACCATTTAGAAAGATATACTTTTGCATCAAGTTTTAGTCATCGGTGGTATCAGAATATAATTCACTATAGCTTTACTCCCTACCTAATCTGGAGTGAGGATAGAAGCTTTAGCGGTAAGCTAGGGATTAGCATGTCTTTTGATTTTATTTTTTAATTATTTTGTATTCGGTTTTTTTCTATCTACATACTCATCATAAGTAGTATGTTCGTCATAAGTGATAGTTTTATCAATCTCAATGATTCGATTGGCAACCGTCTGTATGAATTCATGATCGTGTGACGTAAATATCACATTACCTTTAAAGCGTTTAATGCCATCATTTACAGAAGAAATGCTTTCTAAATCTAGATGATTGGTCGGCCCATCAAGCATGATCACGTTGGCCCCAGATAACATCATTTTAGAAAGCATACAGCGAACCTTTTCTCCTCCGGATAAAACATTGGTTTTTTTAAGGGCTTCATGTCCGCTAAAAAGCATTTTACCTAAAAAACCTCTGATAAAAGACTCGTCTTTTTCTGTAGAGTACTGTCTTAGCCAATCGACAAGAGTGTCTTCGCCGCCATCAAAGTATTTTGAATTATCTGTTGGAAAATAGCTTAATGAGGTTGTAATACCCCAGGTAAAAGAACCTGCATCAGGTTTCATTTCTCCGGCTAAGATATCCATCAGGGCAGTTTTAGCTAAATCATTTTTTCCAACGAGTGCAATTTTATCACCGTTTTGAACCATGAAACTAACTTTATCTAAAACAAGCTCGCCGTCGATAGTTTTAGAAAGATTTTTTACCTCTAGTACATCATTGCCTAACTCTCTCGCTGGCTCAAATCCGACAAAAGGTTGCTTTCTAGAAGATAGAGGCATATCAGCAAATTCTAATTTTTCTAATTGTTTCTGTCTAGATGAGGCTTGTCTAGATTTTGAAGCATTAGCACTAAAGCGCTGAATGAAGGCCTTTAGTTCATCTGCCTTTTCACTGGCTTTTTTATTTTGATTTGAAAGTAAGCGTTGATTTAATTCACTCGCTTCGCGCCAAAAATCATAGTTTCCAGAGAACGTAGTTACTTTGCCAAAATCAATATCTGCAATATGTGAGCAGACTTTGTTAAGAAAGTATCTATCATGAGAAATTACAATAACAGTATTTTGAAACTTAGATAAAAAATCCTCAAGCCAGTTAATAGCATATATATCTAAATGATTGGTTGGCTCATCCAGAAGCAATATATCTGGATGACCGAAAAGTGCTTGAGCTAGTAAAACTTTTACCTTTTCTCCGCCAACAAGCTCTTTCATTTTTTTCTGATGTATAGATTCATCAATACCAAGGCCAGCAAGCATTGTTCCGGCTTCTGCTTCTGCTTCCCATCCGTTTAGCTCTGCAAAGGTCATTTCAAGATCAGAGGCTCGCATTCCATCAGATTCAGTCATTTCAGGTTTTGCGTATAAAATTTCGCGCTCTTCCATGATTTTAAAAAGCTGTTCATTTCCTTTTAGTACAGTTTGTAAAACAGTGAATTCATCAAATGCATAATGATCTTGCTTTAATACAGATAATCTTAAGTTAGGGGCAATATGAACTTCGCCAGTGGTAGGTTCAATCTCTTTAGAGAGAATTTTTAAAAACGTAGATTTTCCGGCTCCGTTGGCGCCGATTAGTCCATAGCAATTTCCAGGGGTAAATTTCACATTTACATCTACAAATAATTTTCTGCCGCCAAACTGTAAACTAATATTCGAAGTGCTAATCATATATAACCTAACCAATAAGAATAAAACTTCTTATACGAAGGCTCGCTAAAAATAGCAAGTTTTTACCCAATCTTATTATAGATCAAAAGATTTAGAATGAAGAATTTTCTTGTTTTAGAAAATCTATTTCTTCGGTAGTAGAAATTCTTCCTAAAATCTTGTTTCGATGCGGATATCTACCGAATTTATCGATGATTTTCTTATGCATCAGTTCAAACGTTAAAACTTCTTCTAGCCCTGGCTGTGAATACAGCTCGATTGCTTTTTGATGTGCCTCAAGGGACTCGCTATGCATAAACGGCATATATAAAAACTGCTTTTCCTTAGCGGTTAGATCTTTGTGATCTAACTCTATAGCGGCGTAAGAAAGTTCTAGTGCCATGTCGTCTTGTGAAAAGGCTTGCGGCGTATCTCTATATATATTTCTAGAAAACTGATCTAATACAATAATTTCAGCCAATCTGCCGTAAATATTTTGGCGCCAAGGTATTAGGTCGCCTTTAGTGGCGGCCCTTAGTGTGATCTCAAATTTCTCCTTAATGAGTTGGTCAAAAGCCTCATCTTTTTTGAATTTTTGAGCAGGGCTTGTCTCTTTAAACCAAAATGTAAGAACTTCTTGATATTTCATGGTGCTCCTTGGATGTGTGTTAACCTACTGTTTTAACGAGGATATTACAGTACTTGTTTGTATTTTTTTGAGTTGAGCTAGTTTATTTGCGTAAATAATTAGCTTTTCAAAATACGCTGTGGTAGTGTCCGGCCACTTTAACAAAAGTTAATGGTAGCTTCTTTCGATCGAGAATTTTCTCTCCAAGGGGGCTTTTAAAATAACCCTTGTCCAGGAGACAGATTGAAATCATTCGATGAATTAGAATTAAGTGCACCTATAAAAAGAGCCATTACAGAGCTAGGCTACGAAACCCCAAGTCCGATTCAACAACAAGCTTTACCTATTTTATTAGGTGATGATACTGATTTCATTGGTCTTGCAGCAACAGGAACTGGTAAAACAGCAGCATTTGCGATTCCAATGCTTGAAAAAATTGATTCAGATTTAAAGGCTGTTCAATGTTTAATTTTATGTCCAACTCGTGAGTTGGCTCTACAGGTTGCTGGTCAAATTGATCTACTGGGTAAATATAATAAAGTAAAAGCTCTACCTATTTATGGTGGTGCTAGATATGATGATCAAATTTTTGGACTAAAAATGGGTGCAAAAGTTGTCGTTGGAACTCCTGGCCGTGTGATTGATCACATGAAGCGCGGTACTTTAAAGTTAGATAAATTGACTACACTAATACTAGATGAAGCAGATGAAATGATTTCTATGGGATTTAAAGAAGACCTAGAAACAATTTTAGAAGCGGCTCCAAGAGAGAATTCTAAAATTTGGTTATTCTCTGCAACAATGAGCAGAGAGATTCGTAGAGTTGCGGACACTTACCTAAAAGCTCCACAGCAAGTACAAGTGAATCGTACAGAAATGTTATCTTCAAGTGTTGAGCAATTATATTATATCACTCGTGAATCCGATAAGCCTGAAGTTCTTTGTAAGTTAATCGAGGCGGCTGAAGATTTTTATGGAGTTATTTTTTGTCAGACGAAATCGTTGGTAACAGACCTTTCTCACTTCTTAACTAGTCGTGGTTACAAGGTGGATAGTTTGCATGGAGATAAAGATCAAAATGCACGCGAGAGAACAATGCTAGCATTTAGAAATCGCAAAGTGACCATTTTAGTTTGTACGGATGTAGCGGCACGAGGACTCGATGTAAAAGATGTAACTCATGTAATAAACTATTCAATTCCAAGAGAGCTAGATAGCTATGTTCACCGTATAGGAAGAACAGCAAGGAGTGGTAAATCAGGTTACGCTATGAGTTTAGTTACTCCTGCTGGTCGTGGTTTGATTGGTCGTATTGAGCAGATGACTAAGAGTAAGATGAAAGAAGGAAAGATTCCGACTCGTAAAGACATCGGCGCTAAAAAAGTAAACCAAATCTTAACTAAGTTTCAAGATCAAAAGTTTTATGACAGAGCTATGGAGCATGTAGGTGCCGAGTGGCAAGTGGCTTTAGCCGGTATGACTATGGAAGAAGTGGTAGGAAGATTTTTAGCACTTTCATCTCCTGATATTTTTGAAGACCGTGAAACTACAAAATCAGCAATGATCAATACTAGTGGCGTTGCAAGAGAGAGTAGTGGTGGTGGTCGTCGTCGTGAAGGTGGCGGCGGACGTAGAGAAGGCGGCGGTGGTCGTCGTGGAGATCGTCGCGGCAGTCGTCGTGATGGGCCTGCAAGTGAAGGTCGCCCATATCGTGCTGAAGGCAGAAGTGCTAGTCGTGATGGTGAAGGCGGTAGTGAAGAGCGCAGAACACGCGGCGGTGAAGGCAAGAGTAAGAGATTTGGTGGTGGCAAAGGAAGCGGCATGAGAAAATTTTCTAGATCAGGACCAAAAGAAAATAGACCATCTACATAATATAAACAAAAAATTCATAAATAAAAAATCAGGACTAGTTCCTGATTTTTTTTGTCTAAATTGGTTTTAATTTTATGTAAATTTACTATTATTAGGCTACCAGGAGTTTTTATGAAAAAGAAAACGGTAGCCTTGATCGCCCATGATGGAAAAAAAGCAGAGCTTATTTCATTTGTTAATGAACATGTAAATATATTTAAATCTTTTCAATTGGTAGCGACAGCAACAACCGGTAAACACATCCAAGAGACGGGCTTAAAGGTTAAAAGGCTTTTATCAGGCCCACTTGGTGGAGATGTACAGATTGCATCCCTCGTTGCTACAGGTAAATGCCAAGCTGTGATTTTTATGCGTGATCCCTTGGGTATGCATCCGCACGATCCCGATATCTCAACCTTGCTTCGTATTTGCGAGGTACATGATATTCCGCTTGCAACAAATCCATCTACAGCGCAGCTGATTATTAAGGGGCTACATAAGAAGCTCTTAAGATAGTGCGCTGGGGGGGGCGACGGCGCATCCTTTATTTTCCCATTTTGTTACGCTTAAAACCAATATAATGCTGTATTATTATATATTTAAGTGGCCCAGACCTTTGTCCGATAGATAGATTATGAGAAGTATTTTACGGGTCGTTATTGCTGTTATAACAATGCTTCCAATTTCTGGGTGTTTAGAGAATTCTCTAAAGATCGAAAATTTTTCATTAGATCTTATTTCATCACCAACTGAGTTTAAATCATCAGAAACGTTCTCTGAAAATGTAAAGTTTAAATCTAATGTTTCACTTTTTAACTCTGACAATGTCAGAGCAGATCTTTATGCTTATAAAAATAGTTCTTGTGCATCTGCAGCTCCTGGGGTTTTAACAAATCCACTGGGCACAGTTTCTTCAGTAAGTAATATTTTTACCTTTCCAAATCTTTCTTACGCCAATTCTGGTGGCCTTGAAGAGTATATTTATTTAAAGGCTAAAACCACAAACAATAAAGGGTCAAGTGCATGTACCGGTCCTTATGACATTCGACAAAGATTCAATGTGGGCGTTGGTTTCAATATTTTGGATGAAAATGGTTACGGAATATATAGTTCTTATTCAGCTAACTATAGAGAAGAAGCTCCTGGTTTTATATACACAGATTCGCAAGGTAGAATTCTTATTGTTTCTTCGGCATATGGCTCACTTGACGCTGATGCTACTTACACTGGTGGTAGTTATTATAGTCGAATCATTTTAGTTCGTTATTTGCCAAATGGAACTTTAGATACTAGTTTTGGAACTAATGGCGTAAAAATTCTTGGAAGCCTTTCACAAACTATGGCAGGACTCTCAACTCCATTTTTAGATGCTTGGGGCTATGGTTATAGTCATGACAGTTTTTATAGCGCTATGATTGATTCTGAGGGGAGATTGATTGTATTTGGAAATTCTGATGCTCCTGGAAATGGTTATAATACGG
>JBBKWS010000037.1:0-3266 GCA_037969075.1 Bdellovibrionales bacterium | reverse complement strand
TAAATGCCCTTAAAGCTGTAGAGCTTGGGGCTCTAGGGATTGATATCAACTTTGGTTGTCCTGCAAAAACAGTAAACCGAAATGACGGCGGAGCAACCTTGCTAAAATCCTGTGACCGCATCTATGACATAGTAAGCACTGTAAAAAAACAAATGCCTGCCCACATTCCGCTTACCGTAAAAATTAGACTTGGTTACGACAATCCTAATACATGCATTGATATTGCAAAGTCGGTAGAGGATGCAGGAGCTAGCCTACTCACCATCCACTGCCGCACAAAAATGGATGGCTATAAACCACCCGCCTACTGGGATTGGATTCCAAAAATACGACAACAAGTAAAAATGGACATTGTAGTTAACGGTGATATCTGGACGGTTGAAGATTATAAGCGCTGCTTTGATTTAACCGGCGAAACCCAGTTTATGATCGGAAGAGGAGCTGTCGCTGATCCTTTTATATTTCAAAAGATCAAAGGCGCATACATCGAAACTTCTTGGCATGATACAAAAAAACTACTTCCGCAGTTTTATGATTCAAGTCATAACTTTCACAGTGAAAATTTTGCTATCACTAGAACTAAGCAATGGTTAAAATCACTGTCTTTACTGTATCCCGAAGCAATGCCCGTGTTTCAGCATGTTAAAACAATTACTGAGGCGAATGAGTTTAAATCACAATTAAGAAATGCTACCAATCAATAGGCTGATAATCTTTCAAAAATTTTCCACACCAATGATGGCCGCTTAAAATCCCATGAAAAAATGGATCACAGACTCTGGCTGCTCCATCCACAATATCAAGTGGTGGCTGGAAATCATGGGTCTCCTGCTTGTGCGCCGATAGTGCTGCTGGGTCCTCGTCGGTTACCCAGCCCGTATCCACTGCGTTCATGTAGATCCCATCTTTTTCTAAATCACTGGCAGAGGTATGAGTTAACATATTTAGCGCAGCCTTTGCCATATTGGTGTGCGGGTGACGCTCTTCTTTTCTAAAGCGGTAAAACTTCCCCTCCATGGCTGTCACGTTAACTATATGCTTCTCTCCGGTTTTATCGCGTCTCATAATTGGCGCTAATTGACTACATAAAATAAATGGGGCTACCGCATTTACCAACTGCACTTCAAGCATTTCAGGAGCAGGAACATCTGTTAGCTTTAGTCTCCAACTATTCGTTGTACGTAAATCAACTTGCTGTAAATCGGCATCAAGCTTTCCATCAGGAAACACTTCTTTTACAGGCAGTGAGTGATCATAACTATAAGGAATTTGCGACAGATTTGCCGATGAATGAATACCCATGGCAGGCGCTTGCCTATTCCATGAAACCGGCAAAGCTGACGTATCTGTACTAAACACATTCAAACTACGCTTACAGTCTTCATGTTGACGTAAGATTTGTTTAGCTCCCTCTGGAAGTTCAACATATGGTAAATTTTCTGAAGGCATTAGGTGAGCATAAAAACCTGGCGGCCGTCTAACGGTTTGTGCCGCATTGTTAATTAATATATCTAAGCGACCGAGCTTTTGCTGCAAATACCTTGCAAATAACTCAACACTTGGTGTGTGTCTTAAATCCAAACCATAGACATGCAATCTATCACTCCACTTAGAGAAATCTTCTTCTTTAGAAAATCTAATCGCTGAGTCATGGGGAAATCTTGTAGTCGCAACCACTTCTGCACCTGCGCGCAACAACATTAAAGTAGCATGATAGCCTATCTTTAAACGAGACCCCGTAATTACCGCCGTCTTTCCTTTTAAGGATGTTGTTTGAAAGCGCTTTTGGTAATTAAAATCACCGCAATCTCTGCACATTGTATCGTAGAAAAAATGTAGTTTTTTGTATTCGACTTTACAGACATAACAATTTCTTGGAGTTTTTAATTCATCTGTTTCAATTTGTTCAGATGATGAAATCTGAAGTGGCGCCGAAAACACGGTTTGCAATCTAGCTTTACGAATCCCCGTTTGTGCTCTGGCCTGTCTATTCTTTTCTCTAGCAGCGAGTTTTCTTGCCTTAGTGATTTCTTTATTTCGATCACGAATTTCATCCCGGTTAGGACGTGATATTTTACCTGATAACGTTAATAGCTCCACCCTCTCATCTTCTGTCAGACTATCAAACAAAGCCTGGTTATCTACCAAGCTCTTTAATACCTCAAGGCATGCATTGAATGAATCTGGAGTGAACTTTGACATATGATTACGCTTATAACCCGTATTTACTTAAAGTAAAGCTTAAGCTAGAATGCCTTATAGATTTTACTGTTTGCAGTCATTACTGAGCTCAGTAAGTGCTCCACCTTTGTAGCCAGCAGGGTTTCTTACAACCTCGCAGTTGGCTTGTGTTAGGTCGGTTCTTTTAGCGTACGGGCCTAAATAGACAAACGCTGTAACCAGTGCCATTGTTACCACTAAAATTAGCCAATCTCTTTTTTGCATCCCCATGCCCCCTAAGACGGCCTATCATCTTCAAACAAGGGCGATAATGCACGTGAAATCAGCCATTGTAAAATTTAACCAGTGCCTTGGACGCTCTGTCGTGTTTTTTTTTACTAATAATATCTGACTAATAAACCTAATCGCTTATAGCTAATTTGACAGATAGGTTTAGAATGGTAGCATCAATGATCAACAGAGGAAATTATATGCAAACTAGAAATGTATTTATCGTAGGTGGAAAAAGAAGCCCATTTGTAAAATCAATGACCAAGTACAGTGATGTAAGTTCGCAAGATCTTTTAACAGAATCTCTTAAACATTTAGTTAGCGCCAACCATTTGAGCGGGAAATTAGTTGGTGACGTGGCATTAGGTGCAATTATGAATAGTTCTTCTAACTGGAATATCGCAAGAGAATCGGTTTTAGGAACAGAATTAAGTCCCTACACGCCAGCATACAACTTACAAAGGGCTTGTGGCACAGGCTTAGAAGCAGCTTTGCAAATTGCCCTTAAAATTTCTAATTATCAAATCGAAGACGGTATTGCAGGTGGAGTAGACACAAATAGCGATCTACCCATTGAAGTTTCATCTAAATATAAAAAGTTTTTATTAGGTCTGAATAATGCAAAAACAATTGGTGATAAACTAAGCCTGTTACTAAAAATTAGTCCCGCTTTTTTAAAACCTAAAGTTCCAGCGGTTGTCGAACCAAGGACCGGCCTATCTATGGGTGAGCATTGTGAGAAAATGGTAAAAGAATGGGGTATCACAAGAGAAGCGCAAGACCAACTTGCCTTTGAAAGCCATCAAAAGGCAGCC
>JBBKWS010000036.1:0-30179 GCA_037969075.1 Bdellovibrionales bacterium | reverse complement strand
GATGTACTTCTAACGGTCTTCTCTACGCCCTTCATCTGGGGTAAATCCGCACGGTCTTGAAAACCTAAATCCTTAATCTTTCTGGCCGACGGTAAAACCCTAGCCTCAAGCGAACCCATACTATCATTATAGGCCTTTACTGCACCCTCAAGCCTATTTCCAACACCCTCTAAATTTTTAAGCCATGGCTGCAGGCGATCATAAAATTCTTTGGCGGTATCCAAAATATGTTGCGCATTTTGATGTACTTTTTCTTGCTGCCAACCATAAGCAATGGATTTTAAAACCGCAACTAAGGTCGTCGGACTTGCAATGATGATTTTTTCTTTCATAGCATCTTCAATTAAGTTTCTGTCCACTTCAAGTGCTGCAGCCAATAGCGCTTCGTTTGGTATAAATAAAATTACAAAATCAGGACTGTTTTCAAAAAGATCCCAATATGATTTTCTAGCTAGATCTTTTACACGTGACTGCAAATTTTTTGCGTGTCGTAAAAGTGCAACTTTTCGGCCGTCTTCTGTCTCTGCTTCAACCGCGTCCAAGTAGGCATCCAGTACAGCTTTTGCATCCACAATAATTTGTCTATTATTGGGTAAGTGTATAACCATATCTGGTTTTAATAATTGATCATCTATTCTTCCGGTCACTTGTTCTGAGAAATCACAATAAGAAGTCATGCCAGCTAGTTCTACGACTCGCTTTAACTGCATTTCACCCCAACTACCTCGAACCTCGGGACGTCTAAGGGCAGACGTTAGGGTTTTTGTCTCAACCCTTAATTGCTCACTAATATCAGATACTGATTTTAAGCCCTCTGTTAGACGACCAAACTGCTCTCCTCTTTCTCTCTCTATGCGCTGAAAATCTGTTTGCATTTTTGCCATTAAATCATTGATTGGCTGTACCATTTGCTCAAATTTTAATGTTTTTTGTTCTAAGTGTGAGTTTGCCTCAAGACTCTTTTGTTCTAGGCGCTCTTTTGCGAGGTGTAAAAAGCGTTCATTATTTTTATCAAGTGCTTGTGAAGCAATAGCTTGAAAAGAATCTTTAGCGGCATCTTGCATAGTCTTAAAGTGTTTCTCTTGTTCAAACAGTTTGGTTTGCTCAAAGCGAAGCTCTTGTGCAATTTGCCATGCTTTATTGCGGTAATAAATTGCAGTTGCGAGTCCAACTACAGATAAAATAGCTAATACAATACTGAGTAATAACATGGCCCACCCTTTTTTGCTTCATGTAACCTAGCAAAAAGGCTTTGGCTTTGGCAATGAGAATGGTTTAGTATCTTTTACTGGAGGATTTATGCTGTCTATACTTTTAGTTCTTAGTTTACAATTTTCTCATGCGTATTTAAGCCTACTCACCGACGGAGACATCCTATCGTCGGATAGACTGCGTGGTGGCGTTGAGCTGCAAGGCGTTTTAAACGAAAATGATGGTATCAATTTGGCCGGACATTTTGACATGGGGCTCAATGATAGCACTGAAGTAATGCTTGAGGCTGGCACGGGAGCGCAAGATTTCTTTGGCAGTATTCAGTTTAAATACGTACCTTTTCCTGATTTTGAAAACCAACCAGCCATTGGTTTCGTTTTTGGTGCTACCATGGCGAGCGAAAGTGGTGATTCAGACACACTCCTTAACATCAAAACCTTTATAAGCAAAAAGTTTGAAACAGATATGGGTCTTGTAAGTCCTTACACGGCACTTGCAGTAAACCTGGCGTTGACCGACAACAATGATAACGATCCTCTACAATTGATTTTAGGTAGTAAGTATAAGCATCCTGATTGGACCAATGTTCACTTGTTTGCCGAGCTTGGAATCGACGTATCAGATGCATTTAATTACATCGCTGTGTATTTAACTTACGAATTTGATAAAGGCTCTAATCCTTTTGAACAGCAAAGTGAATACTAAAGTTTACTACCTTCCCTCATACCCCTTTGGCGAAATTATATTTAATGATTTCCGCCAAAGTTACCCCGAGTTTGAATGGTTGCAAGTTAATACCAGTGAACCCATTGAAAATAAAACTATCATCGCTGATTCTAATGCATTTACTCACTCCCCGAGTGCTAACTTTAAAAACTGCCACATCCTGGCTATTAACCCTATATGGAAAAAAACTAGCCCCGAGCCCGTTTGGATTAATATACCAGTTTTAAGAAAGTCATTCTTAAAGCGCCTAGCCAAATTTAGAACTAGTGGCTTGATTGATTCTTATTTTTATCCCCACTCAGATCCGAAGATAAAAATACTTTTATCTGAAACACTAAAAAAACCAGAAACTTGGCATAGGCTACTAAGAAAACAAGCCATTCCGGCACCCCTTAGTTCTGATAACCACTTATATTTACTTACAAATACAACTGATCCACTTAGAGATGCAAATGAACAGAATTCTTTTATGAAGTATAAACAAACTTGGAAATGGGAGAACTTTGCACACTCTGTATTAGCCATGAATCCTACTCAACGGCTTGATCTGAAACAGATCTTACTGCGGGTAACGCAAGACAAAGGTCTATAACGATTTTTTTGTGTTTTCATTGCAGAAGTCTGTCTAAAAAACTATCCTAAAAGCATGAGATATTTAGCTATTCTTTTTGTATTTGTTCTAACGGCTGCTAGATGTAGCTCAGTCTCAACAAAACAGGCTTTAGATTTAAGCCCCCTAAATACCTATACTTTTTTCGATCAAAAACGTAGCCCTCAGGAAGTAGAAACTTATTTAAAAACAATTGAGGCTGATAACAAAGATAGTGAGATCACTACTTGGTGGGCAAATTACATGAGGGCCAATACTTGGAAGATACAAAACCCTCAATATTCATGTCAGCTCTATACACAGTTAGCAAAAACCAGAGGCTTTCCATTACAAAAACTTGCATTCTTGCGGAGCCAAGAAGTATGCGTTACTAGTGAAGATACTAAAACTTTATTTGATTTAGCTTATTTTAAAGATGAAACATGGTTGCATGATTTACACATTGATTTAGCCTACACTAAAGCATCTGAGACTAATAACTATAAAGAAATAGCAACACTTGCTCTAACAAAATCTAAAGAGTCACTAATACCTTCGCAAAAAATTGCCTACATGCAAGAGGCCATTCAGGCCGCCACAAAATTGAATGACGAGAAACTAGTTGCTAGTTATCAAGCTCGACTTTATCGCTTGGCTCCACGGTTAAAACCAAACCCAAGCTCTGCTGATACTTTGGCAGTGGCTTATGACTTACGAAAAGCAAGGCAGTTTGATAAAGCGATCGCGAATTACAAAAAAGTAATTTCTGGCAAGAAATTTACTTACTATCAAAAGGTAAAAGCCTTTAAAGGCATCAGAGCCGCTTACAAATTAATGCACAATAAACCAAAGTATGTTTTAGCCACTCAACAGCTTGGCAGATTTGTCGAAGGGTATTTTAACAAAAATAAAAAAAGTAATTTCTTTCAAAAAGAATACTTAAATATGCAGATCGAACTCGCCCGTACAATGTGGACAGAGGGTATGATTAAGGATACACGCGCCCTTTTAAATAAAACCATCCAAAATCTTGATGGCAAAGAAAGTACGCAAGAAGTATATTGGTTATTAGCCCGCATGGATGAAGAGATTGGTGATTTTGATGGCGCTATTGAGCAAGCAGATCTTGCTTTAACACAACCCACACAATCTAAAGATATTTTAGAAAAATTGCTATGGCTGAAAGCTTGGAACTTAAGAAAGCTTGGTTTTTATCAGGAGTCCGTAGGTTATTTCGATCGCTTAGTTGCAGACGCCTCTTCATCTTTTATTAAAAATAAATTTATGTACTGGCAAGCGATAAGTTTAAAAGAAATCAATGAAGGTGACCGTGCCACTGATATCTTAAATGAACTTATTGATTTAGATCCTTATGGCTATTATGGTGTTTTAGCTTATGAGGCTCTAGGAAAAGAAATACCGACTCTATTGGCTAACAACGACTATGAAATTAAGAAGCAAAAACTGACATCCGATAAAAACACAGAATCATATCTACTGTGGCTAATAGCTGTTCGAGAGTTAGATGCTTCACATAAACTTTTAGAGTCTCTACCGTTTCAAAAGATGAGTTTTAAAGAACAAGTACGTATTCTAAAGTTTTATAAGCTGGCTGAAGATTACCGTGGCCTATTTGTGCGAATCAGTGGCTTTGACTCTGAATTAAGAAATAAACTAGTCTCTATCGACCCTGAGTTCTTTTTTCCTCGGCCCTATCTAGAGCTAATAACACAGAATGCAGAAAAATTTGGAGTTAGTCCTGAGTTAATTTTATCCATTATGCGACAAGAATCGGCCTTTAATCCACTTGCTAGAAGTCATGCCGATGCCTTTGGGCTAATGCAAGTATTGCCAAGAGAAGCAAGACGTATGGCTCTACTTCATAAAATTCCAATGAGTGATGAAGAAGATCTATTTAAACCAGAAGTAAATATTCCAGTTGGTTCGGCATACATGAAAGAACTATGGGAAAACTACAATGGACAATTCATAGTCAGCGTTGCTTCTTACAATGCTTCTTCAAAAGCCGTTATGGGCTGGATTCAAAGTAGGTTTCGTAGCGATCCCTACCAATTTGTCGAAGATGTCCCTTACGAGGAAACGAAAGAATACATTAAGCTGATTTTTAGAAATATGGTCATGTATAAGCGTATGAACTTTTCTATGAAAAAAATCGCTTTTCCTGAATGGTGTTTTAATACACTTGAGACCTATGCTGCAGAAAACAATTTATTAAATAAGCAGTCATCAAACTATCTAACTCAGCCTAGTAAATATGAGCCTACTATAGAACAATAATTTGCATTCAAAAAAGGGAGCTGCTAGGCTCCCAAAATATGACATACACTAACTTACATACTACGCCCACTTGGTTACGATTTTTAATTGGTATATTGAACCTATTAACTCCAATTGCCATCATAGCAATTACTAATAACGGTATACATCTAACCATAAGTTTAAACTGGTTTTGCGTAGCTGCAATTGCGACATACTTTTTTGTAAACTACATAGTTTTAGTTAAGTTATATGGCGGAAGTCTATTTCAAATTTTATTCGCCGTTAGAGTCATTCAACTTAATGGAAATCATGGAATAAGTTGGTCACAAGCCATTAAACGCGCACTTGCCGGAAATATCTTATCACTATTTACTTTCTTATTACCCTACGCCCCTATCTTTTTAAATGCTGAGCGCAGACATCTAGGGGACTTATGGGCTAAAACAAAAGTGATTAGCATCCAACCTAAAAGATCAACCCCACCTAAAGTACCTGCACATATTTTTTTAGTGTTAACTACTGCCTTAGGACTTGTTGGCTCTGCATATCTAGTGGCTGTTATATTTCATACTAAGATAGATAAAATAGGCCTACACATTAAACTCAACCCAAGTACTCAAAAAACTATACTGTGGGAAGCAGATACGAAAAAACAATTTATTGCTCACTGCTCTGCCATTTCATCAGAATATTTAAAAATCGCAATGCAAGGGCAAAATGTTGATGAAAAATTAATGAAACAATTCACTGATAGCATCGAAACTCTGTGTGATTGTGTTGCTAACGAAGTAGAAAGTAGCCCGTACGGCGCAAAAGCAGACACTAATACCTTTACCACAAGAGAAAAATTTGAAGCACTTTTTGAACAAGAAGACTTCACTATCGCTTATGTGCAGGCATCAGCAACTTGCGAGAGTGAGCTTAAAAATTCGTCAAACTAGCTACTATACGAAAAATGTATAACGAGCATACTAGTATTTAATTTGTTAATAGGGCACTTGTGCTCTAGATTTGGCCCATAACAACAAAACGGGAGAATCCAATGAAACAAATTCTAATAACCTTAATCATCAGTACCGTAGCCACACCTGCACTAGCTAAAACCTATTTAGGAGAGTGGACGTGCATAGCTACAAATATCCGTGCCTATGATGCAGAGGTCGAATCTAGATTAGTGCTAGACGTAAGAATCAATGAGGATGTTGTTAGTATCCATTCACTAGTTGGACACGTTGTAGTTAGTCGCAGTGCAGACAATATATCTGTAAATAATCAATACTACTCCGTATTTGCTTCAAAACAATTACCACAGAATTTAAATTACAAACCTCGTGTATATAAAAACTATATCCAGTTCAAGAATATTCAAGATGCAGGCTCTAACTCATATGATGGCGGAAATATGAATGGTGAATTGGTTATACACAAAGATATAAAAGAAGATAAGGTGGACAACGTGAGCGCGTCTTATATCTTTCAATCTGGTGATCATCTTGGTGGCACTATAGATTATGAGTGTCAAAGAGACTAAAACCCATCAGGGGCCTGAGCTTGGCCCCCTACTTTTTATGTTTTAGTCAAAATACAAAACTTAAGGTACAAATTTTACTCATTCTGATCTATACTGTGCATCCTTCAAGGAGACGTATATGCAAGGATCTGACTTATTATCATCTATCGATACTTATTGGGAAAAAGAAATAGTTCCCACTCTGTCCACCTACATAGAAATTCCGGCTAAATCACCTGCCTTTGATCCAAAGTGGCAAGAAAATGGATATCTAGATAAAGTTTTAAAACTAGTTGAAGCTTGGATTGATAAAAAAAATATACCCGGACTTACTAAAAAAGTAATTACCGCAAAAGATCGTACTCCACTGCTTCTGTTAGATTTACCAGGTGATCACGACTATCAAGTTTTAATGTATGGCCATCTAGACAAGCAACCAGAGATGACCGGGTGGGCAGAAGGTCTTGACCCATGGAAAGCTGTTCGTAAAGGCGATAAATTGTATGGCCGCGGTGGTGCTGATGACGGCTACGCTGTGTTTGCTTCCGTTTGCGCAATGGAGCATTTAATAAAAACCAAAGCAAAGCGTCCGCACATTAAAGTTGCTATCGAGTTTAGTGAAGAGAGCGGGTCTAATGATTTACCTTTTTATTTTGAAAACCATTTGCAAGAGTTTGGAAATCCAAACTTAATTGTTTGCTTAGATTCTGGCGCTGGTAATTATGAGCAGTTTTGGTCCACAACTTCACTTCGTGGCCTGATCAGTGGAACTCTACGCGTTGACATCTTAGATGAAGGCGTTCATTCGGGTGATGCAAGTGGTGTTGTCCCTTCTTCATTTAGAATCGCTCGCATGTTATTAGATCGTCTTGAAAACATCGATACAGGAGAGATTACACCGTCAGCTTTTAAAGTCGATATTCCTGTGCAAAGACTTACGCAAGCCGAAAAATCAGCAGTGGTATTAGGTGAACAAATTTATTCAAAGTTTCCTTTTACTGGTAAAGCAAAACCAAATGCAGGAACCCCCAAAGAACTTTTACTAAACAAAACTTGGAGAGCGGCTCTATCGGTTACTGGAGCTGAGGGTTTACCAGAGCCCGTAAAAGCTGGAAATGTTTTACGCCCTTACACTACTTTAAAATTATCTCTTCGTTTACCTCCAACATTAAATGCAAAGAACATGGTTCCGCAATTAAAAGAGCTTTTAGAAAAAGAACCTCCATTTGGAGCTAAGGTTGAGTTTCATATTGAAGATGCAGCAAGTGGCTGGAACGCTCCTGAAACAAAAGCCGATCTTGAAAGTTTGATTCAAGATGCCTCAAAGCAATTTTATGGCAAAGAAGCACTAACTATTGGTGAGGGTGGATCGATCCCATTTATGGGAATGCTTGGAGATACATTTCCTAAAGCACAGTTTATCATTACTGGTGTTTTAGGGCCTAACTCGAATGCACATGGACCAAATGAATTCATCCATATCGAGTACGCTAAAAAATTAACTGCAGCGATCACTCATATTTTAGCAAATGTGAAGGCGTAAACTATTTAATTTAGTTCGTCTCACCACTAAAACACTGCACCCATCTGCCTTGGTAGTAGCCTAGGCCGGTGGACTTGTAGCTTGCATTTAACATGTTTGCATTATGCCCGCTTGAGTTTTTCCAAAGAGACAGAATGCTCTCTACATTATCATTACCCATAGCAATGTTTTCACCTACGTAATAGGATAGCTGATATCGATTGGCTCTTTGACTAAAAGTTTCAGTTGGACTTTCATGAGCAAAGAAATCTCTCTCCACCATATCCACCGCATGATCTTGTGCCATATGGATGCATCGATTATTAATAGCTAAGGGGCTACGTCCTTGGCTTTGTCTATAAGAATTCACAGCTTTATACATTTCACAAGACAGGCTATTCATATCACCACAAGGCGATGATACCCCGCTATTGCCGCCACCGGAGTCCCCAAAAACGCCTGATTTACTACAGCCAGAAACTGTAAATAAGATCATCAAAAAAATATAGAATTTATTATTCTTCATCACTAGGTATCGGAAGTAATGTTTTTTATTAGAGTTATTTTTAGTACCTTACGGTTTTATATAAAAAAATCCTTCAGGCCGTCTTGATCTACCAGTAAAGCATTGCGTTGAATCCAAGTTTGCCTTATCTTTTATATATTATTGGGTGGGATGAATTTTATGGAAAAAAAACAGGATGTAAAACTTAGGTTTTTAGTATCAAGCTCTTCTAATGAGCGTATCACTGCCTACTCAGGTTTCATAAGCGACCTTATAACAAGCCCAACCATTTACACATCTAACGATGGTATGGATACCACGTTTAAAGTTGATAATGCCCCTCCGCATATTTTAGTCATAGACCACAAGTTAGCAAAACTTAGCGGACTTGAGGTTACACAAAAATTACTACATAATAAAAAATATCAAAAATTGGCCATCATAGTTGTTTCAGAATTACCCGAAGACGAGCAATTTATTGATGAACTTGTCACAGGACAGCTGCAGTTTTTAACAAATCCTAGTGACAAAGATAAGTTTCACACCTGCTTGCGAAAAGCCCTGAATTTTATCTCTATGGGAGAAGAATCTGGCTATCGCCTGCGATATCTAAATCCTGAAGAAACCTTATTTAATGAGGGGGACGCAGGAGATTCAGTATATATCGTTAAAAAGGGCGAGCTTGTCGCATTTAAAAACACTAAAGAATTAGGGAAGATTACTGCTGGTGAATTTGTCGGAGAAATGTCGCATTTTAATGGTGAACCCAGATCGGCCTCTGTACGCTCTATAAGCCATGCGGAGCTAATCCAAATCCCTTTTGGCTCCTTAGATGTGATCTTATTCAGTAAGCCCGCTTGGTCAAAGGCATTAGTTATCACGCTTACAAAGCGTTTAAAAAAATCTATGCCTATCAAGGTCGATTGATTCAATATGATACGACCATCTGCAACACACAAAGCTAGACTAAGGTATGTGGTGATTTTTGTAAGTTCATCCTACAATATAAGTGTATGCGGAATAAACTCTATAATGAGGCCTTTATTCATCGTCTTTATAAAAATCAGGTCGACCACGGCTGGGACCTAGAGAATGATTTTGCCTGGTCCGCAGGAATTGACCACAACTCATTTTTTGCCCCTCTTGATGAAAATGCTGTATTACTACCAGGCGCTAGTGCATCAGAAAGAAAAATCATCTCACAAGTCCTAGGTTTAGTCATTGCTTCTGCGATTTATGAACTTGAAGAATCACTTTTGAGATTAAAAGGTAAAACTTGGAACAAAGACATTAAAACATTTCCTGTGAACCCAGAGTTTGAGGCTTGGGGCGAATTATTTTACCAAGAAGAAATCAAGCACTCATTGTCATTTAAAAGATATGTTGAAATGTTCGCTCATGACCTTGGCATCGACTACACTGATCTACAAAACATTTTACCCGTAGTCGAAAATAGCATGGCTGAAAAATGTATTAATCATCTATGTAAAAGTGGTAGCTATTCTTACTGGTGGCTTGCAATCATTGTGGAACAAGAGTTCTTACACATGTTTCGCATCATGGAAAGCTGCAAAGCTATAATGGACCCACTATATTATGACCTTCACTTTAAACATTATGAAGAAGAGAAAAGACACGCTTCCTTTCCTTATTTTGTTTTAGAACTTTTATTTGATAGAGATGATAGATTGTTATCAAAAGTTCATCAAAAAATGGATTTAGCTATTTGCCAATCCCTGATGGCAACATGGACCATTGGTTCATTGCAAAAATTAGAGAACGCAAAAAAACTAAAGGATAAGCATACATTTTTTGCTGATCTTGCTAAAATCATCGATACGTATGGCAAAAACTCCTGGGTTGAAATCATTTGGAAACTCTTTACACAAACTCCATATGTCTCAAGCTTAATTCATCCACGCAGCCATAAAGCCGTAGAAAATTTAGCTTCGCAAAAATCCGCGTTAATATTAAATTTCCCTTCCCTTAAGGAAGAAAAATTAACAACATATTAGCATGTTAAAATGCATTGATAATCAGAAAAATGAAACCATCCTATGTATTCATGGGTTTCCTGAAGACGCCTCTACTTGGGATGCTTATATCGCCCCCCTATCAAAAGATTATAATCTACTTATATTAGATAGCCTAGCACCTCCTACCACTGAAAGCCTAACGCTAGAAGTTTTAAAACATATTAGAGATTTAAAAAGTATAAAACTGCACATCCTCTGCCACGATATTGGGGGCTACTTAGCAACAGCCATCTATCCGTACTTAAAAACTGAGATAGGTAGTTTAATATTTATTTCGGCTAGTTTTCCGCAACTACTTATGCGCCGTTGTAAAAAACCAAGGCAACTACTAAAAACTTGGTACACCATATTATTTCAAGTACCCGTTGTATCAGATTTTATTTGGAAAAAATTTGCTAATGCAATTGTTAACAAACTATATCCAAATGACAGCAAGCACTTACAACGATTAGAGCGTTACACTGCCTGGATATCTTTATACCGCCAGGCATTCTTTGATCTACTATCAAAACGCCAAGATACTATAACAGTGCCTAGCCTGTTTATTGAAGCTACAGATGACTCTTTTTTAGAAATTAACACCAAAGATGATCTCGCTGTTTTCTTTACTAATGTAGAGCAACGCATACTGCAAGGTGGTCATTGGTTAGTTGTAGATGACAGCAAAAAGGTGATACAATTTATTTATTCATTTCTTGAGAGGGTGCATGGACAAAGAAAAACTTCTAAAAGCACAGAACCTATCTTATAGTTGTGCCATTGAAATTGCAAAAGAACTTCGCGAAGGTTGGACTGAAAAGCAGACAGCCAAGCTTATGGATACATATCTAAAAGACCATGGTATTAAAAGTTTTTTTCATACATCGTTTGCTTGGTTTGGACCTAGAAGCGCATTTTATGGCATGAAGAACTATTTAGATTTTTTACCTAAAAAAAAGCAAGTGTTTCAAGAGGGCGATGTTGTAATCCTTGATACCGCCCCAATAGTCGATGGGTATATAGGTGATATTGGTTTTACATTTTCAAAATCTCCAAATGAAGAGTTAAAAAAAGCTAGAGAGTTTTTGATTGAGTTAAGAGCTAACATTAAAAAATCATTTTATGAAAAAAAACCTACATCCTCTGTATGGCAAGAGGTGGATGCCTTAATTAAAAAAAATGCTTACACGAATTGTTATGAAAGATACCCCTTCTCGGTTCTCGGCCACAGGGTGGGTAAAGCAAAAGCACACAATTGGAACTCATTTGCTTTTGGCTTTGGAATTCAAGCCTATCTAACAACTCTAGCTGGTGGTCTTAAAGAATCACTACTAACTAAAAATCATGCTTCAAAACCAATTGGAGCTTGGGCCATAGAACCTCACATTGGGTTAAAAAATTTTGGAGCAAAGTTTGAAGAAATTTTACTGGTCACTGAAGATTCAGTTGAATGGCTAACCGATGAGGTTCCACATCTACAAATGCCTGCGGGGTTATATTAATGAAGACGGTATTTATCACTGGTGTTAGTTCAGGAATAGGATACGAGGTAGCAACCGCTTATTTAGCAAAAACTAACCACAGAGTTATTGGCTGCGACTTGAGCCCGTGTAAAATAAACCATCCTAATTTCGAGTTTCATACTTTAGATGTAAGTAACCTAGATGTTTACAAGAGAATTATAGATTCAATCCATAGACCTGATATTTGGATCAATAATGCCGGCCTGGCTATTTTAGGCGGAGTAGAAACCATAAGCTTTGATGATGTAACAAAAGTCTTAGATGTTAACTGTAAAGCCGTCATCCACGGTACACAGCTTGCCATTCAAAAAATGTCTTCCCCAAACCATGGGCATATTGTCAATGTATCCTCTATGAATGGTCTAATACCTACCCCTTTTAACAGTGTGTATGCAGCCTCTAAGCATGCCGTGGTTGGTTTTACTAGATCTATCCAAGAAGAGTTCAAGTTACGTAAAAACCCAATAAAAATTAGCTTGGTACTACCGGGGTTTGTAAAAACAAAGATTATGGATAGCCACTCTGATATACGTTTCCCAAAGTGGTTAGACTGGGCCGTAACTACTCCAAAACAAGCCGCGCAAGAAATCATCCATGGAATTGAAAACAATCAAGCTGAAATTATTTGTGGTATGAATGGAAAAGCGATCAAAACTTTATTTAAATATTTCCCTAAATCAACCGTGAACTCAACTCGCCTACTCTTATCAAAAAATTGGAGAGAGGCTGTCGGCTTAGATAAAATTGAGCGTTAGGATTTTTGGTATATAACTTTGATTTTAGTACCCGACACTGGTGGTTTAGAAAAATATAGCTTGTTGCCATCAACTCTCCAGCTTAACTCAGGTTGTGCCGGTGACAGCTCTACCTTAATAGGTCCCACAGGAACACTTGCCAACTCAAAGCTATCAACTAAATCTCTTACTCGGTTACTAATTTCTGCTAATGTTTTACTGTAATCTCTCTCACACAAGCTACCAGTAATTCCACCCGTCAGCGCCGCTAGGTCACTAACATGTGTGCCATAATATGCCGTAGTTCCTTCATCACGCTTTTCTCGAAGACAAGCAGCGTCTCCGGGCTGAATCACTAAACCATATACCGAAAGACTTTTTGTTTGACCCCAGCGCTGTCGAAACGCATCGATCACTTCAACTGGCTTTGTTGCCTCTCTTGGGCCATCGCTAAGTTCATCCTCATCACTGATAAAAATAATCGCTAAATCTGTTTGATCTCTAAAAAAATCTTTATTTACTGTTAAACTTTTATCCATCGCCATTATACTAGCAAGTAAACCCTGCTCATCAACTGAGGGGCAGACGAACGTACAATTAGATTCTTTTCTTTGTATAGTTTTTTCAAAGACTTGATTGGCATTATTGTTTTTATAATTCAAAATTTTCATGCCGTTTTGACCTTCTAAATCTAAAAAACTTCCTTTGAGACCGTACGAACCATTACTTACATCAGTTGTAGTAAATGCCATTTGCCAATCTACCGTATTTAGCGCAGAAATAAATGAACCAAATCTAGAGCCTAACATTCTCTGCTCTTCATACATCGATGGAGAGTTATCAACTACAAACAAAATATCGACTTTTGAGTTTGTTTCTTTTTGCTCAAAGTTTTCTTCTGCAAACACGGCATCAGGACCGCAATCTGTTTCGCATAGATCGGCTGGTGGTTCCACAAGCTCTCTTGCTACATTACTAAAAGCAACATCTTTACTACAACCTAAGCTGAGTAACATTAATGCCGCGCCACCGAAAATTCTCATATTGATATAGTTTGTAATGTTCATATCTATATAGATAAAGCAATTGCCATACCAAGCGGCGGTCTAGTTTTATCTATGCTAAGTTATGGATTTGTATTGAAAGGGCTGCTGAAATTATTAAGAATTCTGTCTAGACTTTGTAAGTGAAAAAAAACTCTACAAAAAAGGCGGCATTATTACCGCCCTCAATGATTACTTCTTACCTTCAGATAACTTTTTTAATTCTTCATACCCCGGCAGAGTAGACAAATCGGGAACAATCACGATTTCAATTCTACGATTTTGCGCTCGCCCTTGGCTAGTAGCATTATTTGCAATTGGTTTAGTGTCAGAAAACCCTGCTGCACTAATTTTATTTTTTGGCATACCATTGTTTACCATGATTTTTAATACAGATAAGGCTCTAGCTGTTGCTAAATCCCAGTTAGTATAATTTTCTGATTTTATAGGTATATTATCTGTATGCCCTTCAATTTGAAAATCTCTACCTTGAATAGATCCCATTTCTGTAGCTACTGCTTTTATAGTCTCTGCACCTTTTTCAGATAATTGCGCTGATCCTGATGAGAAAAGTATGTCACTCCCTAGAGATACAACCATTTTACCATCAACAATTTTAACTTTTAAAGTTCCAGAATCAATTAATTGTTGAAACTTAGATGTCAGATTTTTAAATTCCTGCAGACGCTTTTGCTCTTCTGCACGACGAGCCAACATTTCATTATATGCTTTTTTAACATCATCTAATGATGCCTTTAACTCAGTTTGCACTCGGTTCAAACTATCGATTTCATTTTGCTTACCTGTTAAATCTTTTTGGTACTTTGAGTTTGATACGCACGCACCTAATAAGAGTACGCACAACGCCAATCCTAAACGCTTCATAAATTCTCCTTTATAGGGCTATAGAAGAAAACGATTCTCTGCGAGGGTCAAGACTTTCTCCTAAATTTTAGAAGTAGCACAGTAATTAGGCACTATGTTTAGCATTCAATCTTTAATGTTTTTACTTCGCCCCTTTTTAACATCTGATCTATGACGCTTAGACGTTAGCCGCTTTTGTTTTTGAGAGTAACTAGGCTTTGTCGAAACCCGCTTTTTAGGAATACGCAAACCTTCTTCTAAAAGAAGGTGTAGACGCTTAACCGCTAGCTTCTTATTTTTTTCCTGCTCCCTAAAGTCTTCTACTCTAACTATTATATCACCATCGACTGTTAGCTTAGCACCCCACTTTAGTGCCAATCGCTCTTTTTCAGTATTCGTAAGTATGGATGATAGCATTGGGTACCATCTAAGAATTACAGCCGAATTCGTCTTGTTGACATGTTGTCCACCTGGACCACGACTCCTAGTGTATTCAAATTGTAGTTCATATTCAGGAATGGCTTTCATAATAGATAGCATAGCAGATTGAAGGTTCGGGACAAACTTTAATTGCTGATTTACTAAAAGCACTTTACAATATTTGGAGTTTTAGATCTTGGAGTAGCCAATGAATATTTTGTTGTTAAGAGGACTTGTTAGAGAAAAACGACATTGGGGTGAGTTTTTAAATATCCTCACAGATGCCGGACACAATGTACTATGCCTTGATTTGCCAGGAGTCGGTGAAAATGCTGACTTAGAGTTTCCATGGACTATTCAGAAAGCAGTAAAAAAATTGCGTCACCAGTATATTGAAAAAAAACAGCCAGGCCCATACTGCCTTATAGCAATCTCTCTGGGAGGAATGTTAGCGCTGGATTGGTGCGAAAAACACCCAGCTGATTTTATTAAATTAGTATTGATCAATGCAAGTGCTTCCAATATTGGTGCGCCGTGGGAAAGAATGCTACCTAAGGCAATGAAACAATGCTTGCAGATCAGTACAGAAAAAGATGTAAGAAAGCGCGAGCGCATCATTCTTGAAATGACCACAAACACCTTTGATAAAATGCCTAATCTATTAAATGAATGGGAAGAGATTGCTAAAAGTAGCCCCTACACAACTGATACAGTCATCAGACAGTTGACAGCAGCCACAATATATAGAGCTCCTAAAATGATTAAGACTCCCACTATAGTACTAGCTTCCGAAAATGATCATATGGTTTCGGTAAACTGCTCTAAGCGCTTGGCAAAAAGATTAAAAGCTGAGATTCGTATTCATCCCAGTGCGGGACATGATATTGCCGTAGATGACCCCGTATGGTTGTCACAGCAAATTTAATGAATAGATCTCAACCGCTTTTTTAAAAAGAATGTAACAAGTCCATCATAAACACTTATATCTAGATTTGGCATTGCTTGGATTAAAAACTCTTTTATTTTTCCCGCATGTTCACTTCCAACAATGATTACGATAGGTTTTAATCTGTCTGTAGATGAGCACGCATAATCAAATATTTTTTGAGTCATATATGCCTCACGCGCATGATCCAGCCCTATAAAAGCATTTTTTAAATCGCTAAATTTGATGTCCTCTAATTTAATGTCGTCGCTGTAAAGAGGTACTGGATTTAGATCAAATGGATATATATTGTAAGCATATAGACTCATCTGCAAAAAAAGTTTTAAAGTGTATGTCTTAACTACTGACTTATTATTAGCTATAAACAATTGAATATCATTTACCTTATACTTAGCATTTCTCTTTGTAAGACTCAAACTCATCTTTTTGAAATAAGTCTCTACCACTTGCTCATCTGCAGTTTTATTATTTACCGATAACAGATGTGGAATTTGCTGAAACTCACTAAGTGTGTTTACCCATTGTATTGCTACAAACCTTGAAGTCTCTTCTTTTAGGCCACGAATCAGCTCGTTGACATGCAAGTACAATCTTAGAATAGGTTGGTCTAAAAAGCGTGCGCCTTTTAAACTAGATTCCTCAACTAAAAAATGAATTTTATTGGTTTCATACAACTCCCTCTCCACATACTCACGAACTTCCAAAGCGTCTGAAGTGAAGTGCGTCTCACCAATAATGATTATGGGTTGCAAATATGATCCAAGTTCACAGTTTGGTACTGGTAGACTTGGGATTGAAAAACTCGATGAAGAAAATCCAATCGAAAGCAGTAAAAAAAACATTACTCAACCCTCATAATAATATGAAATCCAAATGAGGTTCTCAACGATTTTGACACATCTCCAATCTCCAGTGTAAAGGCAATTTTTTCAAACTCCTCTACTGTCTGTCCCTTACTGATAAAACCCAAATCACCACCACTACGACTAGAGGGGCAAATAGAAAACTTTTTTGCAACCTCCTCAAAGCTCATTCCTTCATCAATTTTTTTTAGTAAATCATCCATTTCATATTGCTGCTTTACTAAAATATGTTTTACGTGAATCATAGTAGTTTTACATACTCCATTGGCTATAACTTTTAATCTCTACTCTTAAAGTAAAATATAGATATGGGAGTATGCCATAAATTCAGTTATTTTGGAGGTTAGCGTAAAACTTTGAAGTTTTTATAAGAATGTCTAAAAGCTATCTACTTAACCCACTAAAAAAGAAAGATCCCGGCTATTTATTACTTACTAGTCTTATATGGAAGACAATCCGCTAAGACTTATCGATTTCTTCTCTATAAATCGGTGTACAGCTTACAGCTAAACTTAATATTAGAGGACCAATAAATAGACCAGGTAAACCAAAAAGTATAATCCCACCTAAGATCGTTAATAGGTTTAAAAGAGCGTGGGTCTCGGCCGCTTCGCTTAAAATCATAGGCCTAATAAAGTTATCTGAAATTCCAGCAACAACTCCAACTACAGCCATAATAACCGCAGCGCTATAGTTATGACTAAGTCCCGCAAGACTCGCCAGTACGAAAGCCACAGGGGCTGCACCAACTACTGGTATAAAAGAGAAAACAAACGTCACAAAAATAATAATAAAAAAGTCACCTGTACCCGTAAAATATGCCCCAGTAGCAACTATCAACGCCTGAATACCTCCGGCAATTAAATTCGCTAATATCACTGATTTACAAGCTATCAAAATAGCCCGAATCAATCTTTCTCCTCTAGCTCTTTCTAAAAGGCAATAGTCTAAAATTTTTTCTCGAATTTTCTGATGCTCTACTAAACTAAAAAACATGGCGAGAGTAATAATAAATAAACCTAAAAACAACTCAGGTATTTGAGAGAATAATTTTTTAATCGTGTCTACTAAAAAACCTCCAACAGTAGTCGTCGCATTTTTAGTTAATTCAGCTAAATTAGGTACACTTATCCCTAAGTTTCTTGTGTATTTATTAACGCTTACCTGTGCTTTTTCTAGCTTGGTTTTTTCATCGCTTACTATCTCATTAACTGCAGCTTTATCCGTAAGTGTATTGCTGACGTATTTAAATGTTGCGGCCGCTCCCTTTAGTGCCACCACAGTAGTAGGGACTAAAAACAATAAATTAAATACGACTACAGTAATAAATGCAGCAACATATGGATTCCATTTTTTATGAATCATCAGCATATATAATGGAAATACTACTACAGATAAGATTCCACCTATAGCAAGGGACAATATAAACGGAGAAATAAGCACTACAACACTCAGAGTAAGAAGGATCACTATAAATAATCTTAAAAGTGCATTTACTTTAGCTTTTGACATTAGTGCATCGCCTTTTTTTGTATATCTTTAATAAGATCTAATAATTCAATACTTGAAAAATAATACTTCTTACCACAAAAATCACAACGCATTTCTGTTGGCTCCTCTGTTTTACTTAATTCTTCTACTTCAGCTTCACCAAGTAACATTAGAGAATTTTTCACCCTATCTTCACTACATGAACAAGAATATGAAAGTTCGTAGTCATGTGAGATTTCATCCACTTCTATATCTCCAAGATATTCTTTCACTAACAGCTTGGCTGTCAAACCAGCCGCAAGCATATCTGATACACTTCTTGCATTGGCCACATTTTTTTCGAGTTTGGTAATTGTAGCATCTGTGTGTCCTGGCATTAACTCAACTAAAACTCCACCTGCACTATTAACCATGCCATTTTTATCCACTGACACACCAAGAGCTACAATCGATGGAATCTGATGTGATTGCTCTAGATAAAATGCAATATCTGACCCCACCTCACCAGTCTTAATAATTACAGTTCCGCGGTACGGAGTCTTTTGCATTTTTGAAATTTGTGTAACATGCAAAAGACCAATCCCCACGGCGCCGCTAACATCAAACTTATCGTCTTTAAAATCTAAATGTACGGCAGGGTTTGAAACATAGGCCCTGGTCTTCCCATCGTAACTTGATTCAACAAACATCTTACCAATTGGGCCATTTCCATCAAACATCAATGAAACTCGATCATCTTTTTGATGACTGGCTAATAATATGCAGCCAACTGTCGCACGACCAGCGGCAATCACTGCCAAAGGTGACATTGCATTAATTTTTTGCATTTCTAAGATTAAATCAGGAGCAATAACCGACGAAACCCGTATAAGCCCGTCTTTCGACAAAAATCTGTGAACTTTTTCTGCTTTTTGAACACTAGTACCCATAAAATAGAGAGTAATGAAAAAGCTTATTGTTGAGAAGGCTTTCTTTGGCTCTTTTGGCCTTAATATAGCGCGTTGAGTCCCCTATTGATTTGCGATCAAAGCTTGTACATTATCCAGACTCCAAAAATGCGTCAAATGACAAAAGGAAGACTTGATGGATTTGCAAAAAGACATTGAAAGCAAAGGACTACAGATATTCCAAAATATTTCTACTGAAGGTATCGGCCTGTTTAATAAAGACTGGTGGTATGGAAAAGTTATGGAATGGAGTATGCGTAACGAGCATTTTAAAACACAAATGTTTAGATTTGTTGATGTGCTTCCGTATTTAAATAAAAGCTCTGATATTGCAAAACATTTGAAAGAATATTTTGCAGAATCTGGCGATAAAATGCCCTCTATCTTTAACTTCGGCGCGGGTATTGGGGCGCTGGCCCCTGGCTTACTAGCTGGAACTGTAAAAAAAAATGTCACACAAATGGCAAAAATGTTTATCGTTGGAGAGGACTCTAAAAGTGCATTTGATGGATTAGATAAACTTAGAAAAACAAATATTACTTTTACCGCAGACCTTCTTGGCGAAGCTTGTCTTAATGAAAAAGAGGCTCTTGAATATCAAACTCGCTATATAGAGCTATTACAAGGCCTACATACTTTGTCTGAAAAGTGGGAAGTAAATCCACTCATTGATGAAAATCATTTGGGTCCAATTCCAAAGGTAAACGTATCAGTAAAACTATCAGCACTTTATTCGCAAATAAAAGTAGAAGCGTGGGAAACCTCAAAACAAGCGCTAAAAGAGCGTCTTCGCCCAATATTACAAATTGCGAAAGAAAGAAATATTTTTATTAATATGGATCTAGAGCAGTACGCACTCAAAGAATTAACTTTTGAAGTCTTTAAAGAATTGGTTACTGAGCCTGAACTTATGGACTACCCTCATTTTGGATTAGTAATTCAAGCCTATCTTCGTGACTCACTTAAAGATACAGAAGACTTTATTCAATTTGCCAAAGCACGTAAAACACCTATCACTGTTCGCCTGGTAAAAGGTGCTTATTGGGATTATGAAACAGTAGAAAGTGAACAGCGTCGCTGGCCATATCCTGTTTATACAAATAAGGCTGAGTGCGATGCCAATTATGAAAATTGCGCCAAAACCTTATTAGACAATTATAAGCATGTACATCTTGCTATTGCTTCACACAATGTTCGTTCTATTTCAGCAGCCATTGTACATGCTGAAAATAATAATATTCCAAAGAATGCTTTCGAAATTCAAATGCTATTTGGAATGGCTGATGCCTTTAAAAAATCATTATCCTCCATGGGCTACCGAGTTCGAGTATACGCCCCCATCGGAGAATTAATACCTGGCATGGCTTATTTAGTTAGAAGACTTTTAGAAAACACTTCGAATGAATCATTTTTGCGATCAAAATTTGCAGAAGGCGAATCTTCTGAGAAATTACTACGTGATCCAAAAGATTATATGCAAGAGTCCTCTGCTGAATTAAAGTCTAACGAAAAATTTCAAAACGAAGCCTTCTTAGATTTTGCCTTTCCTCATGTTCGTAAAAAAACAAACGAGGCGCTCGCAAAATCTAAAACCATGTATCAAAAAACATTTCCTATTATCATTAACGGAAAAAATATTACTACCGAGAGACAAATAGCCAGTATTAACCCTTCTCATACCAATGAAACCGTTGGCTCCGTCTATGTAGCATCAACGGTTGAAGCTGATGAAGCTGTAAAAGTGGCTAATGATTTTTGGCCAAAATGGCGAAGAGTGCCGGTAGAAGAGCGTTGCGTACTTTTAGAAAAACTCGCCGATAAAATGATAGAAAGAAAATATGAACTTATAGCCCTTATGGTGCGCGAAGTGGGTAAGAGTTGGAAAGATTCTGACGGCGATGTTTGCGAAGCCATTGATTTTTGTAAGTACTACGCAAATGATATGCGCCGATTACAGCAAGCTCGCAAGATGGGGCATGCCCCGGGTGAAATAAGTTTATACCAATATCAATCCAGAGGAGTTTGCGTTGTCATTGCTCCATGGAATTTTCCATTAGCTATTCTTGCCGGAATGGTGGCAGCGGCTGCTGTAACCGGCAACACTGTGATTATGAAACCCGCCGAAGACAGTTCAATCATTGCAGCTGTTTTAATGGAAATGATTCAACAAGTTGGCTTTCCACCTGGAGTGATACACTTTTTACCTGGATACGGTGAAGAAATTGGTGAATTTTTAGTAAACCATGCCTTAGTCTCTACTATTGCTTTTACTGGCTCAAAAGAAGTGGGCTTAAAAATTGTTGAAGCATCCGGAAAAACACTACCAGGACAGAGATCGGTAAAGCGCTGCTTAATTGAAATGGGCGGAAAGAATGCTATCGTTATTGATTCTGATGCTGATTTAGATGAAGCCATCGGTGGCGTATTATATTCAGCCTACGGATTTCAAGGACAAAAGTGTTCTGCTTGTAGCAGAGTGATTGTCGTTGATGAAATCTATGATCGTTTTATCGAAAGAATCATGGAATCCATGAAAAATGTTAAAGTTACTCCTTCTGAAGATCCTACTGGCTATATGGGGCCAGTAATTAGTGAAGAGGCAAAAAATAAAATTTTATCCATGATAGATATCGGTAAAGGTGAAGGTAAATTACTGTACCAGGGCCCAGTACCTACGACAGGCTACTTTGTTCCACCGACTCTCTTGGGAGATATTAAGCCTGATGCCGCCATTGCTCAACAAGAAATTTTTGGGCCAGTTCTAGCGATCATCAGAGTAAAGAATTTCGAGGAAGCAATTAAAGTAGCCAACAATACAGAGTATGCACTAACTGGTGCCGTTTACTCTAGGTCTCCTGCAAATATTGCTTATGCTAAGACAGAGTTTGAAGCTGGGAATCTATACATCAATAGAGGAAGTACCGCCGCTCTTGTAGATCGTCATCCATTTGGTGGTTACAAAATGTCAGGTGTAGGGAGTAAAACAGGTGGGCCTGATTACTTACAACAATTTATGGACCCTAAGTTAGTTGTGGAAAATACACTACGCCGAGGTTTTGCGCCCAGCGAGAAAGTTGTCGATTTTTCCGACGGGCTGTAGATAATGGTAAATGGCGCCAAAAACAGCGCCTAAGACCATCCCACCTATATGGGCACTATGTGCTACGCTATCGAAAGCAGTAGAACTCAACTGCCCGCTAATATCACTTGCTAACCACATGATAAGGGCGAAATATGCCGGAAGCTTTATGAATCCGTAATACCCCTTAATTGGTAAAAGCCAGTAAAAGAAATGGACCTTCTTTTTTAATAAATATACACAAACAAATCCCAATAAAAAACTAATGGATCCACTAGCGCCAACAAGTGGCATCAATGTATCCGGCTCTAAAACACTGTAAGTAAATGCGGCGAATGCTCCCCCAAATAAATAGAGCGCCAAAAATAAAGTACTGCCTAATGCTAACTCAACTAACGGAGCTAATAGTAAAAAGAAAAAAGAATTCATCAAAAAATGTAACAACCCAGAATGGACAAACTGATAGGTAAAAAAAGTAAATGGTCTTTCAATGGCTGATTTATACCCCCAAGTGTATATAGGGTTATCATTTTCTAGTTTTTTAATTTCTAAAAACTTTGTTTCCCAGCTCGAAGCTATTTCTCTACTGTGGCTTCCTATTGTATTTGTTATATTTCTTTGAAACTCCCCATCACGCATTGCCATTTGGGCCAGAATCACTCGGTATGAATTACTTCCGCCTCTGGACATATCACTTAGTCTATGGATTGTAGGATCATAAGCTCTGGGATGATCTTGAATCCAGTTTGAATATCTAAAGGACATCTCTTGATAGAACTGTGGGTCCGCCGACATGGCGCTCATAGACGCATGATATTCTTGATTAACAGGAACAGACACCAACAAAACAAAAGTCTGAATGGCAAACAAGAATATACTTGCTGGCAAAAGACTAAGGTTACGTATACCAAAAAATACAGGAATTAACATAGCTACTCGCTACTTGCTGGTTGGCGGTTAGAGTCTATCACTTTAAATCGGCTCAACATCTCTTTATCATCTTTACTTAAATCACCGTACCTTATCATGGTACTAGCGATTTCACTCTTAACATCATAACTAGCACTACCCGCTAACATATCTCTAAGTGGTCTTAGGTCATTGTACTTTCTTAACCGAGACTTAGCATAAAATAAATTTGCCGCTTCTAATGAAATAGCCTCTGGTAGATCTTCGCTCCACTGATTTTTACATTCACGCAAACGAACATAAGACAACTCTTCTTCAAGACCTGCTCTAGTAAAATCTTTTTTGTCTAAAATTTTTGAACAAAACGACGGGGCAGAATCACAATCAGATTCTGCTGAGTCTAAACAGGCCCATGCAATGACTCGATCAAAAGTATCCTCCTCAATTAAACTAGAGAAGCTACTAATATTGGACATCATTTCTGTGGGTTTTATCTTCCAATAGTTTTTAAATTTAAAATACCCCAGCTTATCACTAAAATAAGCTGATTTTATCTGATTTAGTAATGATAGTGATTCTTCGTACTTATTTTTACTAAAGAGCTCTTTTGCCTGCCATAGTACTTGATGTGGTTTTTTATACTCTGCTTTCGCTTTTAAATTATTTACACAAGAAAAACTTCCTGGCGCAGCTGTACAAGCTTCATGTAAAAAACTTTCTTTTTGTTCTGGATAAATTAATGCAAAGGCCATATTAGCCTCTTCAAGATTTTCACCCGCTTCAAAGGCAGCCCTAGCTTCTTTTTCAAGGCATGACCTATCAACTTCGGATAATAAGTATAACGACATACTAAATGCCACGCGGCTGGATTCTTTAGAACCACTAAATTCTTGCTCTACCCATTCGCATTTAGGCTGCAGAGAAGTTTCTAAGCTTGCATCCATAATCTCTTTCTGCGCTGAATTGTAAATAAGTGTTAGCGCATAAATTACTAATACCCCTAATAAACTTTGTGCGGGTAATAGCAGGCCCTTAAAAAATTGTTTTTCTCTTATTGTTGGAGATGGTGAGTATTTTTGTTTCTTAGTAACCACCATCGTATCTGACATTTTTTCATGTAGCGTCCTACGCCTATCATCAACGAATGCCCCGATATATGTAAGCCCTAGTGACAAGATGCCCAAGGTCTTCCATATCGCGTACTTTGCGGACTGCGTATGTGTTACCTCTTCATAGCCCCATATATTTTTTAGATGAATTTTAAATGCAAATTTACCTACGGTTGTTTTGTATTTAAATAAACTTATGTAGTGATAAGCAAAGTAAGTTACCAGAAAGAACATGAAATTAACAATTACCCAGAAAATAAAGGCTGTTTGGTAACCTTCGATCATAGCGGTGTTTTGTTGCTTCTTGAAATAGAAACTTAAGAACGAATGGATAAAGAAAATCACTGTAAAATCTAATACAAAAGCAGCCATTCGGTCATAGATAAACGCCAGTCTGTATCTGACTGACGTTATTGATGTTTTTAATTTAGAAAAGTTATCCAGTACCACATATATAAATCGTCCAATGTGGTTGTAAACGCGAGGCTAGTTTATTATCTAACAACAATAGAATCTAAGTGCTTTTGATCATCCAGACGAATGTCTATCATGGCTACACTGCCATCTTTTTTGATTAATTTGTAAGTACCATCACTAACAAGCCTAAGCTCTGTAAAATCCGAGTTTAGCATGTTCTGCACAAACTCCATGGCAAATGAATTCATATTGCTTACAGCATGTTTATGCTCGTTTAAACTTGTTAAAGAGATCTTACCGTCTTTTTCTTCTAGTAAGTAATTACCACCAAGAGTCGCTAATAAAAACTGCTCTTTATTACTAGGCTTTTGCCCCATTAAAACAGGACCATTGTTTAGAGCTTGCTTTACATCGACTAACAGCTTTTCTTGCATGCCTTTTTGAAAGCTGTCATTTGCAAGGCTCCCAACACTGGCGATGCCACGATTTTGCTGAGAAAGCATCTGAGCTTGCATCAGTTCGTTCTGATTAACAATCTTTTGGTTTAGGATAGCAACCACAGCAAAAATGGATAGTATCGACCCTGTTAGGATCCCCATCTGCTTCTTTTGCTTTTGTAACATGATAAAACTTTTCATAGATTTCTTATTTAAGAATATAACTTTTGACTCATTTTTGGAATAAAAATCTTTATGTTTCATGTTTTCCCCCACTCACCTATTACTTATTATGCATAGGGCGTGCCGACCCTCTAGCAATACAATCGATCTAATTGGTTACAAACTTTACACCTGTATATACTAATCTAGACACGTCTCATTGTGATACAGGTAACAACTGGACCTTTTGGCTCTTCTTTAATATGATTATCCAATGAATTTAAAGGCCATACCAAAAATCGAATTACATAGGCATCTAGAGGGCTCCATACGACTCTCCACTCTCTCCGAGCTATATAACCTTAAGTACAAAACCCAGCTCACAGACGACGAGGCTATCGCCACGTTTCAAGTTAAAACTCCGATGAGAAGCCTTAAAGAAGTGATCGATAGATTTATGTCCACACAGGATCTACTAGATACATACGATATTATAGAGAGAATCACCTATGAGATTTGCGAGGATGCCTTTAATGAAGGAATTTATCTCTTAGAACTCAGGTATGCCCCGTCATTTATTAACATAGGAAGGGACTTAAATTTTAATAAAATCCATGAGGCTATCTTAAGAGGCGCTACAAAAGCTGAAAATAAATTTAATATGGTCGTTGGCTTTATTGGAATCATAGTTAGATCGCAATCTGTAAAAGAAGCTGAGCGAGCTTGTGATTTTTTTATCGAACATAAAAATACATTCTGTGGGATTGATCTTGCTGACCAAGAAATAGGTTTTGATTGTAAAAGTTTTAGCGATGTATTTTTAAAGGCAAAAAAAGCGGGGCTACACATCACTTGCCACTCGGGTGAAGAAGACGTTCCTGAAGCTCCACAGTTTGTACGTGATTCGATTGATTATTGTTATGCCGAAAGAATTGGTCATGGCCTACAAATCTATAAAGATCCTAGCACCATTGAGTACGTAAAAGAAAAAGGAATATACCTCGAGCTATGTCCTACTAGTAATTATTTGACCAATAGCTGTAAGGATATTGAATCCCACCCTTTTACTTATTTAACCAATCAAGGGGTTCTTACCACCTTAAACTCTGATGACCCCGGTATTTTTGGAATTGATCTGACCCATGAGTGGGATGTATTAATGAAAAAGCAAAAACTTAGCGTTGAGGACCTTCAGGCAGCTACAAAAAGAGCGTTTACGGCGAGTTTTTTACCAGCTAAAAAGAAACAGTTAGTGAGCCATCATTATAAATAATTTACCCGTCTTGACTGACTTTTCTTTTTTTAGTGGGGCCGCATTCCTTTTACACTCTAACTACGATTATTTATAGTCACTGCTTACCATCTTACGTATTTCTATTGCCAAACTTATAACTTTATTATACCTTCGCACCAATGAAATCTAAGCAATATACTTTACTAAAACCTCATAAATCCGACCATGGCGGTGATCATAAGAATCCGCAAAAAAGAGCTCGTCCTTTATCTACAAAGGACTCCATGCATCTAGTCTTAAGATCCACTAAGGCCCAAGGTAAACTATCATTTAGTCGTCACACAAAAGACATAGAGAAAATTTTAAAGACATTTGCCGATAAATATCATATTAAGATTTTATCCTGCGCCAACGCGGGAAACCATCTTCACTTGCATTTAAAACTATTTAAACGACAGACTTATAACAAATTCATTAGGGCTATAACCGCTGCGATTATGATGAAAGTTACTGGTTTTTGCAGAGACCGTCCCAAGCCTTTACATTATCAGTTTTGGGATCAAAGGCCATTTACAAGAGTGATTCAATCGTTTAGAGCATTTAAAAATATCGTGGATTACATCCAGATCAATGTCTTCGAATCTATCGGTTACACGCGACTTGAAGCAAGATATGTAGTAAAACAAATTAGATTTGAATTTCAAATGCAAAATGAATGAGCTCAAACTACCATTAAAAATAAAAAGGGCTCGCCTTGACATATTCAAATATAACCACATATTTGAAGTAGAGAGGTGTTATATGGCTACAATAAATAATTTACCCAGTGACGTAAGAGCTTATATTTACCAAAACACAAATGATTTAGAGCAGAAAATGATTCCTGACTCTAAATTAAGCGTAGCTTTAATCGAAACTACAAAAGACAATGTTTTTAAAGTTAAATTCACACTCACATCGCCACAATTTACCGTGGATGCTGTTGGAGTTTCGGATAACCCTTTTGATGCGATAAAAGAAGCTAAAGAAAAAATGTCCACTTTTTTAGGAGACGTAAAATCACAGCTAGATCAATTTAACGATGTAGCCATTCCAAAGATTTTACATTAAATCATTTAGTATTGGCAGGCTTTCGTAAGTACTCACACCAGTCCACTTTTTTCTTGGTGCCTCCGTCGTAGGTCACGGCCAACTGATTTTTGATAAGTATGTCTTTTATAGATTTTCCGTCGATTTTTACATCAGCTAAAATTCGAAAGTATTTATCTCTTGCGACATTCTCAAGATCCACAACTTTTGCGTTCTTAGTCAAAGACTCCACTAAATTTCTGGCGGTTCTTGCGGCATCTTTTTCACATGGAGCTTTGCCTCTAACTTCTGCAGTATCAATTCCCCTAACTCTCACTGAAACTTTTTGTCCTAAAAGTGGGTGAATATTGGGTATATTGACTGTAATTGTGTCCCCGTCATAGTTTTTTAAGACCTTTACACATCTAAAGTTAGTGGCATCATGAGAACAGGTTGTAGCTAGGGCAAATTGTAAAATAAGTAGAATCATGCTAAAATTCTTATCTTTCGCTTTCTAATTGTCATCGTTTGTTTGTGGACTGCCTTTAAATTTTGCGCTAATCTCAAAAAAAACCTAAAAAAGGAGTCTTCGTGGCTAAAAAGAAAGTTGGAACTAAAAAGAAGAAAAAACCGAATACAGCGCGCTCTAGTAGAATTGCTAAGAAGGCAAAAAAAACTAAGAGCCACAATCCAAAAATGAAAAAGAAAAAAACTAAGAAATTTCGCTAGTAATAGTAGTATACGCCTAGGCGAGTCTCGGTATTAGTATCAAGTATTGCATGAGAAGCGCTTAGGCTAAATACATTCTTTTTTAGATCAAGTCTTACTTCAAAATCTAGCTTAAAAAATGCATCTGCATCTTGATCTATTATATCCAGATAACTCACATCTAATTTCGATCTAAAAAGTGGTGACCAGTAACTTGTTACCTCAACAGTCGGGCCAATGTAGATCCCATAGCCTTTTTGCATATGACTCCCCACCTTAAAATCAGTGTATAGTCCCCCAAATAAAAGGTGGTTGTCTAATTGCTGACTCAGCCCAAGATCCAAGTGTGTTTTTGCTACAAGACATGAACCACATAAAATCTTTTCACGCTCAGCTCCAAGAGACAGCGAATAAGAATATGGTTTAAACCAACGAGTATAAGGGTTTCTGATTTTTGCACGAATTAAATCTACGCGCTCTATATCTAAATCTTTTTTATCTATAAGATATTTTGCCGAGATATCCATAAAAATAATTTCACTAAATGCTGGCTTTGCTTCCGGCGGATCAAGCGGATCATAGTAAGCAAACCTTTGTTGTATAGTAATGAAATCCTTATCAATCTCATCATATCCCAATAATAAACCGGCACGACTAGAAGGGTGAATAGTATCGGGTCGCGCAGGGGGTAGTATTTCAACAACAGATGTTTCTTTTCGCTTAGATCTCTCGGATAAAAATTTATCCCTAAGTAAAAAAAACTTACTCGTTGAATCACGCACTTCTTTTGGATACTTTAGCTCTAGATACTCTATGACTGTATCAATCTGTGCTGTTTTCCATGATGAATCATAGTTTAAACTATATACCTGCTTACTTTCTTTATCTGTTAATTGACTTGCACGTGCCAAGAACTGACTCTTTAACGAAGGCCTGTAACTAATATCTTTTACAAAGCCAGGATCTTCCATAATCGCTTTAATGCTATCGACTGGAATCATCCACGGCGGCATCCTACTAACCAAATCACGGTCTGTTACAATTTCTAATATTTCTAAAATGTAATACGAACAATTCTCTGTCAGATAATAATAAGGAAAGGTCGACTGCCCTACCTCCCACAAATGATCCACTAAATCATCCATCTGTTTTGCCGTCATATTTAAATCATAGGACCACAAATCCCTGCTTTCATTGTCGTTATACTCCCTGACTTTATAATAATATGGTACTAATGAAAAGATCCCGTTATAACCGCCTGTAAAGCCAAGAATAGCATGTAATAGAGGGTTGTTTGTTGTAGCATTAGCAGCATACCCAATCCCATGATCCAAGAGTTCAATTTGTTTCTCTGTCGCGACTTTTGGCAAGTTGCGCCTTAATCGCAAAAAGGTATGTCCGAAGGTAGAACTTGGACTATCTAAAAAATAAGAAGAAAAAATTAAACTCACTCCAACCGGCGCCAGGGTCTCTTTAAATTTTTGTAGCTTTGGACAGTTAATACTTTCGATCCTTTTTTTATATTCTTTTTTAACTACATATTTAGTACGCAATGGAAATTTACAAATTACATGGTCGTCATTGATAGGAAGTACGTCATAGGCAATCAAAAATGCATTTAGTTCTGAATCAGGAGTTTTATCAAGGGATGTAAAGAAATTATCACTATTTGAACGGCTACTATATTGCCCGAATAGATTCTTTTCAAAATGTAAGAGCTTTATCCATTCTGCGTCAGCTTGCCATGTAAATGATAATGAAAAAAAGAGTAATAAAAAAGGCATAACGATATGATAGTCGCTATGCCTCTAATGTCATGAAAAATTTAGATTATACTTCTGTGCAAGAAATATTTTTTGCTTTTAA
>JBBKWS010000035.1:0-4607 GCA_037969075.1 Bdellovibrionales bacterium | reverse complement strand
ATTTTTAAGTTATTCAAATCTAAGCAAGTGTTTGATGTTGGGTCGATCACGTTAACTACCAGATTGTTTTTAACTATCCAATCTTCACTGCCTGCAAATCTACCTTTAACTGAAAATGTAACTTGCCCAACATGATCGAATTGTCTGATGCCAGTAGCTCCGCTCATCTCTTGATTGTCATCAAATTCCCAGATAACTTCTTCTAGATTATTGTCTTCAGTGGTTGCAGAGAAGTGACCTAAATTTCCCACATCTAATACTTGTGTATAAACGACTTTAAAATCTGGTTTTCCATTGCTTTGCAGGCTTTCAAGTGTACTAAACGCAACCTCGTTATTGCTACAGTTTTGGTATGAAACTGTTAGTCCAACAGATAGTAAAAACACAGATAAAATTCTTAGGTATTTTGACATATTTTTCATAGTATATTTATCGGCCTAGACCGTATCAAACTTGAGACAGATCTCATATTGAGACACTTAGTGTATAAGGGTCTTTATATGACCCACAACTAGGTAAAAATGTTAGAAAACCCGCATGGTAACACCGTATTTGCCTTAATAATCATAAGGCCTTTATTTTTTAAAGAAGTAGCGTATAAGTAGCCTAATCCCAAAACTATGAGGTATTGATGAAACAAATGATAACAAGAGCCTTATTATTAGTACTCCTATTCCCTATAAAAAGTTTTGCGGCTCCTTACTGCATTGCGCTTAGAGGTAATGGAGAGTTAGTTCCTTCGCATTGGGGGGCTCTTTCTCACACAGTAGAAACCTTTGGTCTTCCATCTGCCCTGGCGGGGGGGAGTTCGGCTAGTATTTCTATATTTTTAGTGGATAGTATTTTACAAAACTCAATTTTAAAATCAGAAGAAGATCAGAAAAAGAAGACGGTATATTTAGCTTTTCTCATAAAATCTATAGAGGGATACATGCAATCTAGGTTGAGCCACCCAGATTTAAAAGCTCTGATTGATTTTGCGATGCCTCTAACAGATAAAAAAAGTGCAATAGAAAAATTAGAACACGCACTGTTGGATCTGTCGCAAGACAAGGTGGAGAATATACTACAAGCGCTTGAAGAGGTTAAGGCTACTAAAGTGTTCTATGGTCAATCAGTAGAGAAGCTGCATAAGCATGTGTTAACGATGGATAAGGATTCAATCAATGACTGGAAAAAATTTGAAAATCTAGTGCGTGAAACACACCTAAGCATTTCTTTAATCGGAAAGTTTGATGCTAAAAATGACGCTAATTTACTAATTCGTGATGGCGTGATTAACTTTTCGGCGTTGGCAGAACTGTATTCTCACGTTGGAGAGTTTTACAGTATGCACGGAGCAACTACCACTACGCGCTCAAAGTTTAAAGAGCTTCTCAATACATGTGCTTATGACAGTATTGGTAAAACTTGGCAGCAGCAGGTGGAAGCTAAGCCTGAATGTCAAATTCAATTGGATGCAGTAATTACTAATTACTTTGAAACCGCTAAGTATAAAGAATCCATTTTGGATAAGCCAATGGGGCGTGGTATTGATGCGATTGTTACGGGTGGCTTAGTTCGCGGCGAATCGCTAAAAATTTTGCAGAATGCTAAGAAAGATTTAGAGCAAACTTTTTCGGCAACAGCAGGAAATATAATTTTAGATGAAAAAGATATATCCTTTGGTTATATGGGTAGTAAGGACAGGCTATTAAAGATTGAACAGGTATTTACCAACCAAGACTCTGAAATATCTAAGATAGATAAATCGACACGCTTTTTATCTTTAGGTGTAGCGACTTGGAGAGATGGGCTAGCGCTGTCAGGCAATGAACCTGGGTTAAGTGCTTATACCGAGGGGATTTATAATAATGAGTTAATGGGCGCAATTGGCGGATGGTCAGATCTGCATCCAACATTAGTGCTAAAGGTATCCGGCTGTGATTCAGTTGTTTATGTTACAAGACGTGGTGGGGATACAATATTTGGTCAAGGGTTAGCAAAAAGGGTATTTAACTTTGATAACATCCCATGGGATGATCTTGATCCGTATGAACCCAATTTAACAAAAAACCAAAAGTTAAATAATAATGGTAGAGAAGATAATAAGTCACTATGGGCTAAAATGTACAACCTCGCTTATGATAAGAGTTCATATGCGTACTCGCTAGCACAAGCGGACGCTGTTGTTTGTACAGATTGGAATGCATTTGATGTTACAAAAGAAATCAAACAGCTTATTGAGGATTCTTATACAGCACCTATATATAATCCTAGCGGGCTTGAAATGTCTGGCTTGGTACCAGTACATATTCTTACGGAAGCAGACAATATTATCGATGCTGAGTTGGGGTATTATAAATATTCGGGCTGTATTCCCTTAGAGAAGTCCCCGGGGTTTATGAACTAACGGATAGCGAAGCTTTGCGTTATAGCCTTGAAATAACTAAGGCTTTTACAATCAACTCGACACAAAAATCTCTCTATGTTATTTAAATACAAACCAAAAGTCCTGGAGAGGTGGCCGAGTGGCTGAAGGCGCACGCCTGGAACGCGTGTAATGTCGAAAGGCATTCGAGAGTTCGAATCTCTCCCTCTCCGCCAAATTAAACAAACGTAGTTTTGTTTTAAGTCATAAATGAATTAACAAACAATTTTAACAACTTAGCCGAGAAGGTATTTTTCTGTCAGTTTTTTGATTCCACTCTATTACCTTCTAAATAACAGTATTTGCATGTCGCTGTAGTTATAGAGTGTAATTATCGGGTTTATTAACTACAAATTTCTAGGAGCAAATTATGTGCATTATGAGTTTCTTTAACTCCAATATTGTCTCGGCTATAACTGGTGGTCTATTAGGTGGTGCTTTTACAATTTGGGCAGTTGATAAGACTATTAGAAATGAAAATGAGAAGACGCGATCACATGAGGAGCAAGAGGTTCGCTCATTTTGTAAAGCCATTCAAAGCGAGCTTGTGTGCATATTAAAAAGATATATGTTTAATTACATAAATAGGTAAGGGGTAATCTAAACCCTTGTCCCTGCTTAGATAACTCAAATACACAAAGATTTCTATTCTATGGGTTTCAATATTTGTAAGTTCAGTAATCGGATTAACGTACAGGTGAATGGTTACACCTTTAAATTTATTGAATCTGTCACTATTGGACTTGTGTCTTAACTGCAGTCTTAGGTCTGGGTAAGGGCTCTATTTTATTATTTGGTACTCTAAATCATTTAATCAATGCGTTTATATGCAATTTGAGGATTACAGCCTCCGTTTTATGTCACTTTTGACTGTTGGGCTGGTATTAGGAATAACGATGTAGTTTTATGCATTTAGGTGAACACGCCTAAAACTGTCAAAACTTTATACAAAAAAACAGTCCAAAATCGACTTGGCACGCTTGCAATAGTAATAGGTGTTGTTGCTCGTTTGTGACAAATTTTTAACTTTTAAAGGAGAATTTTTATGAATTTTAAGAAAAAAAATGTACTTACAATGTTAGTATTATTAATGGCTGGTTCAGCTTTTGCTGGACCTAATAGTGAATTGGGACAATCTTTGCAAGGTCCTAAAAGAACAGAGGGAATTCATGAATGGGTAGGTAATAAATGTATGCTCATCACAGAATCTAATGCTCCTAATGAACTGATAGTTCCTGTTTCGATGGCAATAAAAACATGTCCTAGAAAACGTGATTACACGCAAATTATCAATGCTTATGCAAAAATTAAAATACCGAGTTGCTCAATAATTAATGAATTTACTAAGGGTGAACTTTGCATAACAGAAGAAGGTTTTTATTTGAAACATGCAGAAGATATAAATGGTATACAAGGATTTCAGGATTTAGCTTCAAACGGTAAGATTTGGTATCTCCAAAGCGTAAATGGGGTAAATCAACAAGATGCAATTGAAATGTGTAGAGAACGAGGACAGATTTTGCCTTCAAAAGAAGACTTTCTGTTAGCAAAAAGACGTGGTCTTGGAAAAGCGTTAAAAAATATTTTCAATGGCAGAGTTCTATGGACTTCTTCCATTGATCATAACTTCGCATACGTCTACAGTAGTGCTAGAGACGATATCAGTGGCGGTAGTAGTGGCTACGAACTAGTTACTGATTTTTCTGGTCTTTGCGTGAGTGCCGCCAGCGTGAACTAGTTGACTTGAAATTTACTTATTGGCTTGTCGATATTGGCAAGCCTACTTCATGCAAAGTAAGGCGCATCTTTTTTAAATTATAATAAATTTTAATTACACTAGAGAATTATCCAAAATGAAATCAACTAAGTGCTGGTCACCTGACTGGCACTTAGTTTTTAAGCCACTTTCTTTGATGTCCTCTTCAGCTTTAAAGCCTTGCCAGTAACATGATGTTTTCTAACAGCATTACTTACTCTGCCAATAGTTTACCAAACCTTAGATAAATCAATACTATCTTCACTTAAAGTAAAATCATCTAAGATCGCAATCAAGTCTTCGTCCTTGTCTAAATTTAAATTCTCAAATCGCTTCCTGCGTAACACAGGCATCATGTCCAGTGGTAATTCTTCAAATGGCGTGAGCTTTACCTCATTTTCCATCACAAAGACTTTTACTGATCCATCAAGTAGAGTCCTA
>JBBKWS010000034.1:0-6301 GCA_037969075.1 Bdellovibrionales bacterium | reverse complement strand
TTTTACACCGATAGTTTCTAACATTCGAACCATTGATTTAGAAGTAAACTCTGTTTTTCCGTCGCCTGTTCCAGCAAGACCTACCACAAGTCCATAACCAACCAATTGGTTCTCTCTAACACCGCGAATATTCGCAATGTCTTTTATTCTTGCGGCCCCAGCATCTATTGTAAAAAGCAAAATCAATAAGGGAAGAATTTTCATATTAAATACCTCCGCCCAGCTGAACGATTACTGCCATCACAAAAACACTGAATTGCATTAGGATGAAAAACTTCATTGTATTTTCCTATTCGTTATTATATCAAATTTTGCGTCTAATAGTTTAGCCGAAGAAACTGCATCCTCAGCAATATCATTGCCGCGCACAAGCCCTGTCACTAAAACCTGAAACTCTCTATTACCAATCATTATATTTTTCGTGCCCTTAACTCGGTAACTGCCATCAGGATAAGTTGCAATCACGCGAGTAGGCACTTGCTTTACATTGATCTCTTCTTTTTTATCTTTAGATTCAGGGGCCGCCGCTACAGGCGGAGCTGGTTTCGCTCCATCAGCTGTCTTCTCTTTTGGTTCAGATGCTAACTGGCGCTTTTGAATTGCCTCTTCTTTTTTCTTTAATAGATCGGCAATTACACTTACCTTAGAGTTTAATTGTTCTAATGCCTGATCCTCCAGGTTCACATTTAATACATCCCCGTCAAGACGCCTTTGGTTTTGACTGAATAAATATGAACCTTGGCCTTCATCTACCCAAAGCGAGCCTGCATCAGAGCCGACCTTTGCCTCTTGCTCAAAAGTCGCACGATTCATCGTATTATAGCTTCTTTCTGGAAGCGGATAAACCTGATAGTTTTTATTATCTTCGTATGAGTTCGCCACAACCTGAACGGGCTTTACCTCTGGAGTTTCTTTTTTTGTTCCAGCCAAATCCTTGATCATCTCACCAAGACTTGCACATGAACATAACAACAACATACTAATTATTAGACCTACTATTCTCATTTTACTTCTACCTCTGAAGCACTAGTAATTGTGCCAAATACAAGACGATTATTCATTGGGTTATTCACTCTTATTACATCACCTATAGATCCATTTTGCTTAGCTGTACCTTCAAGCCTCACATTAATATCTTTTTCTTTTACAAGAATCGTAATCGACTCACCGGCACGGATTGAATACTCTTTTTCTAGATCCGTAGATCTTATTGCATCACCTTGACGTAAATTTCTTTTTAATTTTTTGCCAACCACATCAAGCATATTACTCACATACAATTGACCGCGAATGACTTCTATCCGTTGTAAATGTAAGTTTTCTGCACCTAAGCGGTGCCCTTGAAATGCATTGTCTTTTACAACAGGAATTGTTTGAAATAATCTGATCTTAACTGAAACACTATCTGTTTTTTCAAAATCTTTTCCTTGATATCTAACCGTATATTTTATTGGTATCACCAGATAGCTAGATTGTTTTTGATTAGGAACTTGTAATTCCCAATCTATAACATTGCCCTCTAACTCTGGGATATTCACTGGCTCGACTTTTACTTACATACCAGAATAGCTCTTACTGAGTTCGTCTGTGACTTTTCTTTCTATGTTTTCTTTATTAAATTTATCTTCATGGCGTCTTACCATTGCAGTTTCTGGTATCATAAATGTAATTCTGCCATTTTTAGGCTGGTATTTCTTTAAGATATTAATCAAAGAACTTTTTGAGAAAATTCTTTCTACCCCAACTTGCAAATCATTGGCTAAAACTATTTGTCCCATAGTCATCTTTTGCGTATCGCTGATATTTTTGAAGTTTGCTATATCATTTAATGTAATAACACTTGAGCCAATATAGGTAATGTCGCGAATTTGTATTTCGCTACCAAACGTAAATTGTAATAACATTACCAATACTATCATTATTTACCTTAAGCTATTAATTGCTTGTAACATCTGATCCGCTGCCTGCACTGCCTTTGAATTTGTTTCATAGGCACGTTGAGCAGAAATCATGTTTACCATTTCATCTACTAAATTTACATTACTAGTCTCTAATTGACCTTGCGATACCCTACCTAAATTTTCAGTTCCAGGCAGAGCTTGAAAGGCTGCTCCGCTAGCAGGAGAAGGAACATACAAATTTCCACCAATTGATTTTAATCCTACAGGGTTTACAAAATTAGCTAATTCAATTTGACCCAGCACTTGCGACTCGGGACCCTCTGTAGTTTTTACCTCAACAACTCCCTCTGGACTGATAGACATACCAATAGACTCTCTTGGTATAGACATTTCGGGCTGAAGTATGTTTCCGTTTTTATCTACAATTCTTCCTTGCCCATCTTTTCTAAAGGAGCCGTCTCTTGTGTAAGCTGTTTGCCCGTTCGGCATCTGCACCACAAAGAAACCATTACCCTCTATTTGCATATCAAGTGGCTTGTCCGTTTGTTTAATACTTCCTTGCTCAAAACTTTTTTGTGTCGACGCAGTTTTAACCCCGAGTCCGACTTGAACACCCGTAGGTGAAATGGCATTTAATCCAGTCGTTGCCCCGGGCTCTTTAATAGTTTGATACATGAGTTCTTCAAACTCGGCTCTTGATTTTTTGAAGGCGGTAGTATTCACGTTGGCAAGGTTGTTTGATACAACATCCATATTTGTTTGTTGTGCCTGCATACCTGATGCAGCTGTATTAAGTGCTTTTAACATATACTATCCCCTAATCCTTCACTAAATCATTAGAAACGATTTGATCCATTTTATCGTAAGCCTGTATGGCCTTTTGAGTTAGTTCAAACAACCTTGTTGTCTGAATCATATCTGTCATTTCTTTTACAACATTAACGTTAGAGCCCTCTACAGAACCCTGATGTACTTTAAAATTTTCGGCAGGTGTGACTTGTGCTTGAAAATTTTCTTTGAGCGAAAATAGCGACGATCCCTCTTTCTTTAGGGCCTGCAAATTATCAACAGTAACAATTCCTAATTGCCCAATAGCCTCTTGTCCTTGAAAAACTTCTCCACCAGAGCCAACAGTCACTCTGCCATTACCACCAAGCTGAATGACTCTATCTTCGAGTGGTTGATTTTGACCTTGAGCTAAAACTAAATGTCCTTCTTTGGTAGCTAATCTTCCTTGTTGATCAATTACGAATGTGCCATTACGAGTAAACCTAACTCCGTCACCTGTTAAGATCTCAAAAAATGCTTTGCCCTCTATGGCTAAATCCATATCATTGCCCGTTGTCTTAATCGGTCCTTGTTCGAAACTTGTATATGAACCTGCAGAATCTACATAGGCTCTATCTCCACCTTGTACATCATAAAAGCTTTCAATGGACGCAGGGACCCTTGGCACTTCAAGTACATCTTGCTGTTTTTCATAGGCGGTCAGATACTCTTTAAATACCTGCGAGTCTTTTTTAAAGCCCGTAGTATTAACGTTCGCCATATTGTTGGCAATCGTATCTAACTTTTGTGATTGGGCAATGGCCCCGCTCACCGCTGTATATATACCTTTAGTACTCATTTTATTCCGCCTCACTATCTAACGAAGCAAAGTGAATGCCACATAGACCTTCATCTGTAGTAGAACTTGATAAAGATTCTATTTGAGCATGACGGCACATACCAGACCTTTGCCTAAGTCAAAGATTGTAGACCTAACAAAATTTTGACAGCAATTTTTAGGTTGGTGAATTGATTACTAGTGGCTACTATTAACCATGCTTGTATGGATACTTTTACAACTTAGTTTTGCTAGCACTCCCAAGAACATGGAATTTGCTGACGCTTCTTCTACGGCTTACGTATTTGATTTACCACTTACGTATAACGACAAGGTAAAATACTGGATACAGTTTTATCAAACAAATGGCAAAAAATGGTTCTATACTTGGTTAGAACGCGGGCAAATTCATGTGCCTGAATTAAAAAGAGCGCTAGCAGCCGCAGGACTTCCACAGGATTTAGCTTATTTAGCAATGATGGAAAGTGGACTATCGCCATACGCGACCAGCCACGCTAATGCGGTTGGCCCTTGGCAATTTATTAAGCCCACTGGCGAGAGATTTAAATTAAAAATTAATTGGTGGCTAGATGAGAGACGTAACTTTGATAAAAGTACGCAAGCTGCTATTTCATACTTTAAATATCTACACAAAGAATTTGGCTCTTGGTATCTAGTGGCTGCAGCCTACAATACCGGAGAAGGTCGCATTCGTCGCATGGTTAAAAAATATAAGACCAAAGATTTTTGGAAACTCTCTCAATCTAAAATTTTGATGAAAGAAACAAAAGATTATATTCCTAAGCTTATTGCTACCATGTTAATTGCAAAGACCCCGCATCTATATGGGTTTAGAAATATTCCGAATAGTCAAAAAATAGAGTCGGAGCCTTTTTATGCCCCTGGCGGCACAAACTTAAAAGAATTATCCGACCATCTTGGCATTACATATAAAGCGCTTTATGATTTGAATCCAGAATTAATTACAAAAGAAATTCCCCCGCATATCAATGGGCATTTAATACAAATACCAAAAGGTGCTTCAAAAGCAGTTGGGTTATATATCTCTAGAAAATATAATGAGCTCGCCTCCACAAAATGATCCACTAGTACCTATATATTTTTATAGTAAAATTCTGATTCTTTCGCTATTGTGGTGTCATAACAATCAGCAAGAGACAGTCCATTGGGTGCAAGTATTGTAGTAAAAAAATTAGGTGGAAGTAGCGTATCGACTCCTGATAAAATTAAGGCAATCGCTAAAGAAATTGCTAAAGACTACTTTGAGAAAAAAAATATCTTATTAGTAATTAGTGCTATGGGTGATACTACAAATCAACTTAGCCATCTCGCCTCCCAAATTGCCACTGTGCCAAATAGAAGAGAGCTGGACATGCTATTATCAACCGGCGAAAGAGTAGCCTGCGCACTTATGAGCATGGCTCTTATTGACCTAGGAGTCCCAGCTATTTCATTTACTGGATCACAAGCGGGAATACTAACTGACAACACTCATAACAACGCCAGAATTCAAGACGTCAAACCCATACGCGTTCAAGAAGAATTTTATAAAAATAAAGTGGTCGTTCTTGCGGGATTTCAAGGCGTAGATCCAACGAGTAAAGATATCACTACTCTCGGAAGAGGCGGCACAGATACAACAGCAATAGCACTGGCACATTTTTTTAAAGCTGAAAAATGTGAGATGTTAAAAGATGTTGATGGAGTTTTTAGTGCTGACCCAAAATTAGCAAAAGGCACCAAACAGATACCACAAATGTCTTATGATCATTTGTTAGAAATGACCTATTGGGGCGCCAAAATTTTACATTACAGATCTGTTGAATTAGCAAAGCGACTAGAGGTTCCTATATATATTGGTCTTGCGCACGGAAAAGGTAGTGGCACCACTGTCACAGGAGAAAATACAATGTTTGAATCCATTAAGTTTTTATCTATTAACTCTCACGCAACTATATTTAAATTACTATTTACACAAAATAAATTGGATCTTGCGCTAGAAACATTTCATTCGTTTTTAAAAGAACATAAACTTTCGTGGCCACAAATTCTGTCGGCAGAAAATAGTAATTCAGACTCAACCTTATATATTACCGGTTCTCAAGAAACATTGACTGCTATTAAAAATTTATCTGGAAACAATAAGAACTTTAAAATTGCAGATGCAGAGTTAGCATCAGTCACCGCAACCTGCGAAGGAAATGTAGGATCAAATCTTCTAGAAGAATTTAGCAAAAAATTATCTGCATCAGGGTTAACATCAGAAAAAATTATAATATCGGCTCTAAGTATTACTGCGATTGTTAGTAAGAACAACAGAGACAAGGCAGTCAGTGTATTACACGAGTTAATATAAATAAAAAAGGGGCCCTAGAGCCCCCTTTTTTATTGGTCACGGTCTAAGCTAAACCTACCTGAGCCTTTTGCCATAAATACTAAAGATAATATGGCATACAGAAGCGCAAACTCTTTTTTCTGAAATGGATCTGCAGCATGAACCACCAAAGCCGCACCCAACATCGTAAAAAGAATGAACACACAAGCCAAGCGTGTCTTATAACCAACTGCCACAAGGATACCTCCAAGTAGCTCGGATAAGGCAGCTATAGGGCCCATAACCATGGGAAGTGGAAAGCCTAAACTATCCACCTTACTTATAAAATCACCCATATTCATCAATTTAGGATAACCATGTGTAGCTATGAACACACCAAATGTAACCCTAGCAACTAAGAAGAAAATCGGAGAGAGTTTCTTGATTACATTTTCTAGC
>JBBKWS010000033.1:0-2786 GCA_037969075.1 Bdellovibrionales bacterium | reverse complement strand
CCATCAATATCAAAGGGCAGCTCATGCCGCTGGTTTTCTATTTTTTTATAAAAGCTCACCATCTTCTCGGCACCTGTCGCAGACACTCGATATTTTTTATCGCAACATGGGATTCCCTCGATTTCAAAAAGTTGGTATATATCATCTTGTTTTTTGATAGTAACGCCTTCAATTGATCCAAGGCCGTAAGCCATAAAGCGCAATTTTCTAGAGGCAGAAATTGCTGGATCTAATTGTCTAATGCTGCCAGCGGCAGCGTTTCTTGGGTTGGCAAATTCTTCTAAGCCATTTTCACTTTGTCTTTCATTAAGGTCTTTAAAATCTTTTTTTAACATGACGACTTCGCCGCGCACCTCTAATAGTGGGTATGCGGTTTTAAGTTTTAAGGGGATTGATCTAATGGTCTTTACATTACTTAAAACCTCTTCACCTACTACTCCGTCCCCTCTGGTGATAGCGCTGACTAGTAATCCATCTTCGTAAACTAGCTCCATAGCGAGGCCATCAAACTTTAGCTCTGCTAAATATTCAAAGTCCTCGGTGCTGTTTAATACTTTTTGCGCTCTTTTTTCGAAATCAAAAAGATCTTCTACCGAATAAGAGTTTTGCAAAGACAGCATCGGTGTACGATGTGCTTTTTTTTCAAATTTATCTAGGGCTTTTCCAGAAACTCGCTGCGTGGGTGAATCAGGCAAAATCAGGTCGGGGTATTTGGCTTCGAGGGCTTTTAGTTCATCAAAAAGCTGATCATAGTCGAAATCACTGAGTTTAGGCTTATCAAGCACATGATAGTGGTAGTCCAAATCGTGGATTTTATCGGCTAGGGTTTGAATTTTTTTCTTAATATCAGCCATTACCTAAACATAGTTAAAGTCTCATAGCAACGCAATGCAAATCATCATTGAAAGTATGCTCTGAGTAGTCTAAATTCTGAACATTCAAGAGAGGTCAAAAGTGATCAAAAAAGAAACCGTAGAACACATCGCAAAATTAGCTAAACTAAGTGTTACTGACGCACAAAAACAAATGTATGCTGACCAACTATCGAAAGTTTTGGTTCATATTCAACAGTTAGAAGCTTTAAACACCGACGGTATAGAGCCACTATTGACGCCTAGCCCGATAGAACATTTTTATCGTCCAGACGAAGTGGGTCCAAGATTAGATACAGAAGAGAAGCTTAAAAATGCACCTGAGAGATCAGGAAACCTAGTTAAAGTTCCACCGGTTGTGGGTTAAGGAATAAAAATGGATTTAATTAAAGCCAGTGCGCTTGAGATCAGCGAAGCGGTAAGAGCAAAAAAGATCAGCGCCAAAGAAGTGTTTCAGTTTTTTTTAAAAAGAGCCAAGGACTTAAACCCTAAGTTAAATGCATTTATTTCGTTTAACGAAGAAGGGCTAAAGCAAGCAGAGCTTATAGATCAAAAAATTGCCAAAGGCGAAAACCCAGGAATACTGGCGGGCGTACCCGTTGCGGTAAAAGATATGCTTTGTACTAAGGGTTTGCAAACAACTGCGGGCTCTAAAATCTTAGAAGGCTTTGTGCCCCCCTACTCAAGTACTGTTGTTGAAAGACTAGAGGCCGCAGGGGCGATTACTTTAGGTAAAACCAATCAAGATGAATTTGCAATGGGTTCAAGCAATGAAAACTCGGCTTACGGTATAGTTAAAAACCCATGGAACCCAGAATATGTTCCGGGTGGATCAAGTGGTGGGTCTGCTGCCGCAGTAGCTTCACGCATGGCGCCAATCGCGATTGGCACTGATACTGGCGGATCGATTAGACAGCCCGCAAGTTTTTGTAATATCTCTGGCATTAAGCCAACCTACGGAAGAGTTAGCAGGTTTGGTATTGTGGCCTATGCATCCAGCTTGGATCAGGCGGGGCCGATGACTAACTATGTTGTTGATTCAGCATTAGTGTTGCAGGCTATCTCTGGTCATGACCCAAAAGATGCGACAAGCTCGCAGCAAAAAGTCCCTGATTGGACAAAGCTTGTCGCAGGAGATGTAAAAGGTTTAAAGATTGGTCTTCCAAAAGAGTATTTCGCTGATGGACTTGATCCAGAAGTAAAAGCCACGGTTGATAAAGCAATTTCTGACTTAAAACAAAAGGGTGTAACTTTTGTAGACGTGAGTCTTCCTCATACGAAGTATTCAGTATCTACCTACTATTTGATCGCAACCTCAGAGGCATCTAGTAATTTATCAAGATATGACGGAATTAGATATGGTCTAAGAGAAAAATCAAACAACCTCGAAGAGTTATATATGAACTCTAGAGGCAAAGGTTTTGGAGACGAGGTAAAACGTCGTATCATGCTTGGCACGTACTCTTTATCAAGTGGTTATTTTGATGCTTACTACTTAAAGGCTTGTAAGGTACGAAGATTACTACAAAAAGATTTTTTAGATGCATTTAAATTATGTGATTTACTTTTAAGTCCGGTAACTACGTCTCCTGCTTTTCGTCTGGGCGAAAGAGTAGAGGATCCATTAAAAATGTATCTTAATGATATTTACACGACCTCTACGAATTTAGCGGGCTTACCTGGGATGAGTGTACCATCAGGCTTCACAAAAAGTGGGCTACCGATAGGCATACAGCTTACAGCTAGTCATTTTGAGGAAGAGAAAATATTTAGAGTAGCCAGTGCTATTGAAACTGCATCGAATGTAGCTGACAGGAGACCAGAATGTTAATTAAAGGTTTTGAATGCGTTATCGGAATCGAAGTACATGCACAGTTACAAACTAAATCTAAAATGTTTTGTTCTTGCCCCAAT
>JBBKWS010000032.1:0-3626 GCA_037969075.1 Bdellovibrionales bacterium | reverse complement strand
ATAAATTACTCTTAACTCATATAGATAATATGAATGCTGTAACAGATGACATCCAAGGTATCACCGATGCCATACATGATGCAGAAACAGCTTTAATCAATAAAAGAAATGAACTTTTAGGCGTATGCGAACTTGAGGCAAGAGGAAAGCAGCAAGCAAAAATCGCTGATAAAAATCAAAAGAAGTCTGCTGGTAGGAATACTGTAAAAAGCTTAAGTGAAGCTCTACAAACTACATACGCAACCACTAAAGATGGTAAAAAAATCCTGCGTAATACAAAAGAAATTATCGCCAGATTTGAGAGATGTCAAAAAACTCGTTTGCACCAAACTGGAATCGAAGCAGCAGAAAGATCTTACCAAAGAACATTGATCGCCTTAGAATCTAGAAGAAAGTCCATTGAAAAGAAAACTAGAAGTCTTGAGGCTAGACTAGAAACATCATTAAAATTAAATAATAAAACATCTGAATTAGAAATGGCTGGCCTTGCCAGAGAGCAAGCCTCTAAATCACAACAAGTATTAATGCTACAAAAACAATTGATGGAAAATAAGCAACAAGCTGAAGCTAACATACAAAAGATCCAACAAAGTATACAAAAGGCGCAATACGACCAGTACGCTAAAACGCAGTCCATGATGACGTCAGTGCAAGTTCTGTCGAACTCATCAGGACGCCGTGGTGGTAAGCTAAAAGAAGAAGATATCGATACGATATATGACGCTATAGGCATTGTTAGTTCTGCTGATGAGGAAGAAATTAAAACGTTTATGGAAGAAAAAGGCAAGGAATGTAAAGGTGTCTTTGGTCTTAGAGGTATTGGGAGTGGTAGTCGTTAGTAATTACCCTTTACTCCGCCACCGTGTAGCGCTACAATTTTCTACATGGAAAAACAAAAAAAATTGCTCATCTTTGGTGCTGGCGCGGGTTTAGTTTTATTAGCAGTTGTTGGTTATATTTATTATATCTTTGCTACCCTTCCTAAAATCATTACCGTTAAAGATTATAAGCCCCTACTTGTTTCTAAAGTATACGACAGACACAACAAAGAAATCGGCGAATTTTTCCGTGAACGCCGCGTGGTTGTACCCTTTGAAACATTCCCAAAAGTTCTAACCCAAGCCTTCATCGCTGCCGAGGACTCTAGCTTTTTTGAACATTCTGGGATCAACTACATGGCAATCGGTCGTGCTGTACTTGCCAACCTAAAAGCCGGAAGAAAAGTACAAGGTGGATCAACCATTACCCAACAGGTTGCAAAGTCTCTGCTTTTAACTCCAGAAAAAACTTACACTCGTAAATTAAAAGAAGCCATTTTGTCCTACCGAATGGAAGCCAACCTCACAAAAGAAGAAATCTTATACCTCTACCTAAATCAAATCTACTTGGGTCACGGTTCCTACGGGGTTGAATTAGCGGCAAGAACCTATTTTCAAAAATCTGTAGATAAATTAGATCTAAAAGAAGCCGCCATGTTAGCCGGCCTACCACAAGCACCAAGTAGATACTCACCCGTGATTCATCCTAAGAAAGCAAAAGAGCGCCAAATTTACGTTTTAGGAAGAATGGCCGAAAATGAATTTATCACTCACGAACAGGCCAACAAAGCCATCGCTGACGACATTAAAGTTTATACTCGCGAAAACTTATCCTCGATTGCCCCCTACTTTGTAGAGACTATCCGCTTGCAACTAATTCAAGATTTCGGAGAAGATGCTGTTTTAGATCAGGGTTTAAAAATATACACAGGCCTTGATTACGAAAAACAAGTTGCCGCCAATGAAGACATGCAACAAGGTTTACGCGACCTAGATAAGAGACAAGGCTTTAGAGGTGCTAAAAATAACCTTACAGACAAAGTTGAAATTGAAAAATTCTTAAAACAAACTAAGCGTGAATACTCCCTTTTAAAAGATCCATCAAGAATTATCAAAGCTGATGGAACTGTTCTAGATAAAGCCGAAGAGAGCAAAAAGAAAACTTCAAAAACCGATAAGAACCTTCCTGACTACCTTTCGATTGGACAAATTGTGGAGGGAATTGTGGAGAAGGTGGATGACGTCAACGGTCTAACCCACGTGAGGTTTGGAGAAAACATTGGTCTAATTGACGTCGATACCATGGTGTGGGCAAGAACTCCTAACCCAGAACTTTACGCATACCACAACCAGGTGACTAAGCCATCACAAGCTCTAAAGGTCGGCGATATCATTGAAGTAAAAATAGCAGCTGATAGATTTACTTCGGACCGCATACTAAAAAATATCCGAATTCGTTACAAAGGACAGCGCCCAGCAAGTCTTCCCGATTTTACCGAATACGTAGGTCTCGAGCTAGAAGAAACCCCTGAAGCCGAAGGCGCTCTTTTAGCTATCGATTTAGAGACCGAAGAAATTATAACTATGGTTGGTGGCTATGATTATCAAAAATCCGAATTTAACCGTGCGTTACAAGCAACTAGACAAACCGGCTCTTCATTTAAGCCAATAGTTTATGTGGCAGCTCTTGATAAGGGCTATGCGCCGAACTCTGTTATTGTTGACTCTCCTATTGTGTATGAAGAAATTGTAAAAAGTGAAGATGACACTACGGTAAAAAAATGGAAGCCAAGTAACTACTCCGAAAAATTTACCGGCGATGTTCTTTTTAGAAATGCTTTGATCAAATCTTTAAATATTCCAACCATTAAGGTGCAAGCCGACATTGGTTTACCTTGGGTCGAAGACTATGCCAGAAGACTTGGAATATTTAGCCCACTAAATAGAGATCAAACCTTGGGGCTAGGTTCAAGCAGTGTAACACTCTATGAAATCACAAAAGTCTTTGGTCATCTTGGAAGATTAGGCGTTAAGATGTCTCCTATTTTAATAAATAAAGTTTTAACCTCTAATAATGAAGAAATTTCTGGAGTCATTAGCTTAGACAGACGCTTTGAAAAAGAAACCGCATCCATTGATGCTGACTTCGCGCAAAGAAGAGAGGATTACCTAAGCCCACAACCGGCGCCAACAATTATCGATGGCGTCGTTGAATCTGCTCCAGCCGCAGATGAAAATCGTTCAAGACGAGAAAAAATTCTAGCTGAAGCTAAGGCAAGAAAATCTCCTCCATTGTTTTTTAAAAATGAGAAACAGCTTATCAGCCCAACCACAGCGTATCTTGGAACTACTCTCCTAGCAGGCGTTGTTGAAGAAGGTACCGGCGGTAGCGCAAGAATACTAGGTAGACCTGTTGCAGGAAAAACAGGAACCACCAACGGATTTTATGATGCTTGGTTTATTGGCTACTCCCCGCAAATAGCCACTGGCGTTTGGGTTGGACACGATGTAGAAAAGTCCATGGGTGTTGGAGAGACCGGCGCTAGATCTGCTTTGCCAATTTGGATTGAGTATATGAAGGTCGCACACGATGGCCTTCCAATAAAAAGTTTTTCTGCCACTAGCAATACTGTTGTAGCTAGCATTGACAATGAAACTGGAATGCTTGCCAGCTCAACCTCTAAAAGCGTTGTGAGACAAGCCTTCTTAGAAGGAACCGAGCCCACTGAAACAAACAGCGATGCGCTGATTAAAGATTCAAATGAGTTTTTCAAAGAAGATCTTTCTTACTAATTTAATCCGGATAGC
>JBBKWS010000031.1:0-2815 GCA_037969075.1 Bdellovibrionales bacterium | reverse complement strand
TGGTTTACGATTTGGCCTACATGCTGGCGATATATTTTTCGTTGCAGTAGACGGAATGTACTCTGAACCAGATTTCAAAGACGATAGTGGCGACAGTTTTGATTTTGATACGAAATCTTGGTTGTTAGGTCCTGTCGTTGGTTTACAGACTCCATATGCAGGAGTGAGAGTTTGGGCCGGCTATATGATTGCTGGTGAGATCACTTTAGATAAGACAGACGATGCCTTTAATATAGCGTACAAAGACCCTAAAATTTTAAAATTAGGAGCTGGTATTAGGGTTGGTGTTGTTAGCTTAAATCTTGAATACTTAAAAGGTAAGTATGAAAAGATAGAAGTAAAAAATGCAGGCCCTTTTTCTGGCGACTACGACAGCGAGCTAGACCGTAATTCGTATGTGTTAAGCGTAAGCTTTCCATTTTCTATGTAAAGAGCAGATACATATTTATTTAAATAAGAAGGAGACCCAACGGTCTCTTTCTTATTTGTGCTAAATGACTTGCACCAAAGTCTAGTGTGTAAAGAAATGAGACATTTTTCTAAAGCCACTCAAATAAAAATCCGAAGAGTATATCGGAGGCTCGAGATGGGAAATGCAGCACAAAAATTAGAGTTTGATGTACAGCCAGAAGTTGAAGCGCACCTACAGGGTAACTTACAAAATATGTTCGATGCTCTTTATCAGTTAGGAGTGATTGATCCTGTTCTCGAAATGGATTGGAATCAAGCGATGGAACACGCTGATTTCCATAGGGGAAAAATTTCTTCTGCCATCCAAGTTGCTAATTATTTCCATAACGATATAGACAAGCTTATGAATGAGCTTCGTCAATTTGATGAGACCGTACTAGGTTATCTTGCCATGGAGGTGGCCCGTGAATTTGCAGATTTTCACTCGCGTAAAGAAATTCATTAGTTTTGTAGCTATTGGGATTTTACTTTCTAGTCATGCGGTTGCATGGGAAGTAGATTTATCACGTAGAGAAGGGGATTTACAAAGAAACCCTGCTTCTGCTCCAAGGCCAGTCATTGAACTACCTGTACCGGGTTTTATTAAAGACTTTATTGTCGGAGAAAAACCAAAAGGTGGGGACATTGTTATTTTAAACACGGCAAAAGGTTTTGTACCTAATCAGATTCAAGTGACAACAGGGGAATCCTACACAATTCATGTTGTGAACGTAAATGAAACTGAAAAAAATATCAGTTTTATATTAGATTCTTTTGCTGAACATTTTGGAACTTTTTATGGCAAGACAAAGACTTTTACAATACAGCCAACTAAAGAAGGTGTTTATACTTTTATTTCTCCAGAGGTAGCGGCTGAAGGAAAACTTGTGGTTACAAAATCAGAGCCTCAAGCGCAGCCAGTTGTTGAGAATAGATTGCCTGCGAGTGAAGAATGCGCGAAACCTTAGAGGCGTTTCAGTCTGCCATTGATAATTTTTTACAGCCGATAAAGGCATTTCTGGAAGATGAAAGTGTTTCAGAAATTTTAATTAATGGACATGACGAAATTTTTATTGAGGTTGCAGGTAAACTTCAAAAAACCACTGCAAAATTTAATTCTGAAGATGATCTAAGGGCAGCAATTAATAATATTGCACAAAGTGTAGGTCGTAGAATCACAGAAAAAGACCCAAGATTAGATGCCAGGCTTCCGGATGGATCGAGGATTCATGCCATCATTCCACCTGTTACAAAAGGGACATCGGTTGCGATCAGAAAATTTAAAAAAACAGATGTAAATTTTAAACAATACATTCAATGGGGAGCAATTTCTGTTGAAGGTGCCCAGTTCTTAGATGCATGTATGTATTTAGGAAAAAATATTTTAGTAAGTGGCGGTACTGGCTCGGGTAAAACGACTTTGCTTGGTTTATTATGTAGTCGTGTACCTAAACAGCAACGGGTGATTGTGATTGAAGACTCAGCTGAGTTGGATATTGATTACGAGCATGTTGTTTATATGGAAACGCAAATGGCTGACATCATGGGTGACGGTGAAGTTACCATGGAAGATCTATTGAAGAGCTCGCTTCGAATGAGACCTGATCGTATTATTGTTGGTGAGGTACGTGGTAGTGAAGCCATGGAGCTTATTAATGCAATGAATACAGGCCACAAGGGTTGTCTTGGCACAGTTCACGCCAATGCCCCGGCTGATGCAATGGTTAGGCTCGAAGTTTTAGCCATGAGTGGGGAAACTAAGGTCAGTCAAAAAGCTGTACAGTATCAGATGGCGTCTGCAGTTAACCTTGTAATTCAGATATCTAGACTCTCGGACGGTAGCCGCCGTGTGACAGAGATCGCAGAAGTATGTGGTCTTGATGATGCTGGGTATTATCAAATTAAACCTATATATGATTTAAGAAATTTACAGAGAGGATCTGACGGCAAAATGGTAGGTAGTTTAGAGCCAACAGGATACATCCCTAGTTTTATGCATGAAATTCAAGCAAATAAGATTCCTATTCAAATTACCAGGTTTCAGAAGAAGACAGATGTCGCTTAATTAGGATTCTGTCAGCCCGCATGTTTCGCAGCCATAAGTCCTTGTCATCACTAGGCAATCAGGCTAGATAAGTTTTGTGTTATTTAGCTGCAAAATCAGTAATTCATGTCTGATCTATTTCGATAGAAAAAATCTTGATATGGAAGAGTTATATTCTTCTGTAGAACTACCTTTTGAATTTTTAAAAGACCCATCTTATTGGCTTGAGGCTGAAAAAATGGAGGCACTATTAAGTGCAGCTGAAAAAGTAATTAGGCATCGCCTTCCTGAAGTAGATAATTTTGCTGAAGAGTTAGGGGC
>JBBKWS010000030.1:0-9180 GCA_037969075.1 Bdellovibrionales bacterium | reverse complement strand
ACTATTACCTTTTTCATTTTTTAGCTCCTGAAGTAGCACACACTTGCGTCTTAACTTCATAATTGCCAATTTCATCTAACCAAACTTCTCTGCTATCTTTTTCATATGGAAACGTCATTTGATTTTTTAATTTTTTACCATTAAAAGCTAACTTGTCCTTTGTTAAAGACTCGTCATACGCAAACGAACGTTGGATCACTTCTATTTCAATAATCTTCATTTTCTTAAGATTCTTAGAGATATCTTCAAGATCTTTTTTTGCAAGAACTGATACTCTTTTAGAATCAATGCCCGCCTTTTTATCTCTGTAATAATATCTAGGCAGCTTAGTGATATCGTTACCTAAATCAGATGCTAGCAAGTCGCTACTCTTAATTTTTTGATTCCATGTAGTGATAAACTCAGATTTTGGATTTTTAATTATCTCTTCTAGAGCTTCAACTCTTGGCAGCATTTCATTTTTGAAAAGCTTAATCTTATCAAACACACCCTTATAATTACAGGTTTTCAAGTCGATAAATGTAGCAAGCATTAGAGCCTCTGGCCCTACAAACGGCATGAAGACAGGGTTAATAATGGACTTTAACTCAGACAATGCATTGTCATAATTACCTTGGCGCACATAAGCCCAGGCCTTTTCTTCAGTCGCTTCAATCCAAAATTCAGACTGTTTAGGAATTTTATTATATTCTTCAATTGATTTATCTAATTTATTCTTAGCATATAGACTTCTAGCAATGTTTAAAGCAGCTATATTTTCATTCTTTGATGAACCAGCAGAGGCATGACTTATTAAAGACAAACTAACTGTTAAAGATAAAATATATTTGCTTATGTGTTTCATAATAAATATCCAACTGTAAACATAGCCTTAACGATATTTTGAGTTCTATTTTCAGTTTCTACTAAATCTTTATAGGTTTCGTATCTCGCTTCTAATCTTGTAGAAAAATGCTGAGTTAACCAAACACTAAGGCCAAGACCACCTGTGTAAATGTTAGAATTTCCTGATTTTAACTCTATCTGACCTGCACCTAGCACTGTATATACATCAAAATGTGCAACACTTAGATCAAATAGATTTAGTTTTCCATAAATTGGAGCAAAGGTAAAAGTAGCTACCGTTGTACTAAGAGGTAAATCTATATCAGGAAACTTTTGTGTTCCTGTTGAATCATTGATTGCTCTTTGGTATTGAGCATCAGCTTCTTTTGAAAGTTCGTTATAAAATTTTTCGTATCGTAAGCCCATGGCCCAACGAGGAGAGAAATGATAATCTAGTTGCGCCCCTAAATTAGTAGTAGTGACATAGCTGTCGCCACCACCACCATTAAAACCGTAACCAACGCTAACTTCTAATCTATGATTCAAATCCACTATTCTATTTTGCACAATACGTATTTTTCTATCTGCATCCATACTTTGAACTCTGTCAGCAAACACCTTGTTGTCACCTAATGTATCAAAATCACTCTTCATACTTTTACTAGTAGAAACTGAGCTTACTTGCTTCTGCTTAGGCTTTTGCTTCTTTTTACTTGCAGCAAAAGTAGGTGTTGCGAAAGAACAGATTATTAAAGAAATGAGTAAAGTTCTCATTACTTAGCTCCTTTAGGTGTAACAGTACAATTCTCTTCTGATGCTACTACTTCAATCTCATAATCAAGTGGAGTAGATAAGCTTTTACCATTTAACGAAGAATCTACTTTAAGTTTTAATGGGAATTTTTTAATATTAGCTTTTGCACAAGACGGAGTCCAAGTAAGGGCGTACTCTACCTCTTTGTCATTATCATCTGTCGATACCTTTTCTAATTTTTTAGTACCTGATAATCCAGCTATTTGCGTACTTAACTTATTAATAGCTACTTTTGATAAACTATTTTGAGTACCAACTTTAAAGTTTACTTTGAACTCTTGACCAGCAGGAATTTGCTTAGGAAGTTCTGACGCCCAAGTAATTGTTGCCGCTTGTGCTAAGTAGTTTACTTTAAAACAATATTGATTTGATCCAGATGTTGTGCCGGTAACACTCTGTACAGCAATAAGAGTACACACATCAATAGAAGTAGCATTAGGCACCTCTTTATTATGACGATCTCTAAATGTAGCTATATCATTCAAGGCTATTCTTCTGTAAAATCTAAAAACATTTCCATTTTGTGACTCAGGATTAACAGTAATAGTAGGATTAGGCTTAGAAACCACTGTGTCTCTAAAGGCTGCTCTGTCTGTGCTTTCATATTCAACAGGAATTATACGAGGCTGAGACACATCGTAAATATTAGGATCTTTTACATCAACATAAAAATCGAAGCTATCGCCTTCTGTAAATACTTTACCATCGATTCCAGATGTTCCAATGATAGATGGTATCTTGCCACTCTTGTTAACCGTAATAGGAAGTAACGTCTCTTTGCCTTTACCATTTTTACTTTTAGCAATAACAGTAACTAGAAATGTGTCCGATGATTTTCCTTGCAAGAAGCCTATAGATGGCGTCCATTTCAATGTAAATATATTTGGATTTTTATCAGTATTTACAAAAGTAAATTTTTCTGAATCTGGAATACCTACCACCGCAGCACCAGCAAGTTGTATATAGTCTGTGCCTTGCAAATTGTTCTCTGTTACTCTTACTTCTGTGATTCCTTCGATTCCTTCAGTAAACAAAGCAGATGTATTTGAACTACCGCCTTCTATTTCAATAATGAAGGGATTTCTTGGGTCAGCGATTTGCTTATCAGATTCTTCTGTATGGGGCGGAACACCATTTAAGTTGTCGTACTTAGCTAATGGGTCCGAGCTATCACCAGCACACGCCACTAATAGGGTACTCACTACAAGGGAGTTTAGTACTAAGAATGAATTTTTAACTAACGCTTTCATAACCGTCTCCTGTCCCTACGAATCTGTTACTCGTTTTAAGACAAATGGGTAATTAACTTTAACTACTACGCCGCCTCTTGGATTTGGAAATTTCCAACTCTTAAGACGGTTTGTGATACAACCTTCAACTTGTTTTGATCTTAAACTTGAATTTGAGATATTTGCTGATGTAACATATCCTTCAGCACCTATAAAAAACTTCATCGAAACACGGCCAGCTAACTTTGGACTTTGTTGCAAACCTTGCTCGTAGCAATATCTAATTTCACCTAAATGTCTTTCAATAACTGCTGCGATTTCGTTTCTATCCAGACCACCTTCAACTAGCGTTTCAGATCTTACTGGTTGAAAAAATGAACCTGAAGATCCTAATAGTGATAACTTACCGTAACCCGCTTGACCGCCGCCTTTACCACGAGTTCCGTAACCACCAGCACCATTTGCTTTTTGTCCTTCACCCAATGCTGCAGAAGTTAAACCTTTACCGTAGATATTAGCCTGCATTCCGCCACTTCCAGCACTTCCGCCTCTACCGATACCTTTTGATGTTTTTACAGCGTTTAGATTTAATCCGCCATTTTGCTTGCTCGCAGTCAAGCTACCCAATGCACCTAATGCACCCATTTGATTTACTGTCATTTGCTTTTTATTTGATACTTTAGTCTTTCTTAAGGTCGCTGTTCTTGCAACTCTAGGTGTTATTTTTTTATTCTTACTGGCCCTTACCACTTGTTTACGAATTTTTTGTTTAACAACTGGCTCTCTTACTTTTTCTTGCACTGGTCTTTCAACAATTTCTACAACTCTAATTTCTTCTACTTCTGGTTTAAAAAAATAGGCTATCAAAAATAGTAGTAATAACACTGACGTGCTAACGCCACTGATCCATTTTAAAGAACCTATGAATGGCTTTATGTCGTCGTCAACTGTCTTAGGAGATGGGCTTAATGATTCGATATTTTCTAGGTACCTTAAAGTCCCTACTTGTCCAATATCTACTGGTTTTTTTTGCACTTCTGATTTTCTTACAATTTCAATACTTGTAAATTCAATATTTTGGTCTTTTAACGCCTTCAGGTCATCTGTCATTTCGATACGACGGGTATCATGTCTATAAATAATATGTAATTTAATTCCTTGCCAATCTAGTGTGCGAACAACTTCGCCTTTTTTATTTTCGATTACAAATTTTCCATCATTCTTTTTAGCAGCAGATGAGTTTTTCATTACTTTAACTCCTTAGATCTGCTTATACGATCCGAAAAATTTTTTCTAACGCCGATTAAATCATCAAGAATTTTATCGTTTTCTACTGTCGTAATTGATTCGGTAGCGTATTGATATTTACCACCTACTAAACGGTCATTAAAATCAACCTCTGTACTTAGCTTTGACTTTACAGGGCGAGCCTTAGATTTTGTTGCAGACAAGGCTTCAGTCGCTGTGACAAGCAAAATTAAACTTGAAATAAGGGCGACTGCTAATGATTTCAATTTTTACCTCCGGCTGACAACTTAGTGAGCCTAGCATCTATATAAGCAACCATCGCGCCACTTCCTAGCCTCTCTTCAATATCCTTTATTTTTCGTAAATAGCTAGAATCATAGGGATTTTTCTTTACCTTAGTTTTAAGATTAGCTAGCTCTTGTGCCAATTTACGGCGTTCAGGCTGCTTTTGGGCCAAATCCTTAACCCTGTATTTTAGCTTTTTAGCCGTGCGGGTAACACTGTAAACTTCTTCTAATGCAACCTTAGAACCCGCTTGTGTTGGCTGATTAGACAGCTCTAAAACATCTTTAAATCCAGAGTCATTCTTATCGTCCCACAACTCATTTACTTTCTTCTTTACAGCTTTTGCGTTCACTAAATACGGCTCTACTTGCTGTGCTAAAAGCGTACTATACTGTTTTTTCATTTCTTTATTTAGGCCTTTAGGCTGAGGAAGAGCTAACATATCTTTTGCTAAACGCTCATTTTCAATAGAAACAGAGGCAAGGGATAAAAACTGCAGAGTAAAATCTTTTTGTTTTATAGCACCCGCTGCGATTTTTTCCATTTGAGCGATCTGATTCACTCTTTCTGCAATAGATGACTTCATCCATTTCGTTGATTTAGAGAGTTTGTGGCGCGATAATTTTACAGCTTTATCACTTATTGTTTTTATTTCGTCTTCTCTAAGCAATAATTGCGCTTCAAAAGTATTATGTTTCGCATTATTTAATAAATCTTTTTTGAGAGATTTTGATCTCTTATGATCATAAGAATATAGGCCCGCAATCACATACTTACTTGAACCAGATAAATGACTCTTATACTTATTAAAAGCTACAGATGGATTTTTAGCCAATTTAACCAGGGTTAACGCTACGTCTTGTTTTTTATTTCTATCATTACTAATCTTCAAAAATTTCTCATAATAAAATGTGGGATTCAAGCCCGCTAATTCAGTCATTACAGCTAGCTTTAATGTATGCTCACCCTCATTCCCTTTAGGCACATCCATTCTTATTAAAACAGCTCTTGCACTTTTAAAATCTAAGTTCATTTCATGAGCCCAAACCAACTGTTGGTTAGCGTCTCTTTGATCATCTTTACTTAAGCCTTTTTCTTTTAATAGCATTGTGGCAGCTAATATCACCTCAGACATACTCTTTAACTTCGTGGCTAAGAGTAACCTGTGCTTTTGAAAGTTGATTTTTTCTAAAGATGAGGCTGAAGATAGACTTGTTTTAGATAATTTATCAAATTGTTTTTGCAATTCTGAGTTTGCTTTAGATTGATTGATTGTTACTGCGGCTTGATTGATAATTGCCTTTCTTGCAATGATTAAGAACTCTTGTTTTCTAGCAGGTATTTTTTGAGAAAACTCAGTAGCCCATGACTCAATTTTAGCATCATCTTTTAAGACAACTAACGTGTCTAGAGCAAGATCAGCCGCTTTGTCTTTAATTGATTTAGGTCCATTTGCATCTGACAATGCGATTTCTTTAAATTTGTTTGCGGCCTTTTCATTTTCATTTTTCTCTAAAAACACTTGAGCTATTTGATAGTTTACTTCAATAGATTTTTCACCTCTAGGGTTTAAACGTATATATTGAGCGTAAGCTTGGTCTCTTAGTTCTAAATTTTTAGTTTGTTCTGCAGCCTCAATGGTCCCTAAAAGTGACCCCTCAAATATTTTATCTACATTAACGATTGTAGACTTCATCGACGAATCATGAATCACTTCATAAGCGAGTTCTGAAGATTTTTTGAAAAAGTTAAAGCTTTCACTCCATAATTTCTTCTTTTGCGCGGCTATTCCTGCCCAGTAGTTCATTTCTAGATCATTGAACTCAGAAAGATAGGCTTTGTATGCAAATATTAATTGAGAAGATGGCTCTCTCTCTTCGGCCTTACCCCAATCAGTCACTACTGTTCTTAATAGCTGTTTGTAGTTCGAACATTTTGCCTTATCATCACAATCTGACTCTTTTAACATTTTTGCAGCCAGTGCGATTTCTTTGATTGCTTGGTCTTTTTTATTTAGATCATATTGAATCTTTGCAATTTTAATTTGTCCTTCTAGCTTGTCATCATCAGATCTTTTTTGTGTACCAAGCGTGGCCCAAACAAGTAAGGCACTCTTCTTTTTACCCGTTCTATCTAATTCAGTGGCCAGGTAAGTTAAGTTTGCATCTTTAGCGTTTGCAGGGCTTAACCTTGCAATAGTTGCTATGTCGTCACTAGTAACCCCGTATCTAGCATAAAAAGTTACTAGGTCTCTTGACGCCTCTTCTTGAAATGATTGATCTGTACTTCCATCGGGTCTTTTAAACATTGAGGTATCTGATAAAAGAATAACCATTTTTTGCAAAGCACCTCTTGTAGATCCTAACTGAAAATCACACCAAGCTATTCTATATTTTATATATGCTTTTCTCGGGCTTTCCTTAATACTAATGGCCTTATTATATATCTTACGAGCCGAAGTAAATTTTTGCTTATAGTAGTCGTAATCAGCTAGTTCAATGTAAGCAAGCGCCACTAACTCTTTATCGTAGCGTTTTTGATTTTTAACGATCTCTTCGTATAATTTTTGTGCTTTTTTTGGATTACCTAATAAGTGATGAATTTGCGCCATTTGAAATAATATTTTAGGCTTATCGATGTTTGTGGCTGTTTTAATAGACTTTTCATATAACTTTAATGCTGCGGTTCTGTCTTTTTCGATTTCATTTTTGTACTTTATATCGCCTTTACCTTCATTTTCCATTGCATATAATCTTGCTCTTTCTGAGTGTAGGTCGGCCAACCTTTGTATCAAAGCTTGCTTTGACACTCCTTCTTCAGATAATCCTACCACTTGCTCTAATTTATCGATCAATACATTATGAGTATCGATATCCATTTTCTCTGCGTATGCAGATAATCCACATAGAATTATTAACGACATAAATAAACTGCGGATGTTAATAATTAGATCTTTCATGATTATCCCTTTGATCCTCTAGGAAGAACGGCAAATTTGTATTTATTAAATCCTGCTTGTCCTCCTGCTTTAATGATGGGGCTTAAAATATCAAACCCAACATTTCTATCTGCTTGTATAATTAGAGAATTTTGAGCATCTTCTGCTTGTTTAGAGTTTTCTTTTTTAATTGCCACAAGACTTGCCACTACATTATTTAGGCTAACAACTTTGTCATCGATGAGGTATTTGTTGCCTTCAATTCGAATCACAGTACCCATAGTCATTAATTCAGCTTGAGTCACTTTTGGAAGAACCATATTTGAACTTACATTTATATTTTGAGCATCACTATTAAAATTAGACAGTAAAAATATCACTAGAATCGAGAACGCATCTATCAGAGCTGTTAAGTTAAGGGCAAATACAAATGACCTTTGGCCAGAGCCAGACTTCTTCTTCATCATATTATTGTAAAGAGGTCCTCTAATTGTCGTTTGCTTTAAGATACTTGCACCCATAAAATCTCCGGTACTTGGTTATAGAGGTGAAATTCCAACATCATTAATGCCAGCCTGCTTAAACATATCCATAACTTGAATTATATTGTCATAAGAGGTATTCGCTGCAGGCATTAGTAATGCAATTTCAAAAGTTTTATCTAATTTTTTGATTTGTGATTCTATTCTACTTAAATTTAATTGTCCTTTATTACTTTTTAACGTAAAATCATTAGCTTTTACTTTTGCATTTTTAAACGAGAAGTTTAGACTGCCCTTCTCATCAAAAGTTACCCAAACTGTAGGAACTTTTTTTGTTTCGCTTTGGCTTTGTCCGCCAACAGCTTGTGTCGTATCCACTGATCCAACTTGTACCCAAACTACGGTCATTAACAAAAAACAGATACAAACTGACAACACATCAAAGATAGGAAGTAGGTTTAACTCGAAGTTAAGTTCTTTTTTGCTTGATGGACCTGAAGAAAAACCCATAACAAATTCCTTTGAAAATTCCGTTCAATTAAAACTATCTAGCGATTGATTTCTTTTTAACTGGCTCATAATTATAGCTCAACCAATTAAACACCATCAAAGCACCTTGATTTGTATCTTCAGACAGTGTGTTGGCTCTATTTTGAAATATGGCAAAAAATATTAAAGCAGGAATCGCCATTAATAAACCGTATGCTGTAGCGTACATGGCCATTGAGATACCTTGTGAAAGAAGCGCTGCCTTTTCTAGTGGGTTCGCATTTGCTACCGCGTTGAATGAGCTGATTAAACCAAGGATTGTACCAAGTAGTCCTGCTAGAGTTCCAATGTTACCAATCGCTGCTAAGAAACCTGTTCTTTTTTCCAGAACAGAATGTTCTGCTAATAGTACTTCATCCATTTTAGATTGAATTTCATCTTTTCCGCCCATATCAAGAGCTGCTTGCGCTCCTGCAGTAATTGCTTTGCCGATGGCACTACCGTTACCTAGGCTTTGTGCTTTCATAATTACAGACTCTAATCTTCCTTTTTTAATTTCTTGTTCAAATGCTTTTGCTATTTTTTTATTATTCATAGATCTTCTCAGATATAGTGCGAACGATCTTTCTGCAATAATTGCAAGAGAGATGATTTGCCCAGCGAAAATAATCCACATAACAAATCCACCGTGATCGAATACATTTGAAATAGTAGTAGCAATTGACATTTTATACCTCGTATTTAGTTAAAAACATTTTGGGTCCCTAAAACCCACAACAAGCTCTACTAAAGCAAGGCCAGTACCAAGTTAAAATGCATTGGGATGGATTAGGACCCATTATCAAGGCTCAATTTGGGATTTGCTGACAAA
>JBBKWS010000029.1:0-6570 GCA_037969075.1 Bdellovibrionales bacterium | reverse complement strand
GCATAATTAATTAAAAATTCCAGCACGTCTTTTTCAGGCCGTGATGGGTACTTTAAATCTTCAACTTGTTCTTGTTTATTAGATGCTGCATCAGGTCGCATAGTTGATAAATAGTCACTATCATGAAACTTAGATTCATGATGTTTTTTTACTCTTTGAATTTCTTGCTTTTTTTCGTCGTGGTTTTCACGCTTCACGTAGGGAGAATATCTATCAATCAAATTATCGATACTCATCACTTTATCGATAAACGCCTCAACTACATCTTGCCCAAATTGATCATTGTACTCTCGTATACGAGTCGCATGATTAGCCATCACATCCATCATCTTGCGATTGGTGGGCTCGAACCATTTATTGTTTTTAAAAAAATCTGCATGACCAAATACATGGGCCATAACCATCTTCTGATCCACGTGCATGTTACCTTCCATTAGATAAGCATAAACAGGATCAGTATTTACAACCATTTCATATATTTTGGATAATCCGTATTCGTAACCCTTTGATAACTGCTCATACTGCATTCCAAAAGACCAATGTGGATATCTTGTAGGAAATCCGCCGTAAGCAGCGAAGGCATTGATTTGATTATAAGTTACCATCTCAAAAGACACTGGGAAAAAATCTAAACCATAGTCTTTAGCAAGCTTTTCAATATGCTTTCTGGCGGTATCAATTTCTTCTGGTAACTGACGCATTTATTTTCCTTTGCCTAAAAAATCACGAATTGAATCGGGTATCTTTTCTCGATTAGGTACACGGCTGGTGATTAACTTTTCATCTTCAGGAAACTCTTTTACTAAATCTTTTAAAAACTGCCCACTGCCATACTTACTCTCAACTTGTCCGTAACCAAACATATTCACCTTTGCCAGAATATCTTCTTTTAAAAGCTTCAGACAATACTTAGTATCCTCGGCACTCCAATTGTCACCATCACTAAAGTGAAATGGATATATATTCCACTCATTAGGATTATACTCTTCATCAATCATTTTTTTAAGTAAGTTGTAGGCTGAAGAAATTAATGTGCCCCCGGCCTCCGAGGTTTTAAAAAACGTATCTTCATCAACCTCTTTTGCTGCGGCATCGTGGATGATGAATCTTGTTTGCAAGCCTTTATAATGATGCTTAAGCCATGTATGAATCCAAAAAGTTTCTAACCTAACAACTTCTTTTTGTTCTCCGCCCATAGATCCAGATACATCCATGATATAAATAACTACAGCATTTGATTGCGGTTGTGTAGCGGGCTTATAAGAGCGAAAACGTAAATCTTTTTTAATCGGCACAATCACTGGGTCATCTGGATCATAAGTGCCTGTAGACATATATCGCTTTAACGCCTCTTTATAAGAAGCTTTATAGTTACGTAAATTGGATGGACCAACAGGTGCCATACCCTTCAGCTTATACTTAGTGCTCTCTAGTTGCTTACTCCCCTTGGGCTCAATTCTTGGGAGCTGTAATTCTTCCCCTAAAATTTCAGCAAGTTCGTCAAACGAAATATCAACCTCTAGGCCGTGCTCACCAGGTTTATCCCCAGCCTGCGTAGGATCTCCAGCTTGTTGGCCATCCACTTCTTCTCCTGGCTGTCCATCACCTTGTCCCACTCCGCCCTGCTGTTTTGGGCCGTATTTAAATTTTGGGAGTTCGATTTGTGGAATAGGAATCTTTACCGTCTCTTTTTCACGACGGCCGACCATCTCACCTTGCGTGATGTATTTTTTAAAGTTCTCGCGAATTTTGCCTCGGACAATATCACGAAAACGTTTGTGATCTTGTTCTATAGCCATAATTATGTCTTCTTAGCATCACCACGTGCAAATATACTTGCCACGTAGCTTAGAACATCATTTGCAGAAATCTCATCATATCCAAAATCTTTGATTAGACGAGTACGAACGATATCAACCTTCTCTTGTGTATCTTTGTCAGTAACCGAAGTAACAAGGGTAGATAATTTAATAGTATCTTTTTGATCTTCAAATAATTTTAATTCTAACGCCTTATATAGTCTTTCGTTTGATTTATAATCAAAACGCTTACTCTCAATCGACAGCGCTCCGATATAATTCATGATTTCTCTTCTGAAATCATCTTTTCTAGATTCAGGAATCTCAATTTTTTCTTCAATCGATCGCATCAAACGCTCTTCGGGCTCTTCATACTGCCCGTTGAATGGATTTTTAACTTTCTCTTTTTGGGTATAAGCTTTTACGTTATCAATGTAGTTACCACAAAGTCTTTGTAGCGCACCTTCGTCGGCACTAATCGCTCTTTGTACTTCGGACTTTATGATATCCTCGTATTCTTGACGAACTATACCCAAAAGCTCTCTGTACTCTGTTTTTAGCTCTTCATTGTTTAAAAGTGAGTGGGCTTTTAAACCTGATTCAAGTTCATTAAGAACCATAAATGGATTCACTGATCCGCGGTTCATACTTTGTGCTCTCACTAATGCATTAGAAATTTTATCTTGCACATATCTAGCCGAAATTCCGTCCAAACCTTCTCTAATAGTTTCTTTTCTAAATTCTTTTACATTCTCTTCCGTAAAGCCCGGAAGAGTTTTTCCAGAATAGAGTTTTAATTTTTGTAGTCTTGTCAGATTAGCTTTTTTAGATTTTTCAAGCCTAGTTAGCACAGCCCACATTGCAGCCATTTCAATCGTGTGCGGAGCAATACTTACTCCCCTAATCTTTCTTTGATTAAAGTCTTTTTTATAAATTTTAATTTCTTGATCCCATCTAGTAATATATGGAATATCGATTTTTACTGTACGATCTCTAAGAGCTTCCATGAATTCGTTATTTTGTAATTTTTTGTACTCGGGCTCATTGGTGTGGCCAATAATAACTTCATCGATGAACGTCTGCGCAAACTTTTTTGGTTTGATCACATGTTCTTGTGAAGCCCCCAAAAGATCATATAAAAACGCTACATCCAACTTTAATACTTCGACGAACTCAATCATCCCGCGGTTAGCGACACAAAACTCTCCGTCAAAGTTAAAGGCCCGTGGATCAGAATCAGATCCGTACTCTGCAATTTTTCGATAATTGATATCACCCGTTAGCTCTGTACTATCTTGATTCTTTTCATCCTTTGGCTGAAACGTTCCTATTCCTACTCTGTCAGCTTCGCTAAGAACAATTCTTTTTACTCTAACGTGATTTAATACTTTTGTTGTATCGCCATCATATTTTTCCATAAAACGTTGAAATATAAATCTTGATGGAGGACTTAGATCACCCTTAATATTTACTTTATGTTCGGATTTACTGCCGCGGTTTAGCTCTTCAATAAATTGCTCACGAATTTCTTTAGGTATCAGCAGAAGCGGCTCTTCATTCATCGGAGAAGGAAACCTATCCACACCTTTTCCTAAAATATTACTCCCCGTCTCATCTATCCAATCAAAACTATAAAGCGCACCCACGTCTTCTCTTGAATACTCTTCTAATCCGCGCTTGATAATTCTACAAATTGTGGATTTCGCCGAACCCACTGGACCGTGAAGTAAAATCACACGTTTTTCTGTGCCGTAACCAAGGGCAGCTGACCTAAGTACGTTCATTAATTTCATGATCGATATATCCATCCCGAATACAGCATCGTTACCATTGTTAGTTTCATCATCAAAAAATTTGTAGTGTGTAATAGTCTTTTTAAAATCTACATACTCTTCAGTACCAGCCGCGATAATCATGTCATACATTCGTTGAAATGCATTTCTACTGATCGTTGGATTTTGGCGCACTAACTCGATATAACTATCGAAGTTTCCCGTCCAAGTTAAATCTCTCAGATGTCGCTTTTCTTGCAACTTTGATAAAACTTGTTTTAGGTTAAAATCTGCCATAGACGCCTCCTTGGCCTTTTTAGAGATGAGTTGTCGTGCACGACAACTTACCTTTATTATAGGTTTTCAGAGCTAAGCTTTAAAGGCTAAAGTTTTACTTTGTAATAATTTGGAAGGTTTCTGGCCTAACCTCGACCTTAGGCTTGAAACCTTTAAGTCCCAGCTGGATTTTTGTGCTAGGAGTATTGATCTCCACAGCTCTTTGTTTTAACTCGCGCTTAAGCCAAACTAGGGTAATATTTTTAGATTTATTGGCACAAGACTTCATAAAGCCTTTTTTATCATTATCACATACCCAACCTTTTTCTCTTGGTTTTTCATCAAATAAAATATCCATCAGCAAGTAGGGATCTATGTTTGTCTGAATAAGCGGGCGCATTGCTGCGTCAGTAGCTGGTAGTGTTTTTACCTTCTTATCTTCTGATGTGTAATAAGAAACTTTTTTATCGACTAAAGCAAAAGCTCCTACTGAGATTCCTACTGGTGTAGAAAACTCCATGCGAAGGCGATTCGGTCTTACTGCTACAGCATCAATATGTACTATGTAAGACCTTGATTTGGTTTTATTACGAATCATGGCTCTGATATCCCAAGAGCCTGAATCATATTCGTTAAATTTAGTTGGTGCAGTTGTACAGGCCGTAGCCGCCACTAAAAGACTAATCGTCAGAAGCGGGCTTACGACTCTCTGAAGTAGTTGGGATATTTTTAGCTGATGCATTAGATAATGCGCTTTCTGTAGAAGCCAGCTTTTGCTGTATTTTACGTTTTTCTTCATTGTCCTGCTCAGTTTCAATTGCCTTTTTATAAAAAAGCTTAGCTTTTAGAAGCAATTGATATCTATAGTACGCGTCACCTAGGTGTTGTGCAATGATACTTTCCCCAGGAGCTAATTTATACGCTGCCTCTAAGTATTGTATTGATTTATCTGTCTTACCGCTTTTGAAGTGCACCCAACCCAGAGTATCAAGGTAAAATGCATCATCAGGCTTTAATTCTGTTGCACGTTTCGCCATTCTCATTGCTTCATCTAGATTCTCGCCCATCTCAGCGTATGTATAAGCAATAAAGTTCATCGCTTGTGAGTGATCTGTATTAATTGATAAAACTTTTTGCATTCTTGCAATAGCTTCTCTTCTATCACCTAATTTATCAAAGAATGATCCTAAGAAAAATTGGATTTGCTCGTCTTCAGGAAAGTTTTTTTCTGATTTTTTCAAAAACACCAATGCATCTTTATATTGTTTCTTGTCATCTAGAAGAGAGGCATACATTGTATAAAACTGGATTACATCGGGACGCTTTTGTAGGGCCTCTTTGTTCCACGCTAGAGCTTCTTCATATCTTTCTTTTGTCTTTAAAAGATATACACCGTGTAGTACCGAGTCAGTATAGTAATTACTTGCTAAAGGAATCTGTTTATAAATTTCAATCGCGTTTTCACCTTCATTAATCTCTTCATACACAGCGGCTAGGTAAAACTTTATTTTATCTGACTCAGGAACTTCCTGCAAGATAGCTTTTAAACGTGAAATTGCTTGATCGTATTTTTTTTGCTCGATAAAAATCATGGCGATTTTTACTTTGGCGCCCAAACCGTTGTCACCACCTTCTACTACCTGCAGTTGTTTTACCGCTTCGTCGTATTGCTCGTCTTCTATGTAAAGGTTGGCCAGGGTTTCTGCGATTCGCTCGTCTTCACCATATTTTTCGACATAGGATCTATATAGCTTCTTAGCCATTGTCTTTGATTTGTCTTCGTAAATTCCACCAAGAGCTATCACACCGTCTACAAACTTTGGATTTACCGATAACGCTTTTTCATAACTAGTTTGCGCTTCACTAATTTTACCCTGCATTTGATATACTTTGCCGGTGTAATAATGAGCCAGATAAGCGCCCTTTGCATCTGGTAAAGCGGCTGCTGTTTTAAATGTTGCAACTGCATTATTGAATTTTTTTTCTTCTACGTAAATTGCACCAATATACAACCAAGCCTCTTCACTCTTAGGATTATTTTTTACAATCAACTCGTAGTTTTCACGGGCCTTTGGGTACATTTTGAGCGTAGTATAAACACCTGCCAAAAGAAATCTTGCCGCCATTAAATTTGGATTTGCCTTAAGTGCAATTTCAGATTCCTGAATAGCTTCGCTGATAAAACCTTTTTTAAGATACTCTGAAGCTAACTTTACGCGGACTTCTATAGCCGTAGGGTCGTATACCAAAACTAGCTTGTAAGATTCAATTGCCTTTTCAGCCTGACCTTCAAGAGCGTATGCTTCTGCCATTGTGAAGTGATAGTCGGCTTGCGTTTTTAAATGAAACTCGTCAATATCCCCATCTCTAACTTGTGGTCTTAGTGATGCAGGCGCGCGCTGTTCAAAATCTTGGTATGTGTACGAAGATTTTTCGGACTTAGGCAGAAAGTTTGCACAGCTGATCAAGCATGGTGTCATAATGATCATTAAAAGAATTTTTTGCATGCGTACCCCTCGTATTCTTCTCGGAATAGAGGGATAATTTCTTAATTTGAGAACCACGTGCGACCACTATTTTAGACGAACGTCTATTCTAAACCATCTCTATGCAACTGGTCTTGAGATCTATGGCTGACTAAGGTTCAATTAGATAAGGAGCACTTATGACATATATGATTTTATTTTTAGCTGGACTCGCCTTTTCGGCAACACCTGTGGACG
>JBBKWS010000028.1:0-8999 GCA_037969075.1 Bdellovibrionales bacterium | reverse complement strand
TTTTGCTATTTGAAAAGTACTAAGGTGATCTTCTGCAAATAGGACTTGGTATTTGCTAGATATAGCTTGTGCTACAAACTGTCTAATTTCTGGCTCATCATCAACAATTAATATTTTGTCTTTACCCATATATATATACTATCTAATAAGCAGTACGAGCACAAGATAATATATATACTTTAAACTACAACTAAATAATATTAGTTTATATTACGTGTTCAAGATAAAACCCATTATATAGTCTAGTTAGAGATCATCATATCAGAGATACACTTAGTATCACTTCCGTAATTGTAGAAGGGGGTATTAGAGCTTCTTATTAAGACGCGAGAGTTATCCGTTCCCAGTTTGGAGGGATCGTAGGAGAACTTTTCAATGGAGAAATTCGTAATAATTGGTGTGGTATTGATGGCGGTAGCTATGTAAAGTGTATTCTCTGCAGAATCGAATATCATATCTGAAATCCCATATAATAAGTACGAATAAGTCGTTGGGTAGTCTGCCACATCGTAAATTTTATTGGTAGCTGTGATAGCCACAGTAGTATCGGTTTCTGCTAAAGTATAAACATAAATACTATTAATGTCAGTGGTCACCGTGCTACCAGCGTATGCCACAATTAAGTTAGTATTTAGGGCATCATAAGCAATTGCTACCGGAAAGGAGTTAGCATTTGGTGCGGCCTGTGCCACAGTACAATCACCACCTGCGGCATACCCTGCTGGTTTTACAAAGCCAATGCGATTTTGGGCAGTGGCTGCATGGGTGAAAGCGATAAACTGATTGGTTAGGGTGATAGATTTTGATATCAAAGTGGTAGACGTAGCACACGGGGCGGCCGGAGCGTTAACGTAGGGGTTTGCGCCTTTAGTAATTCTGACATTGGCAGAAGAAATTTTTTCGATGGCTGTGGACTTACTAATGAGTAAATCACCAGTACTAGAAATTTCTAAAGACCTTAATTGTGCACTAAGGGCCGCCGTATTGTTACTAAAAAGACTGCGACTACTCATTTGCGTTTTTGGAGCTCTCTCTATTCGCCTAGCCCCAACAGTGGTTGTATTTTCGACAGCTACATAGACATTATTAGCATCAAACTCTACAACCCCGACTGGCGAATCTCCTACTGTTGCTGGCGAAGAATTGTAATCAGCAAGAGTTATATCCTTTTGACCATTTCTTAGATTTACTCTGTAAACAACATTAGAGGCTGTGGCATTGGTAAAAGCGGTGTTTCCGCCTCCGGCATAGCATGTTCCTGAAGCGACGTATAAAAATCTATTTGCTTCAAGGGCAGCTTCATCTTCCTCTGAGCAGGCAGTTAGTAAAAGTATACAAATAAGTAAGCGACCAATTTTCATATGCAACCTCTAAGGCAACATTGTTGTTATATTAGATTACTACTTTCTATATTTTTGAGGATAGAATTATAGAGTCTTAAATAATTTATAGAAAGATTTGGACTTAGGTTAAGTCGTGCTTATTTTCTAAAGAAGTCAAGGTCGCTGGACTCGCTACCGTCTTGGTGTTCTTTAAGAGCTTTTTTAGCTTCAGGTCCAGTGATGCCTACCCACTCGGGAAAAAATATCATTAAGAAAAAATAGGCGACTACGCTAACGACTACTAAGGCTATGACTACGATGGTGATAATGACGGGATTGATATATTCCCCCTTTGCCATCTTCTGTGTAGCCAGAGTTAGGGTCACCACAGTTTTGATAACTAAATAGTATCAAAGCTGAGAGTGTTGTAGTGCAGATCAGCTTAATAAGTAGCTGTTTATTCGTGAAGTATAATCTGTAAGACTGTCTAAATGCTTAACGCACCAGGAGAGAGTATAAGAAACTTTAATATCTGGTATTTAGATCACAAGGCCTAAATTGATAAGAGAAGCCCTACTTATTCTGGCTAAAATTCATAAGAAGATAATACAAAAAACTTTGATTCAATACCTCAAAGCATGGGAGCGCAGTATGTATAGACCCATTGGGGAGGGGTATGGGGATACTCTTATTATTAGTCGCTAGCTTGGGGTGGTCTTTTGTTGAAAATTTTAAAACATCGGATCAATTAGTTTATAGGCCGCAGAATTATCAAAGAACCTTAGACTCTACCGTTTCTTTCGGCGGTTGTTCGGGGGCTTTTATTTCAAACCATGGTCATATTCTAACGGCCCTTCATTGTTTTCAGGGTGCATATCCAAAATTTATGGAACAAGCGCCATCTGTCACTATCAGGTCTTGGGAGTATGGATTTACGGCTCAAAAAGTATTTGGTCCCGGTAGACAAGTGCGCCCGGGTATACTTAGAGATGTATATATCAACGGTGTGAATTATCCCGAGGTAGAGATTGTTTATTCGGGAGCAAGGCTTGGGTTAAACTACTTAGACACTCTAGCTGAGGATGCTTTAGTTTTAAAAGTCCCTGTAGAAAGTAAAGTTTCGTGTAGTTATGTGAGTCATAGGCGTCCTATATCGGGAGAAATTTTGTGGGCTTATGGTTTTCCATCGGGGTTTGTAATTAGAAACGGCCAAGAGATGGGAGATATGGACACCCTTAAAATTTCTAATGGTAGAGTGAATCAAACAATAGCTCAAGGGATTGGTGGGGCTATCGATACAGTTAAAAAATCAGATGTTGATATGAAGGGTTTTTTATCCAGCACAATGGAATATAGAAAAAACACCTACTTGGTGTCTATGGATGTTGATGATGGCATGAGTGGCGGCCCAGTCTTTGATAAAGACGGAGTGATTATAGGGACAACAGCACAGGCAGTGCCTACGTTATTATCAAGTGAAAGAAGAAGAAATAATATCCAAGCAGTGTATGCAACCGTCAGAGCGATGGAAGAACATTTTTCAGATAGTGAATTAGATGAAATTTTTGATTGTAATGAGTAGGTATCTTAACGACTGCCTGTTGTAACTATAAGGCTAAAGCCCTTGCCATAAACAGTCTTTAGTTCACTTCTAGATGGTCTTAATTTTTTTCTAAGGCTGTTGATATGCGGATCTAACGCGCGTTCAGATGGGGCATTGTTACCCCAAATAAATGAATGCAGAATCTCTCTATCAACTAGTTGTCCTTGGTTTTTTATAAGACAATTTAAAATTTTAAATTCAACATGGCCAATATCTAGTAAAGTGTCGCCAGCATATACAGCTGACTCTTCAAAGTTTAAAATTAGGTCTCCGTAAGTCAGAATACTTTTGCAGACGGTTTGACCGTCTTTTATGCGACATAATTTAGATTCAATGCGGGCGAGTAACTCTTTTGCTGTAAAGGGTTTTGCAAGGTAATCATCCGCTCCCAGTTGGTACGCCAACGTTCTTTTTTCAGGATCATCAACTGACGATAGTACAATGACGGGGATGGGTTTTGTTAATGGATTTGTTCTTAGTTCTTTACAGGCATTTATTTTGCAGACACCATTCATAATAATATCTAGTAGGATTACATCTGGCATTTCGGTTTTTGCTACCTGCAGCGCGCTTTCGCAGTTGTCGGCAAATAAAACCTGATACTTGCTAGATATAGCCTGAGCTACAAACTCTCTGATTTCTGGTTCATCATCTACTATGAGTATTTTACTTTTAAACATGATAATTTCCTGCCTAACTAATATCCTAGTTTAAGGTATATTTTATTTAAAGCAAACTACAACTAAACAATATTGGTTTATATTATGTGTTAAATAGAAATTAGCCATGGTAGCCACAGTAGTATCGGTTTTTGCTATGTTACTTTCTAAAGAAGTCGTGGTCGCTAGACTCGCTTCCATGTTGGTGCTCATCTAAAGCTTTTTTTGCAGCAGGACCGGTGATGCCCACCCACTCGGGGAAAAATATCATTAAGAAAAAATACGCTCCTACGCAGATGAAAACGAGAGCTACGACAATGAAGGTAATGATAATAGGATCGATTGTATGCCTCCGTGAAGCTAAGCGTGGTTACCCAAGGCTCTTGTGTATAGCTTCCAATGTCTGTAGGCAGCTCTAAACTCAGCCTTAGCTATTTTTAATCTTAGGCGCATCTCTTCTGCTTTTTCGTGTTTGGCTGTAGTTAATTCTAACTTAAGCTGTTTGTACTCTCGCTTGAGAGCGCGAAACTTTTGCTGAGTATCTTCTAGGCGTAGTCGCAGGGATTCAATAGCATCTAGGTACTCTTGTTTCCAATTACGCTTTTCGAGGAGTAATTTTTTTTGCATACGAACTTTTGCTCTAAAAATTTCTTCCTCGGGTACGCGCTTAAGCTTGTCTGCTAAACCCAAAGCTGAACAAGTTTGTATCAACCATTTTGTTGGGTCAAAGTGGTACCACTTTAAACCATTTCGGTAATCGCCTTGAAATTTATGATGAAAATTATGATAACCCTCACCGTAAGTTAAAATAGCGATGATGGTATTGTCGCGTGCTGAGTTCTCATCGGTGTAGGTTTGTTTTCCCCAGATGTGAGCGAGTGAGTTAATAAAAAACGTGCAGTGGTGAGTAAATACAATGCGAAGACTAGCACCAAATACAAATCCACCTAAAGACGAGCCCATCGCCCAACCGATATAAGTTGGCAGAAAAATTCCAACAAAGATAGCGATCAGCATATAGTAGCGGTGCTGCCATTGAATCATCTTATCTTTTGCTAAATCTTTATCAAATGTCATGTCTGTTTCTTCTTGGTAAAAAATCCAGCCAATATGTGAATACCAAAAACCGCGACCTGCATTGTATGGGTCTTGTTCAGTGTCGACCTTGTTGTGATGAATGCGATGGTCTTGGGCCCATTTAAGCGCGGAATTTTGAAAAGAGGCGGCACCGAATAATAAATAAAATAATTTTAACAAAGGGTTTGCTTGATACGCACGGTGAGCGATCAATCTGTGGTATCCGGCAGTAATAGAAATCCCTGTTGCGAAATATAATATAAAAAACATAGCTAGGTATTTCCACTCAAAAGTTTCTAAATAAAAATAGAAACCAAGCCCAATGATGGATACAACAGGTGTTAGTGTTAGGAACAAAGTATTAGTTAGATTTAGCTTTGGTTTGTTCATGATTTTATCCTACGTGCTTTTTATCTCACAATCTAGAAAAACTTGTGATTGCTGTGCTCTCATTAAATGCCAACTAAAAGCTTATAGGATCTCATCAGGAATATTGGTGAAGGCAATGCGTGTTGGAGCAGCGGTTTTTGTCTCTTGGATGCCAGCGAAGTATACTGCGTTTTTACCTAGTTTAGCGTTTAATTTGTCCATAGCCTTAGAGAGTTGATTTTTTTTATCTTCTCCAAATAATGAAAGGTTGTGGTATTCGTTAGGCACTAGACCTCCTAAAACGATGCTAGCCTTAATGGGGCGTGGGTAATCTTTAAATTTTTGACGCACCCAGAATGCTGCAAGTGCTTCTATAAAGCTCAATGTGTCTTGGCATTCAATCACTTTGCTGCTGGCTTCCCACTTGGTATCGTTCATGTATTTTACTTTCACAGAAAAGTGGGTAGCCCACATACCATCTTGTCTAAGGCGGTAGGCAGCCTTGTGGATAAGTCGCTGCAAGACGCCGTAGACACTTTTAGTGTTTCGATGTTCGGGCGATAAAACATGGGATTGTGAGATGCTACTTTGAGTTGTTTTGATATCTGCAATGTCGTGTCCATGAATCCAGTGCCAAAATCTCTCGCCGTTTATACCGCCCCAAACTTCGCGTAGGTAATGCGCGTCTTTTTGAAACATTTGCTCTACTGTGCGGATGCCAAATTTATGAAGTCTTTCTTCCATCTTTGATCCAACTCCGGGAAAGTCGCGGAGTTGTAATGAAAAGAGGCGTTGAGGTAGGATGTCTTTTGTTAAAATAGTTAGGCCGTCAGGCTTTTGCATGTCAGAGGCTACTTTTGCTAAATAGCGATTGGGCGCAAGCCCAATGGAAGAGCCTAATTGGGTGCCAACAGTGGTTTTAATGGTGTGTTTTATTTGTAGTGCAATCTTTGTAGCTTTCTCTATGTTGCATTCGCTTCCCATAAGTTTACAGGCCATTTCATCGATGGATAAAACGGCAGAGATGGGGAGGCAAGTTTCGATCGCCTTAATCACCGCGTGATGATACTCGATATAAGCGTCATGCCTTGCTTCTATCAACCGAAGACCTGGGCACATACGCTTGGCGTCTCCGACGCGAACTCCTGTTTTAACACCAAAGGCTTTTGCTTCATAGCTAGCCGCGATCACAGAAGTGGAGTCTGTCATTGTCGGTACTACCGCAACGGGCTTATTTCTTAAACCAGGATCTAATTCTTGCTCAACGGATGCGAAGTAAGAGTTTAAATCTAAAAATAGCCAATCTACCTTTTTATCCATCTAATTATAACCCTTGAAAATACGCTAAACTTACGCTAATATTATCTTCAGATGCAATTAAGTCAATATCCAGCTGAAATCACTGCATTAAGTTAAACTAGATGAAAGCCGATAAGACTAGGGTATGGAACGTATAATTGTATTACTAATATTGTCGCTAGGATTAACGATTTCGTGTTCGCGTTCGGTGGATACCGATGCGGTACTCAGCTTTAAATTTAATAAAGCCAATGAGGGGCCACAAGCTAACTCTGTTATAGCGGGTTATTATCCTGATCTAATTTTAGTAAATATTAAATACGATGGAAAGACTCATTTTCAACAGTGGGAGTGTCCGTACAGTCATGGCAGTTCTTCTGGTGATATTTCGAGTTGTGTTCTGCCGTCTAGTGTAGCCATGAATAAAGGGATACCTGCAGGTGCAAATCGCCTGGTGCAAGTCTTACTAGTATATTCAAATGAACAAGGTAGTATGCAGTTCTTTTATTCTGACAAGACAGTTAGCTTTAATGGCGGCAGTGCAAACGTAACAGTTGGTGGTGCAGGTTGGACGATCAATACATCAGGAAAAGAAGGGCGTGTTGCCGGCAGACTTAGACGAGGCACAACCAACGCCACAGACTTAACGGGTACAGCGATTGGTTACTATCAACCAAGTAATGGAAATCCAGCGATGGAAGTAGTTAAATCTCCAGTATTTGCGGGGTGGTTTGATTTTATGTTTTTAGAAGACGTGCATTTTACTTATAAAATGCAAGGTACAAATGAAGTTTTAATATCTAACAAGAAATTACAAGATTTTGACAAAACTCCTGCGCAAATTACAGCAGGCAACTTAAAAATGATTAAAGTGCATGTGCCTGCGCATTATGAAGTTAGAACAGAAGAGAACAATGTGTATTTGGTTCGAAATGACATATTGAATGCTACACCAGTAAATAACCTCTCGGTGGTAGCACCGCCAACAGGTTTATTACTAGATGCATTGTTTGATAACAATCCTAGTACATATATATATCAAACTGCTGCAGCAGTATCTAATTTTAATTTAATTTTTAATCGCTTTATTAATATTACAGAAGTGGCAGTTACTCATGGCGCATCTTCTGCGGACTCTATACTTCTAACAGGCTATGATAACGTACCTAATCCAATTACGTATCCTAATCTCACTAGAGTCGCTCTTGCAGGTTCAGATGCAGTAACTATTGGTGGTCCATTTAATGCTACGAACCAACTACAGCTAGATCTACCCGATGATGTTACCCAGTACGAAGAGTTGGTAATTAAGTATAATAACTACAGTTCAGAGTACAACTCACAGAGAGATAATTACTTACTATTTTTTAATATAACTACTAACGATGTATCGACAGGAGCTTCTGCCAGTAACGGAGTAGGTTGGACGGTGCCTGGTAGTGCTACTTTTTTAAATGAAAGATTTAGTTTTGGTACAGATCCTGTAGATGCAGACGGAGCATGGCTTACAAAAGCTGATGACTTGATTTCGGCATCACGTGTATTTTATGACAATGATCCTTCTGTGCAAACAGCTGCCAGTGAGCTATATCTAGAAAAAGAGAGTCCTACTAATGGTTGTAGCACAATTATGGCAGATTGTGTGCCACACATATTTGAAAATGAAAACGTAAGAACAGCCGCTCCATTTGATGGACCGTATATGGATGGTGTCAATTTGTCGTGCTCAACTAATTGTGCTTTTAGTAGTGCACTGACATACGTTCCAGGAATCACTAATATGAGATCTATTTTATTTAATGTGCCAGAATCAAATCATATTGATCATGATGAAATAGACTGTGCTGCACTAGAAACGGCTGGTTACACTTTAGAAGATCTTGGTACTAATACTGCGATGACTGCAGTGCCTGCAGCCAATTTGACTAACTCAAGAGTGATTATGTGTCCATATCAGTTGATACCGACGGGCAAAAAGTACTTTGGGTTTGGTAAAGAGCTGCATAACTAAACTTTTAACTGAAACAAGACCGAATGCATGGCTTTTAAAAAATCTGGGTCGAATTTCTTTCCTAATTTTTCCATCATAAAGTTCAATGCATCCCTAGGGTGCATTGGTTTATTGTAAGATCTCTTTGTGGTAAGGGCGTCGTAGCAATCAGTGATCGCAACAATCCTGGCCATCGGATGGATGTCTTCGCCGTCCAAACCTTGCGGGTAACCATTTCCTAAAAAGTTTTCGTGATGCTCAAAAGCACAAGCCTTAATTTCTTCGGTGATCCCAGCGATATCATTTAAGATCTGTAAACCAAAAGTCGGATGCTGTTGCATCTGCGCCCACTCGACATCATTTAGTGGTCCGGTTTTACAGATGATAGCAGGGTCGACATTTCTTTTTCCAAGATCATGAAACAAGGCGCCACGACCCAACTCTTCTAAGTCTTTTTTGTCATAGCCTAAAAGTTTTCCAAGCCCTAAAGAGTAAATACTTACATCTAACGAATGGTTATAAGTATAAAAATCATGTGATGATAAACTAATGAGATTGGCAATGGCATCACTTTCCTGGTCGATGAACTCAACAAAGTTTGTGATGATTTCTTTAGAATCATTTAGAGCTTTCTCGACATCCGGATGCTCGTACAATTCTTCAATCAAAGCATAGGATGA
>JBBKWS010000027.1:0-17774 GCA_037969075.1 Bdellovibrionales bacterium | reverse complement strand
GAGCAAAGGCAGCCTATCCGTCACCTAGTTTATGATTATATCAGCGGTGAGTCCCTAGCTTTAAGCACTGATTGCCCTAATGATTGGTTTTCGGTTTTTAAGCCAGAGGATAACAAAGTAATATTTGAGTCTGAAAGAATGAGTTGTCGCTTAAGATTACATAACTTTGCGAATAAAATATTTGTTTCGGAAGATTTAGGTTTTGGTACTAATCAATCAGTTATGAAGTTTTACAGAGTGCGCTAGCCCTACTTAAAATCGGGCTGCTTCTCTGGATGGGCCATTTGAACCTCGTTGATTTGTAAGAGGCTGTTGTAAACTCGAGTTACGTTTGGATAATTTTCAGTTTTAAAGTTAAATCTATTAGCGGCAAAAACCTGTGGAACTAAAAAACAATCAGCTGCAGTTATAGAATTACCAAAGGTGTATGCTTTTGAATGTATTTGCATAAAAGATTCAAGAGCATCAAAACCATGACTTAAACAAGTTTGCATCCATTCATCTTTTTGGCTAGGTGACGCTTTAAAAATAGAATCTAACATTTGGGTAGTTTTTAAGTTTTGTAAGGGCTGTATGCCAGAATTAATGATTTCACAAAACTCTCGTACCCTTGTTTTTCCCTCTAAATCATAAGGAAAAAGTTTTATTTCTGGATACTTTTCGTCCAGATATTCCATAATAACCAACGACTGTGTTACCGAAAATCCATTATCAACCAGTGCGGGCACCTGCTTCATGGGATTTATTTTTACATAGTCCGCAGAGTTTTGCTCACCACCATTATTGATCAAGTGGATGGCTTTATAATCATAGGTAAGCTTTTTTATATGAAGTGCAATTCGAACACGGTACGAAGCGCTTGATCTAAAGTAATTATATAACTCCACGCTATCTCACAAAAGGTAGGTTGTTGGCTTTTGATTGAACAACTTTTTGTTTAATAGTGCCAAATAGATTTTCATTTTTTTCATTTAGCATTTTTATTTCTATCGTATCGCCCACCTTCATAAACTCAGTAGTGGGCTTACCGTTGGCAATGATTTCGAGCATTCGTTTTTCAGCTAAACACGAGCTTCCAACTCGAATGTCTTCATTGGACACAGTTCCGCTTCCGACAATGGTTCCTGGGTGTAGGTCTCTAGTGCGAGCCGCGTGAGCAAGTAATTCACCAAAACTAAAATGCATTTCACCGGCATTTGCTTTTCCAAAAAAACTTCCGTTGTAGTCTACTGTTAATGGCAAGTGCACGCGGCCATTTCTCCAGTTGTCACCCAACTCTTCAGGGGTGATTGCAAGAGGAGAAAAAGCAGTAGGCGGCTTCCCTTGTAAAAAGCCAAATCCATTTTTAATTTCATCAGGAATAATTCCCCGTAAAGAAACATCATTAACCAAAATAAAAAATAAAATTTTCTTTTCAGCCTCTTCAGGAGTTGATCCCATTGGTACGAAATTAGTGATTACAGCGACTTCGCCTTCAAAATCAGTTCCGTGTGAAAAATCAATTTGCGGAATATCTGCAGTAGGAGGTAAAAATCGATCACTGCCACCTTGATACATAAGTGGTACACGCAATAGATCTGGTGGTAAATCAGCGCCACGAGCCTTTCGAACAAGTTTAACGTGCTGGATAAATGCAGATCCATCAATCCATGCGAAACTACGCGGGAGAGGTGAATGTAAAATACTATGGTCTACAGTAAAAGAATCCTGATGTTTGCCTGCGTTTAGATCTTCATAAATTTTTTCTAATTTAGATGAAACACCCTCCCAGTTGTCTAGAGCATGTTGCATGCTGGGGGCGATATCGTGAACCTTAACCGCTTTTGTGTTGTCTTTGCTAACAACAACAAGTTCTCCGTCTAATGCTATGGATCTTAAACTAGCTAATTTCATAAAAACCTCTCTATAGGAGATCTAATGACAGCTTGGCTAAAAGGTCAATTAGTAACACTTCGTAATATTATCTGTAAATTTTTTAAACCAATCAGTTTTTTTGTTTATACGAAGCACTGCGGCTTGCCGCTTGTATTCAGTCACAGTTTTTCTATCAAGTAGGCAGGCAGCTAGAAATGCCTTGTTAGCCGCATCATATTTGCCAATATTAAAGCTAGCTAGAGCAAGTCCGCTTTGGCAGGCTACATTTTTTTTACTGCGGCTTGTGCAGGCAGAGAAATATTTAGTGGCCACTTCCCAATTTTTTCCTTCAGACATAATTTCGCCAGCAGTTTGTTGCGCGAATTCTGATTTAGGAAAATTGCTAGCAGCGGATTTAATGATTTTCTCGGCTTGCTGTGTGTTTTGGGCATATTTATAGGTTAGAGCAAGATAAATATGGTTATCTGGATATTTAGGATTAAGCTCGATGGCTTTCTGGCAAAAGGTAATAGAGTCCTCAAAGAAACTATCTATTGAATAAAGTTTGCATAAGGGATTTAGGTACTTTGCCTTTTCTCCAAAATTTTTTAACAAATCTAAAAGAATAATTCTAGATTCATAATTATTCTTTTTATATTCGTAAACTTTAAAGAGGCCCCAATATGCGGACTCATACTTAGGAGATATATCAATTGCTTCTCTGTATTTTACGATAGCGTCATCGGGTTTTTGTAAATTTACATATGCATCGCCAAGTAAAACATGTCCCCTTGGATAGTTCGGATGTTTTGGCAACATTAAATTAAGTATTCTGATCTCGTCTAAATAATTTTTTTGTTCTCGATATATCTGAGCGACTAGCAGATAAGAATTAGGATCGCTTTCAATAATTGCTTTTTTTAAATATTCGAGGGCTCGTGTTTTATCGCCTGACCTATACAGGGCTTTTCCTAATTCTGACATTGTTTTTTTGTCAGTGGGATTACTTTCTAGCTGCTTTTCTAAAGATCCAACACTTACTTTTGTCTCAGAGCGAGACGGTACGCTCCATAAAACTAGACCTAAGGAGGTGAATAACAGGCATTTAAGCATAAAATGATTTTTCGTGACTATGATTTTCATTACCTATTTAGGATACTATATATATAGATGTTGTACAGACCAAAAAATACCATATTAAACTCTTCAGGACAAGCCACTGTAGAATACGTTCTTGTAGCAATCATAGTGATCGTGATTGTGTTAGGACTCGTATTTCAGTTTAATGATGCCTTTCGTAATTACTCTAGAAATTATTTCGGTGCATATTTACAGTGCCTATTAGACAATGGCGAGCTTCCTAATTTGGGTGCTGAAAACTCCGCCTCCACTTGTGATCAAGAATTTCAAGCCTTCAATATTGCTAGCGGCAGAGTACCTGCCTATGTAGGTGCTTCGTCTAACCCTGCAGAGTTCGGTAAAAATGGATCTCGCGGTGGAAAAGCAGATAGAGATAAATCTGAAAAAAATGATGAACCAGGTAGTGCTTCAGGAGGAAACGACTCAGATTCCTCTGGTCGACCATCCAGGTTTTCAGATTCATCGGGCAGGTATAACTCTAGAGGAAATCTTCGACCCCAAAGCTTTGCTGCTGGTGGAACAAAAACAGATGACGCTAAAGAGTCGAGCGGAACTAAAGGTACTAAAACAAAAAAGGTTACTCGTAGAAATTCAGATGGATCACCAGTTCAAAATGAAAAAGTTCTTAATAATAACGGAAGAACTACTTACTTTGAAGCGAGTAAAATAGAAGAAGAGGCATTAGAGAAAGAGCAAAAACTATCTTCCGAGAGTCTTGAGCAAACACAAAAAAATAAAAAGAAAATCATTCAGCAGGATGTGGCCACCAGAACAGTTCAAAGTGTAGAGGCAGAAGAAGTAAGTTTCTCGAACTTTATTCGCTATCTCTTGATTGCTGCATTAGTTATAGCAGTTATTTTATTTTTGGTTGGTCAGTTCATGTCTATTTCTAAGAGCATGGAAAAATAGCAAAAAAATAGAGCAAATCTTAAATGTCTTTGTGATTTTTATAGGTACTTTTTGCCAGATCGTTCCAATTTAGACCCATTTTGTCTCCGTTTCACGAAGTTTTACACTTTAGGGAGCTATATAAAAGCATTGGTGCAATTGAAAGTATTTATTCGTAACCTAAGCATGTTCGGTAGGTGGGGGGGAATATGCTTATTGAATTACGTCCAAATAAATTATTCACTTTGAATGAAGTGCGTGAGTTGCTACCGGTGATTGTTAAAATAACAAAAACCTATAAGCAAGCCACAGATCTGAAGATGCAATATTTAGAACAAATTGCATTTACAGGCGGTGATAAAACACGCGCGCTTGAAGCAGAAATTGATGCATTGATCGGTGAGTGGAAGCAAAAAATTGTGAAACTCGGTGGTAAGCCAGCTGGTCTGTGGATCGTCGATTTCGATAGCGGTTCTAGCTATTATTGCTGGAAGTATCCAGAGGAAGACATACTCTTCACTCACGGCTACTTAGAAGGCTTTACTAGCAGGATGACTATCGAACAAAGCGCTTTGCCTTTTTCATAGTTTTGCGGTAATTCCATACTATGAGAATAGCATTTGCTCAGTTTAATAGTGAGCTAGGTAATATAGACTATAACTTTGAGCAGATCTTATCATATGTGGAAAGAGCTATAGACAAGCGTGCGGAGCTGATTGTTTTTCAGGAGCTAGCGCTATTAGGATATATGCCGCAGGATTTATTGGATAGATCTGCGCTTATTAAATATCAATTAAAGAAATTAGCAGAAATTAATAAAAAAATTCCAAAGGGAGTAACCCTGGTCGTGGGTTGTGTCCGTTTTTTAAAAGGCAACCGTGAGTATTGTAATTCTGCTGCCATACTAGAAAAAGGTAAAAAACCTCGATTTGCAGATAAGACATTGTTACCTAACTACGATGTTTTTGATGAAGCCAGATACTATAACTCAGGAAGCCCCGAAAAGAATATAATTACAGTAAAAGGTAAGAAAATTTTAATTACTATTTGTGAAGATCTTTGGATCTTTGATAAAAAAACATCAACTAAATATGAAAACCCTTACAAAAAGGTTAAATCTAAAAAAATAAACATCGTTGTTAATATTAGCGCATCACCTTTTACAAAAGAAAAAATAAAAGACAGGCTAAGGTTGGCGAAAGAGGCGGCTGCATACTTTAAATCGTCAGTCATATATGTAAATCAGGTGGGTGCACAAGATGAATTGATTTTTGATGGAAAATCATTTGCGATGGACAGTAAGGGTAAGGTTTTGACCCAAAGCCTAGCTTTTCAAGAAGACATTAATATGGTGGATTTTTCTAAAAATGAAAGTGGGAAGCGCCATACAGAAAAAGAGGTTGCTTTAGAAGACATTAGGCAGGCATTGGTTTTGGGTATTAGAGACTATGTAAAGAAAAATGGATTTACCAAAGTTCACCTTGGGATAAGCGGCGGAATAGATTCAGCCGTAGTCGCTTGCCTTGCTGCTGATGCAGTGGGCCCCAGTAATGTTCATACGATTGCTATGCCTACACAGTTTAATGCTAATGAAAGTTATGACTTAGCAAAAGAGCTATCAACTAATCTGGGTGTTGGTTTTCAGAATTTTCCTATAGAAAATATATTTCAAAGTTTAAAATCTGAAATAGATACTAAGTATAATATTAATGAATTTGCGTTAGTCCATGAAAACCTACAATCTAGGATACGTGGATTACTTTTAATGGCATACTCGAACTCAACAGGATCAATGTTATTAACAACAGGAAATAAAAGTGAGTTTGCAATGGGGTATTCAACTTTATACGGTGATATGTGTGGCGGCTTAGCTCCTATAGGGGATTTATTAAAATCAGAGGTATTTGCTCTGGCAAGGCTATATAATAAGTCTGAAACCTTAATACCAAATAGAATTATAGACCGCGCGCCATCAGCAGAACTTCGCCCCAATCAAAAGGATCAAGATAGTTTGCCGGCGTATGAAAAATTAGATCCTTTGGTTGAAAAAATCATAGTGCACAATTGTATAGTGAGAACTGATGAAGAAAAGTGGGCCTTAAATAAAATATTTAAAAGTGAATTTAAGCGCAGACAGGCTCCGCCGATATTAAAAATATCTAGCCGTGCATTCGGTGTTGGGCGCAGGTATCCAATCTCTCATAAATCTGAGTTGTTATAATAAATTTAATTGCTTAGGTCGTCGCTCTATTTGTGGAAAGCGAAGTGCTTGGTTATTTGAAAGTGAAATTAAGTTTTCGATAGCAGGAGCTTGCCCACTTACAGAAATTTTTTCGATGAGCTTTAAGAAAACTTTTCCACAATAAATGGCATCGGCCTCAGCTCTATGAAATTCTGCAGAGGGGATTTGAAAGTGCTGCACTAGAGTTCCTAATTTATAATTGGCAAGTCCCGGCATTACTTTTTTCGAAATTGCATGTGTGTCTAAAACGATTCCTGATGGAGCTGAGCTTTCATATTTCTTAACATCGGCTGTTAAAAACTGCACATCAAAGGGAGCGTTATGGGCGATCATTATATCGTCTCCACAAAATTCAGCTAAAGACTCCAATAGGTCTTCAATTTTTGGTGCGTGCTTTACCATTTCGTCAGTAATACCTGTTATTCTGACTACTGTTGGTGGAATTGGTTTACCAGGATTTACTAAAGTACAGAACTTAGAGTCGACAACTCCATCTACAAAAAGAACGGCACCAATTTCGGTTATTTGTTCTATGCCGGGTAAAAATCCAGTAGTTTCAAAGTCAAAAGCTATAAATCTCATACTAATTTCATAGCAGGTTCAATAAATCAAAGGCAAGTCTTATTGGCTTGCGTTCGGGTATTATTCTACGACATAAAATGAGTTTGTATAAATCCAGTCGATCCAAGTTCTATGGTCAGGAAAGGGTAGGTTTGATTTAGTTTTCACAACGATTCTATAGACTCCTGGTAGATGAATTTTAACAGAGGTCTCATGTCCGTTGGATGAAGAGTATGCCTCTCCGTCTTTATAAATCTCTACAGAGACCTTCCCGGTTACACTTTTAGGCAGTTTGACATGTAACTCTAAGTTATTTGATAACTTTATCTTTGAACCCATTAAGTAGGTATTCTTACGATCTTGCATTTCTGCCAGAAACCCCTTTGGGTCACCAAGGACGTCAAAACTCATGTAGAATTGCCCGGCCTGTAAGGCCCGTAAAATTTTCTCTTTATCTTTTTTAAAGTTTCCCGTTAATTCTGACTTAGTAAGAATGTGGTTTGAGGCAAACTTAAAAGAGGAAAAATATGAAGGAAATCGAATCGAGGCTGATCCTCCAAGTAGTGGCGCCTTCGCTGAGATATCGTTTCCTAGGATACCGACAGCTTTTTGTGTCTTATTTAATTGGTCCCATAGTTCTAATTCTTGATTGGGTCTTACGAATAATCTTATAAGCGCGAAGTCTGAATGAAAGGGATAGATCATAAGGGATAACAGAAAGTTAGATTTACTTTTTTTCCAAGATTCTCTCCATAATCGGCGCAAATTAACAATTTCAATGCCGCTAAGTCCGCTTATGCCTGGTCTTAGCCATGAATTATCTCCCTTTAGTGGGTTGGCCAACACCATAAAGTCTTGAGGTGTCTCTTGTGAAATCATGTCGGTAAAATAGGTCTGTGCTTGACCTAGGCCGGAGAATAATAATTTGTAGTCCTCGTTTGGGTAATAAAGTATCTGTGACTCTAGATAACTGTAACGACCACCTTGTAAGACAACAAGATTATCCATGTAACCTTCAAATGTTTTATATGAAGATGACGGATTAACATCAGTAATAAAAATGTAATCAAGATTAGCGCGTTTTGCATCACTGACAATTCTATCTAGGCTGCCGCTCCCTATGCCGCGATCTGAATGTACGTGAGTAATGCCTTTATAATCGTAATATTTTTCGGCCAAGGGTTCATCTAGTAGTGGATCAGTAATGGTAATTACAAATTGACTGACATAAAGGCCATAACCCAAATAAGAAAACACTAGAATAGAAATTCCAATGAGCCATTTCATATTTCTAGCGCGGAAACTTTCTCTCTACTTTTTCACCTAGTGTGCCAGGAACACCTTGGTCTCTACCATTATAAATTAGATTGATAGCACCACCATCACTTGATTTTAATTGAATGGTATTTTGAGCTTTTATTGTATAAATTTGCTCAGGCGCAAGCTTTACTTTTATCAGCTTTTCACCGTCGGTTGAAAACTGAATCTCTACCTTATCAAGTGCCTCAACAATAATTTCTTGTGGCCTACCAGTAATGACAGGGGCCGCTGTCGGAGTCGGCGCAATAGTTGGTTTCGGAGTCGGCGCAATAGTTGGTTTCGGTGTTGGCGCAACAGTTGGCTTCGGAGTCGGCGTAATAGTTGGTTTCGGTGTTGGCGCAATAGTTGGTTTCGGAGTTGGCGCAACAGTTGGTTTCGGAGTTGGCGCAACAGTTGGCTTCGGAGTCGGCGCAACAGTTGGCTTCGGAGTTGGCGCAACAGTTGGTTTCGGAGTTGGCGCAACAGTTGGTTTCGGAGTTGGCGCAACAGTTGGTTTCGGTGTTGGCGCAACAGTTGGTTTCGGTGTTGGCGCAACAGTAGATATTGGTGCTGGTGTTACCGAAGAATCTATTTCCGGAGCTACTGCAGTGACAACATCCGTAGGTGTGGGTGTAGGAGTTGGCTCTATAGCATCGGTTGTACTAATGCTATCAGGCTCTATAGATATCGGTGTCGTGTTATCCTCTGCCCCGATAGGATCGACCTGTATAACTTCACCAGAAATTATTTTTTCATCTTGATATTTTTGGATCACGCGTGAGGTCATATATATAACAATTACTATGGCAACGATTGCCCCTACAAATAAACCTCGTGTAAAAGGGTTTCTTTTAGAATTGGCAAACTGCACAGCGGGATCTCCGCTTAGTGAGTCATTGCTTTGCAGTAAAGAGTGTTTTTGAGTAGACCCCATTTCTTTATGAAAAGAGTCTAGGAGATCTGTTGTGTTTAATTTTAAATAGCCAGCATAAGTTCTAACGAAGCCTCGTATAAAAGCTTTTTTAGGGAGTTTACTTAAATCACCCTCTTCTAAGGCGATAAGAGTTTGCACTTTAATCTTTGTTGCCTGAGCGATTTCTTCCAAAGTTATGTTTTGCTGTAATCGCGCACTCTTTAATATATTACCAGTTTCTTTCATAATGTTTTCTCTATAATTTTTTGATATGTTTTTATTTCTTTTGTGTATGAGTGATTAGGGTAAAAACTTTCGAGTTCGTTCCATTTTGCATTTGCTTTAATGGTATCGCCGAGCTTGTAATATGTTAATCCGCCATAATAGAAAAACTCTGGGTACTTTTCATCTTTACACAGACCGATAGCGTGCTCAATGGCCTTATTAGCCCGATCTAACAGGTTTAAGTGGTATAACGTTGGTCCATAATACCTATGCGCCCGACAATACTTTCGATCAGATAAAATGGATTGCTTTAAATACTCTTCGGCTTTTACAAAATTACCGAGATAAAAATAGGTTGCCCCAAGGTTAGCATTTAGTTTCTCAGGCTCTGTGTAAGTTAAATCACTTTTAGCAAGTTCTAGTTGCTCCTGCGCCAAAGTGTATTTTTTCTCTGATAAATAAAGGGCACCAAGATTAGTTCTAGCATCAGTGTATTTGGGATTTATTTTAATGGCTTCTAAAAAATGTTTTCTAGCATCCTCAGATTTGTGGCTTGATAAGTAGGTGAGGGCCAAATTATTTTGCGCAACTTCATTTGTAGGGTCTAACTCGACTGCCGTAAACAATTCTCTAAAAGCCAGAGCATACTGCTTGTCATTTAAATAGCTTGTACCCATCTCGGTATGGATTAAAGAAAAACGCTTATTTTTATCTGCGGAGGCACAGGAGATCGTAAATATAAGTATGAAAAAAGCCAATAATCTCATATGAAAAAAGTAACAAATGCACCGACTGGGCACAAGTTAATTCTATGTTGCGAGCTGTACTAATGCTTCAAAGTGATAAGTCTGTGGAAACATATCAAAAAGCTTTACTTTCTTAATTTTTAAGTCGGGACGAGATTTTTGAATTCTCTTAAGATCACGAAACAGTACGCTGGGATTACAGCTAATATATACGATTCCTTCTAGTGGATGCCTTAAGAGTGTTGTTAGAAACTCCTGGTCACATCCTATGCGAGGTGGATCTAGTACAACAACGGCCTGAGTCAGCGGTATTTTATTAAGCCATGGTTTCACATCAGAACAGACAAACTCTAGGTTAGTTATGTCATGGGTTTTACGACTCACTTCTCTTATGCTGTTAGCGTTTACTTCAACGCCGATGATGTTCTTTTTTTCTAAGTTTTGTGCCAGCGGTATGCTAAAGTTACCTTTGCCGCAATATAAATCCCATAAGTTATTGCTAGAGAAATCCTTACAGTATTCTACAACATGATTAATTAGTTTTTGGTTGCATTCCTCGTTATTTTGAGAAAACCCAAGCTCTTCACCGTGGGCCATGTTCTCAGAAATGTGAATTTCAGTATCATTTATTTTATAAATCTCAAATTTTTTTTCCCTAGCCACTGGCAACTTGCTACGCAATGATTTAATGCCATCATTGATGATGGGCAGGGCAACAGGACAACCATCAATATCAATAACGGAATGGGAATTTTTCTGAAAAAATCCAAGCCTGTCTCTAAAGGCGCGCAACTGAACTCTATTTCTATATGCGTATGATTTTGAGGGAATCATCTCAATGTTAGGGGGTAATTCTAGACCCTCTTTATGAGCCATTTCTGTGAGAATTAATTGCTTTTGTTTTAATTGTTCACCGTAACTAATGTGCTGCCATTGACAGCCACCGCAAGTGCCGAAAACTTTACAGTCAGGACTTACTCGGTGCGGACTAGGTTTTAAAATTTTTAAAATATTGGCTTTAGCAAATGTTCTTTTGCTCTCAGTAATTTGCACCTCTAGCTCATCACCAGGTGCAGAAAAAGGCACAAAGATAACAAAATTTTGGTAGCGACCAATGCCGTCACCACCAAAACTTAATTTATCGATTTTTAGTGAAATAATTTGCTGCGAAGTAAGCATATATAAATCGGCTAGGCCGAAAAATAATTAAGCGTTGCAGATTTCGTTATTTTCGAAAAATAACGCTAATTCTCTTTTCGCACTCTCAACACTATCGCTACCATGTACAGCATTTTCGCCCATTGAATCACCAAACACCTTGCGAATAGTACCTTCGGCCGCTTTTGCAGGGTCTGTAGCTCCCATGATTTCGCGATTTTTAAGAACAGCATTTTCACCAGCCAAAGCCATTACAACAACTGGAGCCGAAGTCATAAACTCTACTAACTCACCAAAAAATGGACGAGCGCTATGTTCAGCGTAGAATTCCTCAGCTTTAGATTTAGAAATATTCATGATTTTCATGCCTGCGATTTTCAAACCGTTAGATTCAAACTTATCTACGACTTTACCGATTACATTTTTTTTCATAGCATTTGGCTTAATAATTGAGAACGTTACCTCTTTAGACATTGGGGCTCCTTAGTTTGTCTAATTCTTTAGCGTAATCAGATATTTAAAGCAATAAAAAAGCCCCGTATATGGGGCTTTTTTATTTCAATAATTTGTAATGAATTTTATAGAGCAGCTTTTAGCGTAGACCCTAGTTCAGAAGGGCTTCTTGCAATTTTGCAACCCGCAGATTGCAGGGCTTCAAACTTGGCTTCAGCTGTTCCTTTGCCACCGCTGATAATAGCGCCAGCATGGCCCATTCGTTTTCCTGCAGGAGCAGATGCACCAGCAATAAAACAAGCCATTGGTTTTTTAAATTCGCGCTTAATGTATTCAGCCGCTTCTTCTTCAGCTGATCCACCAATTTCACCAATCATAATTACAGCATCCGTATCTTTATCTTTATTAAACATCTCTAAAACATCAATAAAGTTAGTGCCGTTTACTGGATCACCACCGATACCAACACAAGTGCTTTGGCCTAAACCAATTTGTGTTAACTGATAAACTGCTTCATAAGTTAGAGTTCCAGATCTTGAAAGCACACCGATGCGACCAGGTTTATGAATAAATCCTGGCATGATTCCAATCTTACACTGACCAGGAGTAATTACGCCGGGACAGTTTGGACCTACCAAGCGAGTGCGTTTACCTTCCATGAAACGCTTAACTTTTACCATGTCTAAAACAGGAATGCCTTCTGTGATACAAATCACTAAATCTAAATCCGCATCCACCGCCTCCATGATTGCATCAGCTGCAAATGGGGGAGGTACGTAAATTACTGAGGCGTTACAACCAGTTTTTTCTTTAGCATCTCCAACGGTATTGAAAATAGGAAGATCTAAATGCTTTGATCCGCCCTTTCCAGGAGTAACTCCGCCAACCATTTTTGTACCGTATTCGATAGCTTGCTGCGTATGAAATGTTCCTTGTGAGCCAGTAATACCTTGGCAAATAACCTTTGTGTTTTTATCAATCATAATTGCCATGGTTCTATCCTTTCACTGCCGCAACGATCTTTTTCGCTGCATCTTTTAAATCTTCGGCGGGTAAAATATTAAGGCCGCTGTCTTTTAACATTTTTTTACCAATATCAACGTTAGTACCTTGTAAGCGCACTACCAATGGAACTTTTAATCCTAATTCTTTCGAAGCAGAGATTACGCCATCAGCAATAATGTCACACTTCATAATTCCGCCAAAAATATTAATCAAAATACCTTTTACGTTTTTGTCTTCAAGGATGATCTTGAAAGCCGCAGTTACTTTTTCTTTCGTAGCTCCGCCGCCCACATCTAAAAAGTTCGCAGGATTGCCGCCCTCTAACTTAATAATATCTAAAGTTGCCATCGCAAGACCCGCGCCATTCACCATACAACCGATGTTTCCATCTAATTTAATAAAGGCAAGGTCATGTTTGCTCGCTTCAATTTCTGTTGGCTCTTCTTCGGATAGATCGCGCATTTCAACAATATCGGTGTGACGATAAAGCGCGTTTGAATCAAAATTCATTTTCGCATCTAAACAAATCACATCGCCATCAACGGTTTCAACCAAAGGATTGATTTCAGCCATAGAGGCATCTTTAGCAATGAAAGCTTCGTACAAAGCAGTGAAAAACTTCACCGCTTTATTAACGATCGGAGCAGGCATACCAATCTTGAATGCAAGTTCGCGGGCCTGGTAAGGCATTAAGCCAGTTACAGGATCAATTTGTACTGTATGAATTTTTTCAGGAGTATGAGCAGCCACCTCTTCGATGTCCATTCCGCCCTCACTTGATGCCATCATAGCAACTTTTCCGGTAGCGCGGTCGACAAGGGCTGCGACATAATATTCTTTTTTAATATTACAACCCTCTTCAACAAAAAGTAGCTGTACTTTTTTGCCCTCAGGCCCTGTTTGCGGAGTCACCAAAGTTTTGCCCATGATGTCTGTAGCGTATTTTTTTACTTCTTCTATTGATTTTGCAACTTTTACGCCGCCTGCTTTTCCTCTACCACCAGCATGAATTTGAGCTTTAACAACCCAAACTTTGCCACCCATTTCTTGTGCGATTTTTACAGCTTCCTCGACACTTTTCGCGGGCTTGCCCTTTAGTGTGTTAACACCAAACTGACGCAATACCTGTTTGGCCTGATACTCATGTATATTCATTTTATCTCCAATTATTTATTAAGCGTTTAATTTTGTAAGAGCTTGCATAAGTTCACGTACGGCATTTACCGAGTGATCTAGGCCCTGCTTTTCTTCATCGTTTAATTCAAATTCAATTACTTTTTCTAAACCATTTTTACCTAACTGGCATTGTACGCCCACAAATAAATCTTTGTGTCCAAATTCACCTTCGAGCCAAGCGGCACATGGTAAGATACGATTTTGATCTTTTAAAATTGCTTCAGCCATTTGTACAGCACTTGCTGATGGAGCGTAGTATGCAGAGCCTGTTTTTAGTAAGCCCACGATTTCAGCTCCGCCTTTTCTTGTTCGATCTACGATTTCATCAATTTGAGATTGTTTTAAGAACGTAGTTAGTGGAAGTCCGCCGATACTGCAATATCTTGGCATTGGAACCATTGTATCTCCGTGGCCACCCAAAACAAAGGCACTAATGTCTTTTACGCTTACGCCAGTAGCTTCTGCGATAAAAGATCTAAATCTTGCAGAGTCTAAAACTCCTGCCATTCCGATTACGCGGCTACGTGGAAAGCCCAATTCTTTTTTAGCAACGTATGCCATTGCATCTAGTGGGTTACTAACAACGATTACCACTGCTTTTGGACTATATTCTTTTACTCCAGCGCAAACATCTTTCATAATTTTTGCATTTGTTGCTAAAAGATCATCTCTGCTCATGCCAGGTTTTCTTGGAATCCCTGCCGTGATGATTACAACATCAGAATTTGCAGTGTCTTTGTAATCAGAAGTTCCTGTTACTTTTGCATCAAAGCCTTCAACAGGTGAGGCTTCAAATAAATCCAAGGCTTTACCTTTGGCAGCGCCCTCATTGATATCAACCAAGACTACATCGCCCAATTCTTTTTGCGCGGCCCAATGAGCACATGTAGATCCAACAAAACCAGCACCAATTACAGAAATCTTTTTACGTGTATGCATATTTATCCTCGACGAGTTTTATGATTACTAAGCTTTACATTTTATTGAATCTTTTCCTACTTGCAAAGTAATGCTATGCAGAGTCAGCAGTCTTAATTCGATGTTGCACTGTCCTAGTCTCTTGCTATGCTATAAAGAGGAGATATTTTTGGTTGAATTACAAAATGTCAGTTTACATTTTAACTCTCAAACCATACTTGAGTCTGTAAATCTTACGATTGAAGACGGAGTGGCCATTTCTGTTTTAGGCCCTAGTGGTATTGGAAAGTCGTCATTGCTTAAATTAATTGCTGGAGTGATTCAGCCAAGCTCGGGTGAGATACGCATTGATAAAAAAGAACCGCAGGACTGGTTAAGAGAACCTAAGGGTATACCTCTAAGTATGTTGTTTCAAAAAAATGCGCTGTTTGATTCTATGAGCGTGTTTGAAAATGTAGCATTTCCATTAAGAGAAAGAGCAGTTTATCCAGAGATAAAAATACAAGAAGTTGTTCAACAAACTCTAGAAGACGTTGGTTTGTGGCACGCCAAGGATTCATATCCCGATGAAATTTCTGGCGGTATGCAAAAGCGCTTGGGGATTGCTAGAAGCTTGGTTCTGATTCCAAAACATATATTATATGACGACCCCACTGCAGGGCTCGACCCAATTACCAGTCGCGGAATTGCACAGTTAATCCGCCAAACTCAAAAGCAGCATAAAATGACAATCGTAAGTGTGACTAATGATATGGATAGAGCAAAGCAGCTGGGCGATATCTTTTTATTTATCAACGATAAGAAAATCAGTATTTTTAACAGCAGCAAAGATTTAGAGCAAAGTAGTGATCCCGTTGTATATCAATTTATCCGCGGACTTGAAGATGGCCCACTTAGGATACAGAATGATTGAATATCAAAACATTAAAAAGTCATTTAGCGGGCGAACTGTATTGAACGACATTAGTTTTTCCGTAGGAGAGGGCGAGATAGTCTTTATATTAGGTACCAGCGGTACCGGAAAATCCGTATTATTAAAAAATACAATTGGGCTGATGAAGCCTGATCAAGGACAGATTCTCTTTCAGGGTGAGGATATTACTAAATTAAATGAAGAGCAGCTTTTAGCTATCAGAAAGCAGTGCGGAATGATCTTTCAGCATCCGGCCCTGTTTGACTCTTTGACAGTAAAAGAAAATTTAGCGTTTGGCTTAAGGCGTTTAAAAAAATTAAATGAAGAGGATATTGAGCAGTTAATAAAGCAAAGTTTAGAAGATGTTAATTTACCACTAAATATCCTAGAAAAAAAACCGTCTGAAATTTCTTACGGTATGCAAAAGCGTGTCAGTATTGCTAGAACCCTAGCTATACATCCGCAAGTTTTGCTGTTTGATGAGCCTACAACAGGTTTAGATCCAGTGACCACAACCGCCATCAATCAACTGATATTTACACTATCCAGAAAGCATAAAATTACCTCTATGGTTGTTAGCCACGATATGAAGTGTGCTATAGCAATTGCTGATAAAATCATTGTACTAGATAAAGGTAATATTGTGGATCAAGGTAGTGTGGCCCACATCCAAAAAAGCCAAGTTCCGTTGGTAAAAGATTTTATGTTAGAGGTATCCGATGACAATGGCTAAGCTTTGGTTACAAGAGGTAGGATTATATCTTATATATATAGATGAGCTTATAACGAATTGGCGTAAACACGGGATTTCTAGAAAATTGCTGATGGAGCAAATCTGGAGAGTTTTCACACAGAGCTTTACAACCACCACTATGTCTGGGGTTTTTGTTGGCGGCATTATGACCGTACAATTTACCATGCAGATAAAGATGTTTGGTGCGTATGGCTATCTTGGAGCGCTTAGTACTAGTAGTGTGGTTCGTGAAGTCGGCCCATTACTAATCGCTTTTATGTTAAGTGGAAAAGTAGGGGCGTTTACTTCGGCAGAGTTGGGAAGTATGAAAATTACCGAACAAATTGATGCAATCCGTTGTCTTGGGGCGAATCCAATCACAGAAATTATTTTACCAAGATTTGTTGGAATTATTATCGCGGCCTTCTTCTTATTGGTTTACGGGGTCTTGTTCGCTTTTTTAGGTGGATTATTAATGGGTTACCTATTTAGTGGGATTAGCTTTGATGAATACATTCGTAATATTCCGCAACTCTTAACGGGTATTTCTATTTTAGGTGGGGTGGTTAAGGCGTTGTGTTTTGCCTTTGTAATTGCAGTCCTTTGTACCTACTACGGCTACCACACAACGGGCGGAGCAAAGAATGTCGGGCTTGCAGTTGTTAAAACCTCAGTTTCTACAATGCTGATTATTGTTATCATGGATTGGTTCACCTCGCTCTTATTAGAAACTTGGCAAGGGCTTTTCTTATGAGGCTGCTGACTGTTGTTGGAGATTTTACTCACTTATTAGTTATGTCATTTGCGGCCGTGTTTACACCTCCGTGGAGAATTAAAACTAAAGTTGCTGCACTTTATTTTGTGGCGGTTGAATCTCTGCCGGTAATCATTATATGCGTAGGTTTTGCTGCGGTAGTTACGATTATCGAGGCCAGTTATCACATGAAGATCGTAATTCAGAGTGATGCCCTCGTTCCTGGCTTTGCTGCGATTTTGATTTTGCGTGAGCTAGGTTCGGTTATAAGTTCGCTTTTATTAGGTTCAAGAGTGGGGGCGGGTTGGGCTGCTGAGATTAGTTCGATGCAAGTTACAGAACAAATTGATGCGTTAAAATTATTAGGAATCAATCCTGTGCAATACCTTGTAGGACCAAAACTTTTAGCCTGCATACTAGGTAATATTGTTTTAGGGGTAATTGCAAACTTAGCTTGTCTGTTTTTCGCGATGTTAGTTTCTATTTATAAACTAGGCTACACGTCAGGTATGTTTTTAACTACCATGCGCGTATTTGTGAGTTTTCAAGATTTACTCTTTGCAATGATTAAATCCGCTTGTTTTGGTGCTGCAATCCCACTTATTGCTTGTTTTTGTGGGTTTCGTGCAAAAAGTGGCGCAGAAGGCGTTGGAAAAGCGACAACCGACGCGGTTGTCGGTATTTCTGTTGCCATCATTTTCTTAGACTTTATACTATCTTATATATTTTCACATTTTTATGCCTCGTGAGGGAACAATATGAAGCATGAGACCAAGGTTGGTTTATTATTTTTAGC
>JBBKWS010000026.1:0-6700 GCA_037969075.1 Bdellovibrionales bacterium | reverse complement strand
AAAAGATTTCCTTGAATCCACGTATCAAGTTTATTTATTTCAATGACATCAAATGTAGCTTTATCGCTTTGATCCTTTAAAAAAAGATCTGGAAACTTCCATTTAGATTTTCCTGGCATCTCAACTTTAAAATGCAATAGCGGATTAAAATCCTCAATCTTTAAACTAAAAATATCTTTAGGGCCTAGAAACTCAAAACACTTACCTGTATGCACTGTATACTTATGATCTTTTAAGGCCGTCAAACTCATGGCAGACTTGATAGATTCAGAAACGTTATCCGTCATTCCTGGTAAAAACAAAACATCAACTTTTTCTAATTCTGATTCCATCAATGTATCTATGACTTTAATTTCTTGTAATACAGGGTTATGTAATATTTTTTTAACGGTACCAATGAGATCGTCACTAATTTCTTCTAAGAAATTGAATAAGAAAATTCTTTTCTCTCTTACTTCTAGAGATAAATCTGAACTTGCGATGCCGCCATACTTATTAAAAACCTCAACCCGGAGCTGCAAAACTGACCCCCTCTTGAAACTTAGTGGTCGCTATCTCTTCTTGAAAAATCCGTCTTAAAACTTGCATATACAGATCATTTTCAATTTTCTTAGATTCACTTATGAATTGCTCTAAGCCAATTTCTCTACGGATCAAAAAAGGAATCTGCACTAAAATATCCCCTGAATCTATAGACTCTGTCACTCTATGAACACTTACTCCGGTGTGACTATCTTTTGATTCCCACGCCTGTCTATAAGCATCTTTACCTTTATATTTTGGTAAAAGTGAAGGATGAATATTTAAGATTTGATTTGCGTTTTTATGCCAGCTTGAAAAGGTAGAAATAAATTTTGCACTTAAAATCCTCATGTAACCTGCAAGCAGTATCCAATCTGTCTTATTTTCAAATAAAATTCGAAGTAACGTTGCTTCATGTTCCTCTTTATTAACAAAAGGTATTAAAATACCTTCCTTGCATATAGGAGAACCTGGATTATCAGTAATCAACAGAGGCTCTACTGAGTAAAAATCTTGATAAGCCTTCATCAAGGCCAGCGCATTAGTTCCAGCGCCTGATGCAAATATTGCAACCCTACAAGTATTTAACATCCTATATCCTCCCTAAAAACTTCTCCTTCAAAAGATGCCGCCATAAGATTGTCGTAAACACGCCTTCTGGCTTCCATCTTTGTTTTACCTAATGCTGTAATCCCTAAAACACGACCACCATTAGTGTAGATCCCGTCTTTTCTTCTCTCAACCCCAGCGTAAAAAACTATGGCATCACTGCAATCCTTTACACGAACTGCTACATTATTTTTTTTACCCGTAGGATAATTTGCATCAGCCTTTACTACATGTAAAGCTACTTCATCTGACCATTCAATATATGCCTCTTGCAGTTTATTGTCCCTAAGTGACATCTTTTGTAAAATTATAGCTAAATCAGATTTTAACCTAGGCAATATACTCTGCGTCTCAGGGTCACCAAACCTAGTATTTACTTCTAGTAAATAGGTTACATCACTAACTTGCATACAACCTAAAAACAACACTCCATTATATGAAATACCTTGGGCTTTTAAAGCAGAAATTATTTGTTTGGAATACTTAGTAATTAACTCTTGTTCTCCATGAACTAAAACATCAGCAGGAGAATAAGTACCCATACCGCCCGTATTAGGGCTGCCTTGATTAGCATTTAAGCGCTTATAGTCACATGCACTTGAAAAATATTTCACAACTTTTTCATCAACTAAGCAAAAAGCAGAAAACTCATTGCCCTCCAAGCATTCCTCAACAAGCACAGAGTACTTACCTTGCGCTGAGGCTAAAATATCTATTTGCTCAATGGCGATCTTTACTTCAGAAATGTTTGTACAAACAAAAACACCTTTGCCCTCAGCTAAATAATCCCACTTAATGACAAATGATCTGTTCTCAATTTCACTGACGGCAAATTTCTCTAAATCTTCTTTATTTTTAAAGTGCTGATACGATGCTGTCGGCACATCCGCTAGTTGAAATATTTGCTTACAAAATAATTTGGAGCTCTCTAACCTTGATGCGGCCTTTATAGGACCCACACAAGGGATTTTTAATTCTATAAGCTGATCAATAAGACCCTCTTCTAAATATTTCTCTTGTCCAATAACAATATAATCGAATTTTTCTTCAATAAACTTCTGAATTAACTCTTCTGTCGAAGTAAAGTTAACAGTACGGATCTTTTCATCACTTATACCAGCGTTCCCTGGATAAACAATCACCTCATCCACTATCGTACTATTTGCTAATTTCCAGCTAATAGCCGCTTCTCTACCACCTTTACCAACGACAGCTATCTTCATTTGCTTCCTTTAGCTAAAGACTCTTTTAAATCCTTTACCATAGTTAGAAACTTATCTTCTGCCAGCTTACCATTTAAAAAATATGACCCTACTGAATCAGCTAGCAACTGATACATCGCCACAACACTTTCTTTAACATTTTTAGGAAGTAAGGTAGGTTCTAATTTTTCACTTTTCATTTCTTGCTGCCAATTATCAGATTTCAATTTATATTCATCAATTTTAGTATGCCAATCTGATCCAACATAAACTTGACGAAGCACTTCTTTTGATAAGTGCATGTTTTGATACGTCAACCTTACTTCATCAGGCCCCATTGAATCTACTAGTAAGAAATCACGCTGGTTGATCCCCTCAATAAATGAAAATTCAAATTTGCCGTCCCAAAGCTCTAAATCCATTTGCGCAAATTTCTCACGAAGTTTAATCGCTAATATAGAAGCATAGCTCTGTAACAAATTAAATTCATCCTGACTTAACCCCGCCATTTGCATTGCTTCTACTGCAGATATATAACGATCCGAAGACTCTAGTTTCGTTGAAAATTCAATAACTGGACGATCAAAGAAGTCCATCTCTTGCGGGGCCTGCTTTAAGCCAAGTGAGTACATATAATCGGGATTTTTCTTTAGACGTTTTAATAGAGATGAACCACTTGGCGTGCCAAATCTAAAAATGACCTCTAGAGGTACCAAAGTATCAACGGGTTTAGTAAGAAAAAATTCATACTTTTTGTTTTTAATTTCTGGGACATTAACTTTTTTCACCTTCCAGCAATTTCCAAGCCTAGCATCATGAGGAAATCTATGAGTTCTCATTCCATTTTCTTGTAATTTTTTAAAAGCTGATGATGACTGTAGAGCATCAACAACATATTTATTGTAAATATCTGGTATGCTCCATTCTTTCCACGATGTGGTGCTTTCTAAAAATGAGTAGATCGCATCCGTAAACTTAGCTAGACTTTCGCCTTTACCTTCAATTAAGTCAGGCATCTCTCCCCAATCAAAGATTGAGTATCTATCGGAAAACTCAAAAAATACATAATCTTCCCCTGCATTACCTCTGACATTTTTTACAGAGCCTTTATATAAAATTTCTGGAAGCACCATGGTCATTATAAATTCCTCATTTTTTCTAAGAAAATTTTAGCATTCTCTAATCTATTTACCCCAACCCACAGGCCAGTAGTTAATGCAAAATCGTGCCACTTTAAAGTGAATGCAGGATCAGCCTTTTCTTCATTAGTTAACCACAAAACGCGGAGTCCAGAGAATTTTGTCTTCTTATGATCTTCAAGGCTAGCAATTAAAATATTTGCATCTTCAACTTTGCAATTACTATCATCTGTTGATAACGAAAATATTTTTTCTTCAAAGTTATTCTTATCTAAAAACGTAGAGATAGCTTGAGATTGAAAGCTGCAGGCTACAGGCACTCCCTTTGGCATTTGAACAATTGATAGAAATGCGTCTAAACCTTTAAACACAGATTGTACAGGCACACCAAACACTGGGTAAGTAACAAGTGAGGCCACAACTCCTGGTAGGTGAGCTGCCAGGCCCGCACCAGCCACAATGGGTTGAGGCGCTAAATCATTTAACAATGCCTTTAGTTCCTTTGGATTACGATGCGCCGACAACACCTTTACATCTACTTGATGATCATATCTCTGCAGTTCAGTTTGAACCTCAGAGTATATTTTTTCATCTGACTCACTTCCAAAAATAATTTGCACTTTCATGGTCTGACCCTTTCTTCAAAAAAATCACTTTGATTTACTTCAATAGGATATTCACCGGTTAAACAGGCGTTACAAATATCAGTAGTACCTATGGCTTCTTTTAACAATTCATTTGTTAGGTAAGTCACATCTTCTACGCCTATCCATTTCGCAATCGCGTCTTCATTACCTTTTGATGCCACAAGCTCTTTTTTATCAGGAAAATCTACGCCATAATAACACGGGTATTCGATTTGCGGACAAGCGCTTGCTAGGTAAACTTCTTTAGCACCAAAATCTTTGAGCATCTTTATTATTTTTTTAGACGTTGTGCCTCTGACAATACTATCATCGACCAGTAATATCTTTTTACCCTTAATTTCTGAAACAATTGGATTTAATTTCCACTCGATGGCTTTCGCCCTCTCAGCTTGGTTATTCAAAATAAAACTTCGCTGAATATAGCGGTTTTTAATTAAAACCTCTCTGTAAGGTAACCCCAACTCTTCTGCCAAGGCTAAGGCGCTGGTCCGACTGGTATCAGGTACAGGCGCTACTAAATCTGGTTCGAACTTTTTATGTTTCCATTTTTGTTTAACAACAGTGGCTAACGCCTTTCCAAGTCTAAATCTAACATCATACACATTGTGATTAGCAACCCTGCCCTCAACTCCAGCAAAGTAAACCCACTCAAACATACAAGATTTTAAAGACTCCTGCTGGATGATTTCTCTGATAAGAATTTTACCTTGTTTAATAACCAGTAATTCTCCACGCTCTACTTCAGTAATTTCTGTATAACCTAAAAATTCTAGTACATGGGTTTCAGAGGCGAAGGCATAGCCATCATTTTTTTTACCAAAAACCAGAGGACGAATACCGAACGGGTCACGAAATGCAAAAATAGTATCTTTGCCATGCGTAGCAACCACCGAGTATGAACCCTGCACTTCAGAAAATATATTCTTAACGCCTTCGCGTATATCATTAGGCGTTTCAGCAGTCGAAAAATATGCTAGTAATATTTCAGCATCATTATTAGAGGTGAAGTTATAATCTTGTTCTTTTAGCGCACGCTTTCTTTCTAAAAAATTTGTGATATTGCCGTTATGGCATAAACTTACTTTTTTATTTGAAAATGGCTGCAGATCACTTTCTTTAGACAGACCAATTGTAGAGTATCTATTATGACCAATAGCCACATCAATATTAAAGGCATCAGAATAGGGCCATTGATTGACCAGTGTTTTTCTTTTTACCTTGAGTTCATCTTGAGGACCATAGGCATAAATCCCAAAACCATCTTGTCCACGATGTTGTAAAAGCTGCAAGCCGTAATACACATCTTGAAGCGCGGTCTTTCCGATAGAAGCCATTACTCCGCACATAGTGAATCCCTCAGAAATAAAAAAAGCGCCACTGGGCGCTTTTTACTACATACAAGGGGGCACTGATTCTTTCGAATCTTTGCTTTGATCTGGCGGTTTACTGTGAGTAGCATCACTATGGCCTCCCTTTATATCTTTCAAAGAACAATTGACCTCATCTTTAAAAAACCTAGAGAAAAAGTCAATGTAACCAGAGTTAGAATATGATTAGAGGTAGCCGCTACAATGCATTGAATATTATTTACAATCTCTTAGTGTACGTGTCCGTCGTCTTTATCGTGACTACCACAAGCCGAAGAATGCACATGTCCATGCTCTAACTCTTCTTTTGTAGCCTCACGAATACTTACTACTTCTAAGAAATACTCTAAATCCACCCCAGCGAGTGGGTGATTACCATCAACTGTTACCTTGTCAGCTTCAAGCTTTGTAACCTCTACGACAATAGGTTCGCCATTAGGGCCAGAGGTATTAAAAGCCATGCCTTCTTTTAGTTCAACATCTTGCGGAAAATGCTCACGAGGCAGCTCAACTACCAGCTCTTTGTGGTATGGGCCGTAGGCTTGATCAGCTCTTAACTGCAGCGTAGTGCAGAAATTGGACTCTTTACCATCTAGTACCTGTTCAACAGCGGGCAATAGTTGGCCCAAGCCATGGATATAAGGCATAGGAGCTGAGCGCTCAGCAGAATCGATCACGCTTTTTTCTCCATCTAATAACTTAAAAGCTAGTTCAACAACTTTATCTTTACCTACTTTAAGGCTCATATGTTCTCCTTTTTTGCTAACATGCTAACACCCCATATATGTAAAAGATATAAAAAAAATGGCCCAAAAGGCTTGCCAAAAGACCAATCAACAACATATTAGCTAGTAGTACATATTCACAGGAGAAAACATGGCAGAAAAACACAGTTTCCAAGCGGAAATTCAAAAAGTTTTAGATTTGATGATTCACTCGGTGTATTCAAACAAAGAGGTCTTCTTACGAGAGCTAGTATCAAACGCATCTGATGCTATTGATAAACGTAAATACGTATCTCTTTCAAAAACAGATTTGGCCGCTCCAAACAATGAGTATTTTGTTAAAATAATTCCTGATGCCAAAGCAAGAACTTTAAAAATTATTGATAACGGAATTGGGATGACTAAAGAAGAGGTCATCGAGAACATTGGTACCATTGCAAAAAGTGGAACTAAGCAATTTGTTGAAATGGCAAAACAACTAAAAGAAAA